>CALZIO010000006.1 GCA_945787785.1 uncultured Chromatiaceae bacterium
CTAACCAGCTGAGCTACGTAGCCATTATTACTTGGGCAGAACGCCCCTGAATGCCCTTTAGACAAGGAGTGCGAATTTTGCGGGTTTAGGGGCTTATTGTCAAGATTAACGCTTTATAAGGTGTTTAGACGTTAAAGCGAAAATGAATTACATCACCATCTTGCACAATATAATCCTTGCCTTCGAGACGCCACTTGCCCACCTCCTTGGCACCCTGCTCACCGTTCCCAGCTATAAAGTCATCGTATGCAACGACCTCGGCACGAATAAATCCTTTTTCAAAATCAGTGTGGATCACACCAGCCGCTTGCGGTGCAGTGGCGCCTACTTTAACAGTCCAGGCACGCACCTCTTTTACGCCAGCCGTGAAGTAAGTTTGCAGGCCTAATAATGTATAACCAGCTCGGATGACACGATTTAGCCCCGGCTCTTCCAGACCCATCTCGGCCAAGAACATCTCTTTCTCTTCATCTTCGAGATCGATCAGCTCTGATTCAATGGAGGCGCAAACAGGAACAACTACCGCACCTTCTGACTCGGCCAACTCCCTGACCTGATCAAGATAAGCATTGTTTTCAAATCCACCTTCAGCCACATTGGCAATGTACATGGTCGGTTTGATAGTGAGCAGGTGCAGATCACGCAAAAGATAGAGCTGGTCAGCGTCGAGGTCCATGGCGCGCACAGGCTGACCCTCATCCAGATGAGCTCTTACCTGTTCACATAATGCCAACTGGGCCTTGGCTTCTTTGTCACCACTCTTGGCAACACGGCTTAGGCGCTGGATCGCCTTTTCGACCGTCTCCAGATCGGCCAGACTAAGTTCGGTGTTGATGACCTCAATATCATCCAAGGGACTAACCTTGCCAGCCACATGCACAACGTTGCCATCTTCAAAACAACGCACTACGTGGGCGATGGCATCGGTTTCACGAATGTTAGCCAGAAACTGGTTGCCCAAACCCTCACCTTTTGAAGCGCCGGCGACCAAACCGGCAATATCGACAAAATCCATAGTGGCATGCAAGACGCGCTCAGGCTTGACGATCTCAGCTAACTTGTCCTGACGCGAATCCGGAATCGGTACCACACCCACGTTGGGCTCAATAGTGCAAAAGGGATAATTGGCCGCCTCAATGCCTGCCTTGGTCAAGGCATTAAAAAGGGTGGACTTACCCACATTGGGCAGACCGACAATTCCACATTTGATTCCCATATCTTATTCCTGTTCTCAGTTTCAGCATCGTGCTTTTGCGCGATCAGCTTGGCATTAGGGGGTATTAACGAGGCGTCTTCAAATACTCTTTCAATCACTATGCAGCGAGTTCATTGCCTTTTGAAACTCGCCACTCACTACTTGGGGCAAAACCTCAAGGGCATCAGCCAGGGATTCCTCGATTAAACGCTGATCATCCGCACTGGCACGAGAGAGCACATAATTACTCACTTGCTTACTATTGCCCGGATGACCAATGCCAACCCGTAATCTCATAAACTCCTTGCCACCCATCTGCGCAACAATATCCCGCAGACCGTTATGACCACCATGACCACCACCCTGTTTTATACGCGAGGTGCCAGGAGGCAGATCCAATTCATCATGCACGACCAGGATATTTTCCAGTGGAATTTTATAAAAACGGGCCAGGGCCGCCACGGACTGACCACTGCGATTCATAAAGGTATTGGGTTTGAGCAACCAGACCTGCTGACCTTTGATAACAACCTTGGTAATCTCGCCTTTGAACTTGCTCTCCAGCCGAAACTGTTCGCCTTGCTGACGCGCCACCTGCTCCACAAACCAAAAACCGGCGTTGTGCCGAGTCTCTTCATATTCTGGTCCAGGATTCCCCAGCCCAACAATTAAAGCGACAGCAGCAGACAACACCGGTCTCCTTCGTTCTATTTAACCCAGAACTTATTCTGCAGCAGCTTCTTCGCCTTCTTCAGCGACGACTTCCGCCTCTGCCTCTGCCTCATCTTCACCTGCAGCACCACCACGAGTTACCACGATAGCAGCCACGGGCAAATCATGTTCTTCACCATGACTCAGCTCAAGAATTGTGACACCTTCTGGCAGTTTGATATCAGACAAGTGTAGTGAATCACCCAAATCCAAGGCAGAGACATCCGCCTCAAGATATTCGGGCAATTTGCCAGCAGGGCAGCTCACTTCAATAGCTGTCAATTGATGCGTTACGAGACCACCGGCCTTAGCACCCGGCGCCACATCTTCACCAACAAAGTGAATGGGTACGTGGACCTTAATAATCGTATTCTCATCAACGCGCAGAAAGTCCATGTGCGCGATTGCCGGTTTATACGGGTGCCATTGCACATCTTTCAGAATCGCCTTTTCAGCACTACCAGCCACATTCACAGTCAGAATGTGAGAAAAGAAGGCTTCATGCTCGACATGCTGCATCATAACGTTATGCTGCAAACTGATACTTTGCGGATCTTTACCGCCACCATAAATAACGGCTGGTACATTACCGGTGCGACGTAGGCGGCGGCTCGCACCCTTCCCCTCGTCTGCACGCGGCTGTGCATCAACCACAAAATTTTCAACGCTCATATTAATATCTCTCGATTACAGTTAATGTTCGCCTCACCCGCGACCAGGTTTGGCATGGTTCGCACTGCCAGTTAAGATAACTGACCGCACAAATTCATTTTCACCCGCAGCATTTTGCTGCGCACAAATGTGCTTGGGGTTCAAAAAGGGGAGAAGCTATTCTCCCCTTTGGTACTATAAAATCATTCAACAAACAGAGAACTGACAGACTCTTCGGTGCTAATACGACGAATGGTTTCACCAAGCAGCTCGGCAATACTAAGCTGGCGTATACGGCCACATGACTGCGCTTCCGGCGTTAAAGGAATGGTATCCGTCACCACCAACTCATCCAATTGCGAATTTTCAATATTAGTTACAGCCGGGCCCGACAAAACAGCATGGGTACAATACGCCACCACTTTGCTAGCCCCTTGCTCTTTCAGTGCACCAGCAGCCTGACACAAAGTGCCTGCTGTATCGACCAGGTCATCAATCAAAATACAGGTGCGGTCATCTACTTCACCAATGATGTTCATCACACGGGCAACATTGGGCTTGGGACGGCGTTTATCGATAATGGCCAGATCGGCATCATCCAGACGTTTGGCCAGGGCACGGGCGCGCACAACACCACCCACATCAGGTGAGACCACAACTATTTCACCATCTTTATGACGCCAGATATCACCCAACAGGATTGGGGATGCGTAGATGTTATCCACCGGCATATCGAAAAAGCCCTGGATCTGATCGGCATGCAGATCTACCGTCAATACACGATCTGCTCCACTGACTGTAATCATGTCAGCCACCACACGTGCGCTGATGGGAACACGAACTGAACGGGAACGGCGATCCTGACGTGAATAACCAAAATAGGGAATAACCGCCGTGATTCGCGCGGCCGAGGCGCGGCGCATGGCGTCAATCATGACGCACAATTCCATCAGGTTATCGTTAGTGGGCGCGCAGGTGGATTGAATGATGAACACGTCACGGCCGCGGATATTTTCCATCACTTCGACCATGACTTCGCCGTCACTAAATCGGCCAACAACGGCCTTGCCGAGTGAGGTGTCTAGGTATTTGACCACCGCTTGGGCGAGCTGGGGATTGGCGTTTCCAGTGAACACCATCATCCTGTTGTCAGACACGACCATAACCTCTCTCGCTTTTCTGCTCACTGGAAAATATGGCTGGGGTGCCAGGATTCGAACCTGGGTATGCAGGGATCAAAACCCTGTGCCTTACCGCTTGGCGACACCCCAATAATCAAACTGTTATCTCGTTTGGATGCGACTCTTGGGCCAGGCGGTCTAACAGTGGAGACCGGTTCAAGCCTTTGGCAACAAAGCCCCGCCATTCAGCTGGCATTTGTTGCAAAACATGATACGCATCCGCCTCATTGGCAAAGGGGGCAAACACGCACGCACCTGTACCACTCATTTTTGCTTGGCTATATTGAGCCAACCAATTCAAGGCCTTATCGACATCTGGGTAGCGTTTCCGCACCACTTCTTCACAGACGTTAATGCCCTGCCCGTCGAGAAAGGCGGGTATTTTGAGGCTTTGGGCGTCCCGTGTCAATTCCGGCGCATTAAAGACTTCAGCGGTCGAAACATGGCAGGGGGGGATCACGACTAAAAACCAGGGCTCAGGCAACTCGACAGGTGTAAATTCCTCACCCACCCCTTCGGCCCAGGCCGCCTGACCATGCACAAATACGGGCACGTCGGCGCCTAATTTCAAACCCAAATCAGCCAGTTGTTCTTGTGGCAAGCCAAGCTTCCAGAGTTGATTTAGGGCGACCAAGGTAGTAGCCGCATCTGAGCTGCCACCCCCCAGGCCACCCCCCATGGGTAACTTCTTGTTGATGTGGATGTCAACTCCCAGCGAGGTGCCGCTTAGTTGTTGCAGACTACGGGCGGCACGTACTGTCAGGTCATCTGTTTCGGCGACATCTTCGATCTCGGTCAGGCGCCTTACCACCCCATCAGAGCGCAGTTCAAACGTCAGCTCATCACTGTAACCCAGGAACTGAAATACCGTCTGCAACAGATGATAACCATCAGCACGCCGGCCAGTGATATGTAAAAACAGATTAACCTTGGCCGGAGCCGGCCAGCTCAGCGTCTGGGTCATTCCTGCGTCCCTGAATTTATTTGCCAGGAATCAATCACCAAGCGGACACGCAGACGCTCGTTCTCCAATTCCAGTTTGCGCGGCAATTCGATGCCATTAACAATGGTATAACTGCGATAGCGCATCTGCCAGCCGGACTGTTCCAACTCAGACAAACGACCAAATTCATCAATCGAGTGACGATCGATCATGCCGGGTTCCGGGCTACCAACTAACCAGTACTTAAACCCCTGCACTGGTACAGACCAGCCCAGCTGTTCTTGCATCAACAGCTCTGCAGAGGTGGCAGTTAACGCGGCATGCTGGCTGGTTTCTATCACGGCATAACCTTCATGCCCAAACAGACGCGCCGCACCCTGGCCAAACGCGCCTGACAGGTGGATATCATAGCTATCATCCTCCTGTTGCCAACGCAATGATGCACTCCAACTGTCCTGCACTTTATCTTTGACAGCCAACCGGCCTTTAAATGACCAGTTATCCAGTTGAGCCAAGGCGTGCTGTCGCGTTTGCCAGCTTAGCTCCTGCTCTTGCAGTGTTGCGACCGGGCGGGTTGCGCAGGCAGACAGAAATAAAACGCTAACGGCAAACAAAAAAATACCCAGGGCCTGCCGGCCCTGGGGATGTAAAGTAATTCGAGGCATTATTTTTCTAGCCGTTTAATCGCATTCAGCACGGCGCCGCTTTCAGGTGATTCCTCCAACGCCTTCTGCCAAATATCCCGGGCACCTTCATGGTCACCTTTGACCCATAGCACCTCACCCAGGTGGGCGGCGATTTCAGCGTCATTATTCATTTCCATCGCTTTCCTGAGATAGACCAGCGCCTCATCCAACTTACCCTGACGGTAAAGCACCCATCCCATGCTATCCATTATATAAAAGGTATCCGGCTTCAGTTCCAAGGCCCGCTTGACATAAGAGTAAGCCTCATCAAAACGGTCTGTGCGATCTGCCAGGGTGTAACCCAGCGAGTTAAGTGCATCAACGTGATCTGGCTCACTCTCAAGAATTGTCAGCAAATCACGCTCGAGCAGATCAATCCGATCTATTTTCTCTGCCACCATTGCACGGGCATAAAGCAGCTCGGTGTTGTTTGGAAACTCTTTCAATGCCCTGCTGTAAACTGCCATTGCCTCGTCGTAATGGCCAACATCACGTAAAATTTCGCCCTCTGCCAGAAACAGGCGCAACTGCTGCCCCGGACTACGAGCCTGCGCGGCATGCAAATGGGCCCGTGCTGTGTCCACATCGCCCTGGCGCGCATACAACAAGGCACTGCGAATCTGCGCATTGAGAAAATTCTCACCGCGACTGACCGAGCTGTACCAACGAATCGCCTTGGGGTAATTCTCTTTGTACTCTTCAATCCGCCCCAGGTAGAAGCCAGTTTCATCGACCCGCACGGCGCGATCATTCAAACGTATAAAATAATCCTGCGCCTCATCGACCTGCTCGATGCGCAATGCCACCAGGCCGGCAGCGAATAGGATGTCATCATTTTCCGGCTGCGCCTTAAGCACCTTGCGGAACTGCACCAGAGCCTCTTCAGGGCGATCCACATCTACAAGCATTCGACCATAGGCAACTCGCAACTCCATGTCCTTGCCATTCCGATCTACCACGCCGGCAATATAATCCAACGCGGCAAGCTCTCGATTACTGGCCTGCAGTATCCGGGTACGCAGAATCACTGCCTGGGTCCAGTCGGGCTCTATTTCAAGCAAATGATCGATGGTTGACTCTGCCACCTCCACCTTGCCGGCGCGTAAAGCCAACTGAGAATACGCAAACAAGGCTGCGGTATCGTCGGGGTGTCGATTAAGAAAGCGATTCATCACCTCAAGTGCAGCTTCCTTGTCCTGTTCACGACCAAGCAAACGGATCATCAACATATAGCGACTCTTATCATCCTGAGCCGACTGCTCTAATAGCCGCTCAAGCGATTCAAGTGCAGCATCATAATCACCGGTCTTGACATATAAGGCCGTCAGGATCTGGCCGGCATCAACATTCCCTGGGTCCAGCTCAATCCACTGCTTACCTAGATCCAACGCTGTCCGGTACTCACGGGTAAAAACAGCAATTCGGGTACCACGCTCGGCCAAGCGCGGGTCCTGGGTCTCTTTTGCCAGGCGGCTGTAATATTTAACTGCGGTGGAATACTGGGCACGCTGCAATGCAACTTCAGCAACAAACAGATCATTCAGCAGTTCTGGCGTCAACTCGATATTTGGCAAATCCGGCCCGGTCGCCAGCTGTTCAGCTTGATCTGCTGGGTCTAAGGCCCCCTGCTGGGGCGCGGTCGCACAACCAGAAATTATTGATACTACTAGAAAATATCCAAAGATTAACCTCAAAGGCTTCATTCTGCCCTCCACGGCATGGCCACCAAAGGCCTTAGGATTAAAATAATAGGCTAGTCTACCCCGGAGTAAGCGTAACCCCAAAACATTCCCATATAACTGCTTGCTCAACTTGCCATTTTGGCAATTTTACAGCAGAATTCCTTATCTATTTGATTCGGTAATGCAGTAAAGTTTCAATGAGTCTTCTTGCCGTTGGTATAAACCACAAAACGGCACCGGTAGAAATTAGGGAGCGCGTCTCATTTGCCCCCGAACGTCTTACCGATGCCCTCCACGAACTTACTTCGTCCAGCGAGGTGAGCGAGGCGGCTATTCTGTCGACCTGCAATCGCACCGAACTTGTCTGCAGCAGTAACGAAGACCAAGGCAAAACTGTTATCGACTGGTTTGAGCATTACCATAAGCTCAGTGACGACGAGGTAAGACCCTACATTTACGTACATCCGGATCAACTGGCAGTAAAACATGTCCTGCGTGTTGCCAGCGGCCTGGATTCACTTGTTCTAGGCGAACCACAGATACTGGGCCAGATAAAAGACGCCTACAGCAAGGCGGAACAAGCCGGCACCATCGGCAAATTGCTCAATAAATTGTTTCAACATACCTTTTCAGTGGCCAAACAGGTGCGCACCGATACAGCCATTGGCTCCAGCCCGGTGTCCGTTGCGTTTGCAGCCGTTAGCCTGGCTAAACAGATCTTTAGTGACCTGGAGGAACACACCGCGCTACTCATCGGCGCCGGTGAAACCATCGAACTGGCTGCCCGACACCTGCATTCCTCTGGCATCGGCCGCATTATCATCGCCAATCGCACACTAGAAAAGGCGCATTCCGTGGCAGCGGAATTTGATGGTTACGCCATTCCACTGGGAGAAATCCCGGCACATTTGGCTGAGGCCGATATTGTCATCTCATCCACCGCCAGCCAACTGCCAATTCTGGGCAAAGGTGCGGTTGAAAGTGCCGTCAAACAGCGCAAACATCGCCCCATCCTGATGATTGATATCGCCGTACCGCGTGATATCGAGCCTGAAGTCGGCAAGATGGAAGACGTCTATCTCTATACGGTTGATGACTTACAGGAGATCATCCAAGAAGGGCTTAAATCGCGCCAGGAGGCGGCTGAACAAGCGGAAGAGATTATCGACACCCAGGTCGCTCACTTTATGGGCTGGCTACAGTCACTCAATTCCGTCGATGCCATCCGTCAGTTCCGTGATCATGCCACGGGCATACGCGATGCGGAAGTTGCCAAAGCAATGCAGTTGCTCAGCAACGGCGCCGATCCTGAAAAAGTGTTGCAAAAACTGGCTCATAACATGACCAACAAATTCACCCACGCCCCCAGCACACAAATGCGCCAAGCCGGCTTTGAAGGCCGTGACGAACTACTCGATGCTGCGCGCTTACTCTTCCAACTAAAAACCACAGACAGGTAATCGTGAAACCATCCATACGCGCCAAGCTGGAGAACCTCTCCGAGCGGCTGCAGGAGATCAATGCACTCCTGTCCGACCCGGATACTATCGCCGACCAAAACAAATTCCGCGGCCTGTCACAGGAGTATGCCGAGCTCAATCCAGTCATCGCCTGTTTCGAAAAATATCAGCAGGCCCTGGCAGACATCGAAACCTCGCAGGAAATGATGTCTGACCCGGACATGAAAGAACTGGCTGAGGAGGAATACAAGGCCGCAAAAGAGACCCGCGACAGCCTGGATGCCGAGCTGCAAAAATTACTGCTGCCCAAAGACCCTAATGACGATAAAAATATCTATTTGGAAATTCGTGCCGGCACGGGTGGTGATGAAGCCGCCATCTTCTCCGGTGATTTATTCCGCATGTATTCACGTTATGCTGAGCAACAGGGCTGGCAAGTTGAAGTCATGAGCGAAAACGAAGGTGAACATGGTGGCTATAAAGAAATTATCTCGCGCATCATCGGACGCGGCGCCTATTCAAAAATGAAATTCGAGTCCGGCGCCCACCGTGTGCAGCGCGTCCCCGAGACCGAGTCCCAAGGCCGCATCCACACCTCGGCCTGCACCATTGCTGTCATGCCTGAGGCCGATGAACTGGAAAAGATCGACATCAATCCAGCTGATCTCAAAGTGGACACCTTCCGCGCCTCTGGTGCCGGCGGTCAGCACGTCAACAAGACCGATTCCGCCATTCGCCTGACCCACCTGCCCAGCGGCATTGTGGTGGAGTGTCAGGATGAGCGCTCACAACACAAAAACCGGGCCCGCGCCATGTCGTTGTTACAGGCCAAGCTCAACTCCATGCAGCAGGAGAAACAGGCAGCTGAGGAAGCCAGCACTCGCCGTCAACTGGTGGGCAGTGGCGATCGCTCTGAACGTATCCGTACTTACAATTACCCACAGGGCCGCGTGACTGATCATCGCATTAACCTGACTTTATACAAGCTGGAAGATGTCATGAACGGCGGACTGGCCCAGGTCATCGACCCACTCACCAATGAATACCAGGCCGACCTGCTGGCAGCAATGAGCGAGTAAATTCGCTAAAGTGACCAACATCGCCTCCGCACTAAGTGCTGCCAGAGACAAGATCGACCGTCTCGACGCCGAAGTCCTGCTGGCTCATGTGCTGGATAAAGAACGCAGTTATTTGCGTGCCTGGCCAGAACGCGAGCTTGATGACGACGCCCTCTCGCGGTTTCAACAGCTGCTCAGACGGCGGCAACAAGGTGAACCATTGGCCTACCTGACTGGCTGGCGCGAGTTCTGGTCACTGCTCTTACAGGTGACACCCGCCACCCTGATTCCCAGACCCGAAACCGAACTACTAGTCGAACAAGCGTTGGAAAAAATTCCTGCTAATGCCAACTGGCACATCGCTGATCTTGGCACAGGCTCTGGCGCTATTGCCCTGGCCATCGCTAGCGAACGCGCCACGTGTCAAATCATCGCAACTGACATCTGCGCGGAGGCACTTAAGGTGGCTCAGACAAACGCCCAACGCCTACAGCTTCACAATATTGAATTCCGGCAGGGAGAGTGGCGTGATGCTTTAAAACAAAACGAACACTTCGAATTAATCGTCTCCAACCCGCCCTACATCGATGTCGAAGATGAACATCTGCAAGGTGACGGCCTACCCTTTGAACCCCAAACAGCACTCACACCTGGCAAAGATGGCCTGTTAGCAATTCACATCATTGTTGAACAGATGAAAGCTCACTTAAGCCCGCTGGGCTGGTTATTACTTGAACATGCTTACCACCAGGCTGCCGAAGTGCGTGAATTATTAGAACAACACAACTACAAAGAGATATCCACATTGCGTGACTTGAGCGGCAATGACCGCCTGACACAGGCTGTTGCGCCGACATAAACACGCCAATATTAGCTACACTAGTGAATATGGACACGCTTAAATTACCACGGCCCTTAGTCAATGCAATACTGGCACAGGCGCAACAGTCACCTGAAAATGAAATCTGTGGCCTGATTGGCGGCAAGCTGGGCGTCGCGGAAAACTGCTACCCCATCGACAACACCGCCCTTGACCAGACACGACGCTATCTGATGGATCCAAAAGAACAGATCGATGCCATGCGCAAGATGCGAGAGAATGATGAAGACTTGATCGCCATCTATCACTCTCATCCACACGCCCCTGCGTTACCATCTGAAACTGATTTGGCCGAAGCAGAATATCCTGAGGCTGCCTATCTAATCATTTCGCTGGATACTGTTGGTGTCTTGGAAATAGTAGCTTTTTGTATTAAAGACAAACAGGCCAGCGAGGTTAAACTGGAACTTGTTTAGACGAGGGCACAGTTTATAAATACGGAGATCACAATGAAATCAATCTTATGGTTCACGTTGTTTTGTTTATTACCTCTTATCTCTAGTGCCGCCCCCGAACTCAGCGGCAGCCCCCATGAACTTTCACAATACCTGCTTGATCAGAGGAGGATTATTAACATCCATGGTGAAGCTGAGAAAAAAGTGGAAGCAGATACTGCCATTGTCACCATCAGCGTCAAAACCAAAGAAAGCCAATTAAAACTAGCGCTCCAAAAAAACGAAGACATCAGAAAAAACTTAAAAGAAAAATTGGTGAAAGCCGGCATTTCAGAAGAGAAAATCCAGTCATCCAAGTTTTCCTCCACACCTAATTACGGATGGATTAAAGATAAACCCAAAAACTACGAAGTCAGCAATGAGGTCAAAATATCCATCACTAATGAAACCCAACTCCAGGCAATTGCCAAACTGGTTGATAGCCAAAAAGAGGTTTTTCTAGGTGCAACCGATCATGAAGATTCGGCCAAGGAAGACAACAAATTGGAAGCACTAGAAGCGGCTCTCAATGACGTGCAGAGAAAACGTGCGCTCTATGAAAAAAATCTGGGAATCAACCTGAAGCCGGTGCGTATCAGTAACCAAAATGTTTATGAACAAAAAACCATGGTAAGACACAGAGCTGTTCAACAAGCTAGTGAAGGTGCTTATCTGTCAAGCCAGTCAGCAGATGTGGCAATGGAACCGCCAGCTCAACCATCCAGTGATTTCGGCAGTATTACTTACAAAGCAAATACAAGTATTGAATTTATCACCAACTGAGCGCCGTGGGAGCGGACCGGGCTTTCACTGGCCACTAATGGCGCAACACACGCCTAAGGCTAGTAGCCACCCCTAATGAAATCAATGCTGTGCTTTAAGACATCACGCCATTGCTGCTCAAGCTCAGAGGTAAACTCAGGGTCAGATTCGCCAATCACGCTCACCAGAGAGTCCAGCCAATCATCATATAACTCCGGACTGATATTGAGCTTGTCACGGGCGTGAGTCTCACGAATTTTTTCCATTGAGTGAGTTGCAATTACGTTGTCTCGAGGATACAGAATCGCCATTGACAAGGACATCTTCAATATTTCTTTTTGTTTTTCAAGGTCGGTGTTAGCAAACCTAGCAGCAATCGCTGGATTACTAGCCATGAATTTTTGATAAAAACTGCTCATTAAGTCCTTATTTGCCAAGGACCTGCCATAACTCTGCTTAACTGCATCAACTACTTCTTTATCCATATGCCTTCACTCATCCGGTTTGCCAACATTAAGCTAAATACTCCCTAGAGCTAATCAACTCCATTTCCACTGCTAAATACTCAACCAGCAGAAATGGCGGGAACTGCAACTCATATGAAGTTTTCGGTTTAATCAGGATTTTGTTTAATTTATTTAATATCAAACAAAAAAGGCCACACCTAATGGGGCGGCCTTTTTGGAATAGAAAAATATTCACAAATACTAATGCAGAGTCATTCCTGAAGCTTTTGCTTCAACAACTGATTAACCTGGCCAGGATTTGCCTTGCCTTGTGACGCCTTCATCACCTGACCAACAAAAAAACCGAGCATCTTTTCTTTACCGGCTTTGTAATCTGCAATTTGCTTCGGATTATTGGCCAACACTTCATCAATTATCTTTTCGATTGCACCGCTGTCAGTGACCTGCTTCAATCCCTTGGCTTCGATAATGGAATCGGCATCACCTTCACCTTCCCACATTGCAGTAAAAACCTGTTTCGCGATTTTGCCTGAGATGGTGTTGTCTTTGATACGGATGATTATGCCCCCCAACATTTCGGGCAAAATAGGACTATCACTCAGCTCTCTGCCATCCTTGTTCAAGGCACCAAGCAACTCACCGATCACCCAGTTAGCGGCCAGCTTGGCATCTTCACTCGCCTTAACTGTTGCCTCATAGTAATCAGCCAGTACGCGACTGCTGGTCAGCGTAGCGGCATCCTCTGGCTTGATACCATACTCAGTTACAAATCGCTGTTGCTTGGCATTAGGCAATTCCGGCAGGGTGATCCGCACTGATTCGATATAGTCATCATCAATCTCAACGGGTAACAGGTCAGGATCAGGGAAGTAGCGATAGTCAAAGGCCTCTTCCTTAGAGCGCATAGCGCGGGTCTCGCCCTTGTCCGGATCGTACAGGCGGGTTTCCTGGACTACAGCACCACCACCCTCAATGACATCTATCTGGCGCTCAACCTCGAAGTTGATGGCGCGCTCTACAAAACGAAACGAGTTGATATTTTTTAATTCAGTACGGGTACCGAATTCTTCGTCACCCTTGAGCCGCACCGACACGTTGGCATCACAGCGGAAAGAACCTTCCTGCATGTTGCCATCACAAATCTCCAAATACTGCACCAGGGAGTGAATTTTTTTCATATAGGCAACCGCCTCTTTGGCGGAACGCATGTCAGGTTCAGACACGATCTCCAGCAATGGCGTGCCAGCACGATTCAAATCGATACCGGTCATGCCGTGAAAATCCTCATGTAAGGATTTACCGGCATCTTCTTCCAGATGGGCACGGGTGATTCCAACCGTTTTGCTTGAGCCATCTTCCAGCTCAATCTCCAGATGGCCCTTGGCCACAATGGGCAGCTCAAACTGACTGATCTGATAGCCTTTGGGCAGATCGGGGTAAAAATAGTTTTTGCGGGCGAAGACAGAGCGGCGCGTAATCTCACAATCGTTGGCCAAACCGAATTTCACTGCCATGCGTACCGCTTCTTTATTCAACACCGGCAACACACCCGGCAATCCCAGATCTACGGCGCAGGCCTGGGTATTGGGCGCTGCACCATAGGCGGTTGAGGCACCAGAAAAAATCTTACTCTTGGTCGCAAGCTGGGCGTGGATTTCCAGACCGATGACGACTTCCCATTGCATTATTAATTCCTCTTCAAAACCTTAAAGTCCGCGAAAAACGCAAATAAACGCCAAAGATGATTTTTATTTTATTATTTGCGTCCATTTGCGTGTTTGGCGGACTAAATTTACTTAAATTTACTTAAAAGCCTCTGGCGCTTGAGCATGCCAGTCAGTTGTCTGCTGGTATTGATGCGCCACATTCAGCAAACGCGCCTCGTCAAAATAATTGCCAATGATCTGCAAGCCAACAGGGCGCTTGCCCACAAAACCGGCTGGCACCGACATACCCGGCAATCCGGCCAGGTTGGTAGCAATGGTGTAGGCGTCAGATAAATACATAGTGACCGGGTCATCCGTCTTTTCACCCAGATTGAAGGCAACCGTTGGCGTGGCCGGCCCAATAATGACATCCACTTGTTCAAACGCCCGCTTGAAATCCTGGCTGATTAACTGACGTACTTTCTGTGCCTTTAAATAGTAGGCATCGTAATAGCCGGCAGACAGAGCATAGGTGCCAATCATAATGCGGCGCTTCACTTCTGCACCAAAGCCCTCACCACGTGAGCGCTTGTATAAATCAGTCAGATCTTTTGGATTCTCACAGCGATGACCAAAACGCACACCATCAAAACGGGACAGATTTGAGGAACACTCGGCCGGGGCAACTACATAGTAGGCAGGCACGGACAAGCCGGTATTGGGCAGGCTGATCTCAACCACTTCTGCACCCAGCTTTTTATATTCTGCTATCGCCACCTCAATGGCGGTGGCAACATCGTTATCCAAGCCTTCACTGAAATACTCTTTTGGCAGACCGATCTTCAAGCCAGCAATGGAATCATTAAGTGAGGTAGTGTAATCGGGCACCGCCTGATCGACACTGGTGGAGTCTTTCTCGTCAAAACCGGCCATGACATTCATCATCAGGGCACAGTCTTCAGCTGTGCGCGCCATGGGCCCGGCCTGATCAAGACTGGAAGCAAAGGCGATCATGCCGTAACGCGAAACGCGGCCATAGGTTGGCTTGAGGCCGGTAATGCCACACAGCGCCGCTGGCTGGCGGATCGAGCCACCGGTATCGGTGCCCGTTGCGGCAGGCGCCAGACGTGCCGCCACCACCGCCGCTGAACCGCCTGAAGAACCGCCCGGCACCGCATCCAGATCCCAGGGGTTTTTTACCGCACCGTAAAAACTGGTCTCATTGGATGAGCCCATGGCAAACTCATCCATATTGGTCTTACCCAGCATCACGGCACCGGCCTGTTTAAATTTACTGATCACAGTGGCATCGTAGGGTGAAATAAAGTTATCCAGCATTTTCGAACCACAGCTGGTCTTCACCCCTTCAGTGCAAAAAATATCTTTCTGCGCCAATGGGATACCGGTCAATGGCCCAGCCTGACCCGCCTGGCGCTGCTCATCCGCTGCCCTGGCTGCGGCCAAGGCCCCATCAGCAGTCACCGTAATGTAGCTGTTGACCTGGGCATCCAGCTTATCGATACGATCGAGATAGGCTCGCGTCAGTTCTTCGCTGGAAAACTCGCCCTGTTGCAGGGACTGGGATAATTCGGCGATAGTTTTGTTTTGCATCTTTTTGAGATTGTCTGTTTGGATGGAAATTCTTGCGTGAGATTCTATCTATTAAGCACTCACTCAATCACTTTGGGCACCAGGTAGAGACCATTTTCCACTTGTGGCGCGACTGTCTGGAACTGGTCGCGCCGGTCTTTCTCAGTCACGACATCGTCACGCAGGCGTTGGGCCATTTCCAGCGGATGCGCCATTGGCTCAACGTCATCAGTATTTACACTGTCCATTTGCGCCACCAAATCGAGAATATTGGACAAGTTGCGGGCAACTTCAGGCACATCATTTTCGGCAATTTCAAGACGCGCCAGTTGGGCTATCTTGTCTACATCGCTACGCTCAAGGCTCATTTCTCGACTCCAGATTTACATATTAGTGTCCGCCCTGGCTTCCTCCCAGGACGAAGCTGGCAAACTTAGCATAATTGCGCGCTTGCCCAAAGCCCCCACATATTGCTAAATTACCGCAAGTTTCAGCCGTAACCTCTAACAGTCTTGTAAATTTAAGGTATTTCAAACTAATGGTCTTCAAACGCTTTCGCGGTATTTTTTCCAACGATCTCTCAATTGACCTCGGCACCGCCAACACTTTGATCTACGTTCGCAGTCAGGGAATCGTCCTGAACGAGCCGTCTGTTGTTGCCGTACGTCAGGATCGTGGCCCTGGCGGCCCTAAAAGTATTGCCGCCGTAGGCATGGAGGCCAAGCGTATGATTGGCCGTACACCGGGCAGCATCGTTGCCATCCGCCCGCTGAAAGACGGGGTGATCGCCGACTTTACTGTCACCGAAAAGATGTTGCAGCACTTTATCCGCAAAGTGCATGAAAACAAATTTTTCCGCCCCAGCCCGCGCGTCCTGATTTGCGTGCCCTGCGGCTCGACCCAGGTTGAACGCCGCGCCATCAAGGAATCGGCCGCCGGTGCCGGCGCGCGTGATGTCTATTTGATAGAAGAGCCCATGGCCGCGGCCATCGGTGCGGGCATGCCGGTGGGTGAAGCACAAGGCTCAATGGTACTGGACATCGGTGGTGGCACCACCGAAGTCGCTGTTTTATCACTCAACGGGATTGTTTACTCGGCTTCTGTCCGCATTGGCGGCGACCGTTTTGACGAGGCCATCATCAATTATGTACGCCGCAACTACGGCACTCTGATTGGCGAGAGCACCGCCGAACGCATCAAACATGAAATTGGCTCAGCCTATCCCGGCAAAGAGGTGCTAGAAATCGAGGTAAGGGGACGCAACCTGACTGAAGGGATACCACGCAGCTTTACCCTCAACAGCAACGAGATTCTCGAATCACTGCAAGAACCACTCACCGGCATCGTCAGTGCCGTGAAAACCGCACTGGAACAGACTCCCCCCGACCTGGGTGCCGATATTGCCGAACGCGGCATGGTGTTAACTGGTGGCGGTGGGCTGTTGCGAGATTTCGACCGTCTGCTGATGGAAGAGACGGGCCTACCCGTCATTGTCGCAGAAGATCCGCTCACCTGCGTTGCCCGCGGCGGTGGCCGTGCGCTGGAGATGATCGACGAAGGCGGCACAGAAGTCTTTTCTGTGGAATAGACACAGATCTTTTGCTTGGATGAGCACAATGATATGTGCGAGTTACACTATACGGATTTAACCATCAGCCTCATGGGCTAGAGGGAGCGTCATTAAACCCTTATTTATTCACGGCTCATCAGCCAACGTCCGCTTTATGGCGTGCGTAATAATCTCTATTTTATTGATGACACTGGATCACCGCTTTCAGTACATGAAAGAGGTGCGCGCCGCCGTCTCAGTGATTGTCTACCCCATCCAATCCATCGTCAATTTTCCCGTAGCTGCTGGGGAATGGATGGATGAGAATTTCTCCACGCGCGAATCCTTAATGGCTGAAGTTACCACCCTCAAAACCCAGCAACTGCTCTATGATGTGCGATTGCAAAAATTGGCCGCGGTCGAAAGTGAAAACAGGCGTCTGCGCCAGCTACTCGATTCGTCGTTCAAGGTGGGCGAACGAGTATTAATCGCCGAACTGCTGGCAGTAGACATGGAACCATTCACCAGTGAAATCATCATAAATAAAGGCAGTGGCCATGAACTTTATGAGGGTCAGCCCTTGCTCGATGCCAACGGCATCATGGGACAGATCACCAAAATCGGACCACTCACCAGCACAGCCATGTTAATCAGCGACCCCAACCATGCCATTCCGGTAGCGGTGAACCGCAATGGTCTGCGCACCATCGCCATAGGCACCGGCAATCCGGAAGAACTGGACATCCCCCACTTCCCCAACAACGCCGACATCCAGATTGGCGACCTGTTGGTTAGCAGTGGCCTGGGCGGGCGCTTCCCCCAAGGTTATCCGGTAGCCACCATAAGCACGATTGACATCGATCCTGGCCAGCCCTTTGCCCGCGTGGGCGCCAAACCCGCCGCAGAGTTGCAACGCAGCCGCGAGGTGTTATTGGTCTGGCCCAGAACACCAGCGATTCAAACTGAGACAGAAACAGAAACAACAGAAGCAGAGGATCAAGACTGATGGCGCATGTCACTCGAGGTGGAGGCATGGTGATCATTGCTCTCACCTTTATCGCCGCCCTGGTCCTGACCATTGTGCCGCTGCCGCAGTGGCTGGCTGTCTTCCGCCCGGAGTGGCTGGCGCTTGTGATCATCTACTGGTGTATGGCGTTGCCGCACCGCCTAGGCATCTTCACGGCTTTCAGTGTGGGCATCATTCTTGACGTACTCAAAGGCGCAGTGTTGGGACAACACGCCCTGGCACTGGTAGTGATCACCTACCTCACGCTTAAAATCTACCAGCAAATACGCATCTACCCGATGTGGCAACAGGCTTTAAGCATTATGGGCCTGGTCATTCTTTACCTAGTCCTGGTGATGTGGATCAATGGGATTAGTGGCATTCAAACTAACAACTGGACTTACTGGCTGCCTGCGATCAGCAGTACTTTGTTATGGCCCTGGATATACCTGATCCTGAGAGATATTCGGCGCAACTTTGGAATCAGGTAGGAATTAAGCAAGTTGTCTCCACAAATCGCCATCAAGGATCAAATTCGTGAAGGGCAGCTTTTCAGCTCCCGCGCTATTATCGCCTTGATAGGCATCATCCTAACGCTGTTAGCGATTATCACCCGCATGATGTATCTGCAGATCATCGGCCATGAACACTACACCACCCTATCGCAAAACAACCGTGTCAGTATTCAGCCACTGGCGCCAACACGCGGCCTGATCTTCGATCGCAATGGCATTATCCTGGCGCAAAATCTGCCTACATTTACCCTGGAAATAATTCCGGAGCGGGTTGAGGATATTGACCTGACCATCGCTGAACTGGTGCAGATCATCGAAATTAGTGACAATGACATCAGTCGTTTTCATGAGCGCCTCAAACAAAAGCGCCGCTTCCAGTCGATTCCGTTGCGACTTCGCTTGAGTGAAGAAGAGGTGGCCCGCCTGGCCGTGAATCGCCATCGCTTTCCCGGCATTGAAATTGCGGCCCGGCTGATACGCGAATACCCTCAGGGCAACCTGGCCGTGCACGCAGTGGGTTACGTTGCTCGCATTAACGAAAAAGAGCTTAATGAAATTGACCCATCCAACTATGCCGCCACCAACCACATCGGCAAATTGGGCATAGAAAAAAGTTACGAACATTTGCTGCACGGCAGCGTCGGTTACCAACGCGTCGAAACCAATGTGCTGGGCCGCACGTTACGGGTGCTGGACCGCACCCCGCCCGTACCGGGAGAGGACATTGTCCTGACCCTGGACGCAAATTTGCAACGAACCGCCAAACAGGCCTTAGGGGATGCCAGTGGCGCCGTGGTGGCGATCAACCCCAAAAATGGCGATGTGCTGGTGCTGGCCAGTACGGGTGATTTCGACCCCAACCTATTCGTCAATGGTATCGACCATAAAACCTATAATGAGCTGCAAACATCCCGGTTAAAACCTCTATTTAACCGCGCACTGCTGGGGCAATACCCTCCCGGGTCCACCATTAAACCCTTTATCGGTTTGGCCGGCTTGGAGTCTGACTTCATCACTCCAAAAACCACGCTGTTTTGCCGCGGCTGGCACACCATCAAGGATGATGAGCGCAAATATCGTGACTGGAAAAAAGAGGGGCATGGCGTAACCAACTTTAAGAAGTCGATCACCGAGTCATGCGATGTCTATTATTACGACCTGGCTCAGACCATGGGCATCGATCGCATTCACGACTTTCTCGCCCCGTTTGGTTTCGGCGAGACGTCCGGCATCGACATCGGTGGTGAAGCCAGTGGCATACTGCCATCCACTGGCTGGAAACGCCAAGCCCGCGGAGAACCCTGGTATCTCGGCGAGACCCTGATAGCAGGTATTGGCCAGGGTTATACCCTGGCAACGCCATTACAGCTGGCCCGGGCCACCGCCGCACTGGCCAACCATGGCAACACAATTCAACCCCACTTACTCAGCTATGTAGCTTTGTCCAACAACGAAAAAATTGAATTCATACCCGACCGTGACAGCATCAGCATCAACAAAATCAATCCGAAAAACTGGGAAATTACTATTGCCGCCATGGAAAACGTCATCTATGGACTGCGCGGCACAGCGCGGCGCATCAATCATGGCCAGCCGTACAAAATCGCGGGTAAGACCGGCACCGCCCAGGTCTTTGGCATCAAACAGGAAGAAGAATATGTCGCCGAAGACATCGCAAAACATCTACGCGATCATGCCCTGTTTATTGCCTTTGCCCCAAGTGACGATCCAGAAATCGCCATCGCAGTGATTGTGGAAAATGGCGGGCACGGCGGCTCCACGGCCGCCCCCATTGCCGGCGCAGTGATCGACCAGTATCTAAGCCTGGATTTCTCACCAGGCGGCAAGTGATTCTTTACAAGTACCCAAGTAAAAAGGATAGATAATCGAAATGAATTCAGAACTCAGCATTACCAGACAATGCCTATCTCGGCTCTGGCTTGTCCTCACACGCCTCAGCTTGCTCTTCACTCAAGATGTAGCGACCGCTACATCTTTCCTTCCAGAGCTTCGCCGAGACATGCGGGTCCGGCGCCAGCAACCGAGATCCTGGTGAGAAATCCGGGCTAGGAGAACAACTATGAACCACAGCCGCAGTTATGGCCGCTGGATCGACCGCCGCCCAACTGGCCGTTTCACCACCCGCAGCCTGCATATGGACTGGCCCTTGTTGTTTGGATTGATCGCCCTCTCTGGCGTTGGTTTGGTGGTGCTCTACAGTGCTGGCGGGCAAGACATGGATTTGATCTGGCGCCAGGGCATTCGGCTTGGTCTCGCCTTTGGCGTGATGTTCGTCATCGCCCAGATCCCACCTCATCACATCGAACGCTGGGCCCCCTGGCTATTTGGTGTAGGCGTGCTGATGCTGATTGCGGTACTCATCTTTGGCGCGATTGGCAAAGGTGCGCAACGCTGGCTAGATCTTGGCTTATTCCGCTTTCAGCCTTCCGAAATCATGAAACTGGCGGTACCCATGATGATTGCCTGGTACCTGGCCGAAAATACCCTGCCGCCGCCGCGCAGAGCCATGGCCATCACAGTTCTGATTATTGTGGTGCCTGTCGTGCTAATCGTTAAACAACCTGATCTCGGCACCTCACTGCTGATCGCTATGGCCGGTGTTTTTGCCCTACTGCTGGCTGGCATTTCCTGGCGCCTGGTGGGAGGAATGTCTGTGCTGGTTGCCGCTTTTACACCAATAGTGTGGTTTTTTGGCATGCACGACTACCAGCGTCAGCGGGTACTCACCTTCCTGAACCCGGAAAGTGATCCACTTGGTTCTGGCTACCACATCATTCAATCCAAGATTGCCATTGGCTCGGGCGGCTTGTACGGCAAGGGCTGGCTTAACGGCACCCAGTCCCAACTGGAGTTTCTGCCCGAGCGTTCCACAGATTTTATCTTTGCCGTATTTGCCGAAGAGTTTGGTTTTTTCGGCATTCTGCTATTACTGGCACTTTATCTCTATATCATCGCCCGTGGCCTGTATATCTCCGCCCAGGCGCAAGATACATTCACCCGCCTACTGGCTGGCAGCCTGACACTTACGTTTTTCGTCTACCTGGTCGTCAATATTGGTATGGTGTCAGGGATGTTGCCGGTAGTGGGCTTACCGTTGCCATTGGTCAGTTATGGCGGCACCTCAATGGTGACGCTGATGGCGGCGTTTGGCATCCTGATGTCCATCCAGACACATCGAAAACTACTCACGAGCGGATAACTTCTATGCGAAATCACTGGCAAAAACTGTTTCTATCAACTGCATTGTGCGGCGCCTTGCTCAGCCCCCTGGCAAGCAATGCCAATACGGCTCAACGCGAAGATGTGAAAAGCTTCATCGATCGCCTTGTCGATAAACATGATTTTGATCGCACTGAACTCGGACAGTTATTTAAGCAGGTTGAAATCCAGCCAGAGATTATCGATGCCATGAACCGCCCCTATGAAAGCAAGCCTTGGTATGACTACCGGCCGATTTTTGTTACCGAGGCTCGCATTCAGGAAGGGGCCATATTTCTGCAACAAAACTACAAGGTGCTGAAACAGGCTGAAGAGAAATATGGCGTACCTGCCGAAATCATCACCGCCATCCTCGGCGTTGAAACCCGTTACGGCCGTTACCGAGGCAAGTACCGCGTAGTTGATTCCTTAGCCACACTCGGCTTTGATTACCCACGCCGCAGTAAGTTTTTCTTAAACGAACTGGAAGAGTTTCTACTCCTCAGTCGAGAAGAACAATTTGATCCTCTTGCCATTACTGGCTCATATGCCGGCGCTATGGGTAAACCGCAGTTCATCTCCAGCAGCTATCGTCATTACGCCGTGGATTTTGATGGCGATGGTATTCGCGACCTACTCGACAACAGCGTCGATGCCATCGGCAGTGTGGCCAATTACCTGGCGCGCCATGGCTGGCAGCGAAATCAACCCATCGCGGTCAAAACAACCGCCAATCAGCAGCAACCCAAGCAGATGGGCAAGCTGAAAAAACCAAACACTGAAATCCAGCAATGGCGCAAACAGGGATTCACACCTGACCAGGCAATTTCAGACGAGCTGTTGGCAGAGCTGATTGTGCTACAGAATAAAAATGGATCGGAATACTGGCTTGGCATGCAAAACTTTTATGCCATTACCCGCTATAACCACAGCGCCCTGTACGCCATGGCAGTTTATCAGTTGAGCCTGGGCATAGACCAGCGCGTTGATTCATTGAAAAAGGAAACCATAAGCAATTGAGGATTAGAGTCGTTACCTCACATTAGAGGTAACTTTCACATACTGGAAAATCACTTGGAGTTTCTTCTCGATAGTTTGTTTGAGTATAAAGAGGTTAACCGACTGGTAAACAGTTTTCAGTCGCGCTTTGGCCTCATCGGCCACTTGCTCTGATGTCAACACACGGCGGCAAAGGTGTTTGGGGATCATCATATTCATTGCGGTACTTTGAGTTGGTGCGCTGTTTTTCCAGCAGCTTGATAGTGGGGTAAAAATGGTTCTGATAAAGCGAGCATTCATTGGCATAGAGGTCGTTTATCAGCGGCAATAGTTCTGGTTTGTCGGAGCGATCGTAACCGAACCGCTGCCGCACGTGAGACCAGTTTTTCTGTTCCACTGGGCATTGTCGTTTTTCTTGTAGGTCCGCGAACGGGTGAAGTAGACGACCTTGGGGCGGTCGGTAAAATAGCGCACCAGGTGGTGGTTGATGAATTCCGAGCCGTAGTACAAACGGTACCTTGCAGAACAAAAGGTAACGTGTTTTCGATGTCCTGAATCTGCGTCAACACCCCTTGCGCCCCTGCTTGAGCCGTACGGATATCAGCAGCCGGTCGATGATCGACAGCAGTCAGGCCTGGGGCTCTGTTGTCAGCGGTTCGTAGACAGTCTCGTAAAACAGTAATCACAGCGGAATCGCCGCTTTGAGTTTCTTGGAGCACATCTGGTCGCAGGTAAACCAGAAGCGTTTCAGCGCGGCCAGCAATGCCGGTGAAGGATAGATGGGTTTTTGCCCGGGACGCTGCCGTCGGATCCAAGATCTGCCCGGGCTGGTTTAGCAGTTGATGACGTATTTGCGGTAATAACCGCAGACAGCAAAGGATTCATCGAGAATCGTGGCCTTGGCCTTTTTGTTGCCCCGCCAATAACGGGATGGAATAGCCTTTAGATAAGCCTGGTATTAATTTTTTGCCCATATTACATCCCTCATACGGCTACCTGTAATATGAGTCAACGATGCTGAGTCACCTCTCCGTACAGTTACATTTTTTATGATTCAATTCGCATCTCAGTTTGCGTTTCTTCATAACCTATACTACTTTCATAATGAGGCAATTAAATGCATTGGCTCAACAACTCCTTCCCCTCTCAGGAAAATCGTAGGATGGGGATTAGCACTGTGATGTTTTTAAGCTGTCTAGCCCCCAGGCTAGTTCTTCCGCTGCTAGGGGGAGTGAACTTTCATTTAGGCGCCGGATGAATAAATATTTTTTCTTACAATAAAATTAAACAAGGAGGTAATCTCCATGAAAACAGTCAAAAAATCATTTCTAACGTTAGGCACATTAATGTTCTTAATCGGAGCATTGGCGATTCAGATGGTAACAGCTCGAGTAGCATATGCTCAGGAGATACTGTCCTATTCTGCAAAATTTATCTGTGGGAGTAAGAATGGCGATTTTATACAAACTGTTGCGGGCGTTTATGGTACGTCGATAAACATCCACAATCCTCAAGAGTTTACGGTCGGTTTTAATAAGAAAGCAGTAATAGCGCTGCCTCAGCGCAGGGAGCGTGGTAAAATTTCACCGTTTGTTCAGGAATTCTTGAGGCCAGATGAAGCCATGGGCGTTGATTGTCAAGACATTAGGAAGCTTTATCTTGTTCCGCCCGGCGGTTTTATTGAGGGGTTTCTAGTTCTTCGAGTTCCGACTGAGACAGGAGCCCCTCCTATGGAATTAGATGTAGTTGGTGTTTATACAGCGCGACAAGGGCCCGGACAGGTCGAAACTATCGATGTTGAAGAAGTCCGCCCGAAATTGATTATGGTACCTGCACAATGATCAATGGCAACCTGGAGCGCGAGTCGAACTGGAAGCGGTTAATATATACTGAAGATAGCAGTTAGGGATATTTGTGACAGTTTTGGGAATACATATTGGCTCAGTTTGATACTGATAAATATTGTTTGAAATTACTAATTCACTTGACTTCTCATGCACTAATCACAACTTGATAAATTCTAATAATGCAAGCTGAACGCGTTTACGAAGGGCTGCCAACCAATGCTGGCAGCCCTTTTTGTTAATCAACTTACTAAATTATTTCTCAGCTCACGTTCTGAATATCACTGGTCTTGCCTTCAGCGGAATTGCAAACTGTAAGCGAAAAATAGATTACACGCTGTCCCTGACGAATTAACACTCATGCCATCATTGGCATTTGATACAAAGCTTTCGGTTACATCTATTATGAGTCAATTCGCTTATTACACACCCCGGCAAAAAATAGTCTATATTTAATGAGTATGAGCTATGGATATCTGTAAAATACCCATAGCAGATTTTCATTGCATGCGGAGGTGGCCATCATGAATGAAAAAACACGAAAACAATCCGATTCAGCAAATGAGCCGGAAACAGAATGTTGCGATCTTTATGATGAGTATTGCTATCCCTGTGTACCGACTGAGAACGATGATACAAAACAGGAAAAAGCTGACGATTAATAAAGAGCTAGTGGAATTAAATTTGCCCTTGATTGAGCCAAGGCAAGCGAACGGGATCTCCTAACTGCTTGCCTAATTCTATCTGCTTTTTGATGACTTAATAATTGCAGCTGAACATACTCAGCAGCAACAAGGTGTTCTCATTCATTCACAGCGTTGTGAGCTGACCAAGAGCACCTAACTTTTTCACCCCATGCCAATCAATCAAAGCCGGTGGCGTTGATCTTGAAACATGAAGCCTTTCAGGTCGATATCCAGTCCCTTACCCATTGCCAGCACCTTAAACAATTCACCCATCTCATTCGGCAGGGTGAGCTTTTTTACCTGCTGACTAACTTCCAGGTAATGGCGACTATCTGCCGGATCAATTTCAGCCAGCATCTCTGTCACACCTGTGGTCAACAAAAACTGCGCTTGATTTGTATAGCCCATCACATCCAGGCCGGCAGACTGGCCGGCAGAGGCAAGTGCGGTAAAATCCACATGGGCAGTAATGTCCTGCAAACCCACCAGGATGAGAGGGTCGCCATGGGCGCGATGTCGATAGTGACACATCAAGGTACCCGTGGTGCGATCAGGATGATAATACTCATGCTGTGGAAAACCATAATCAATAATCAGCGCCGCGCCTTTTTCCAGCATGGCCGCCAAGCTATTGATCCAAGCTGTTTGCGTGACATTGATCTCGGTTAAATAGCCCGGGCAAAACACCTCTTCACCCAACTCCGCCTGAAGGTGACTGACTCTTTGAAGCAATTCATCTGACTCAAGCGGCTTGTCCTGCCAGTTAAAGCCTCGTGCGTTATAACTGACGAAACGCGCTTGTATTCCCTGCTGCTGAAACAACAACAAATCTAACGGCATGGCATCCACTACTTCATTTGCCAGGATCACGCCCTGAAAGCCGGAAGCAGGCAAGGCGTCGAGCCAACAAATTCGGTCTAATAAATGAGGCACGCGTTGCTTGATGGTTTGCTGCTGTCGCTGTTTCAGGTCCGGGCTTAATTCAAGAATAAAATACTGCCCAGGTAGTGAACCGAGCTGTTCAAGCTTTAACAACACATCACTCGCCATGACACCTGTACCAGCACCAAATTCGAGGATGTCACCAAAACCAATCGCATGTAGCACCTGCTGACACTGCCTGGCCACACATCTTGAAAACAAAGGAGACAGCTCTGGCGCGGTGACATAATCACCAGCCTCACCAAACTTTCTGGCACCGGCACTGTAATAACCCAGCCCCGGTTGATACAGGGCCATTTGCATAAAGCGGGCAAAACTGATTGCGCCACCGGCCGCATCAATTTCTGCGCAAATAGCGGCCTGTAATTGACTGCTGTATTGTTGCGCTACTTCATCTGGCAAAGGCAGGTCGGCAGCTTGGGGCTGCTGCGGAGGTGTTTGCATCAATATTCCTGTTTGGTTCTCGATAAGTTACAGTGCACACAGTCTATCTGAATTAGGTATGAAACTCGATGAGCAAGCAATCAGCTCCCCAAGCAGATATCAGCGGCAATGTGGCTCTGATCACCGGCGCGGCCCATCGTATCGGTGCTGAAATAGCATGCCAGCTACACCAGGTGGGTATGAATATCGTTTTGCATTATCGCAACTCAAAAGAGAAGGCCGAGGCGTTGGCAGCACAGCTAAATGCTGACCGGCCTGATTCCGTTGTGCTGATTCAAGCCAATCTGCTCGAGACTAACAGCCTGCCTGACGTGATTACAGCTGCCTGCAAACCGTGGCAACGGCTTGATGTGCTAATTAACAACGCCTCCACTTTTTATCCCACTGCCATTGGCAGTGCCAGCGAGGCCGAGTGGGACGATTTGATTGGCAGCAATTTGAAGGCACCTTTTTTTCTGTCGCAGGCAGCTGCCACCGCATTACGTCAGCAACAGGGTTGTATTATCAATATTGTCGATATTCATTCGCAGCGGCCAATGAAGGGCTACCCTATCTACAGCGCTGCCAAGGCCGGGCTTGCCATGCTGACCATGTCGCTGGCGCGTGAACTGGGACCAGAAGTACGGGTGAACGGTGTTGCTCCCGGCGCTATTCTATGGCCGGAACATGAAATGGACGAGCAGAGCAAACAGGAGATCATCGACCGCACCGCATTAAAGCGGCAAGGCTCGCCTGCGGACATCGCCCGCACCGTGTTGTTTCTAATCAAAGATGCAGATTACATTAGTGGCCAGATAATTAATGTCGATGGTGGCCGTACGTTGGGTTTCTAAGTTAAAGAAAAGACTTCGGATCGATTTTCACTTTTTCCGGGGCAACCGCCTCATCTATCATCATATCTGACATCGCCAGATCAATATCGCTGGGTAAAACAGCACGGCCGAATTCTTCATCAAAAACCACTCGCACCCTGGGCTGAAGCAAATGCTCTTCATCCTGTTCAACCACTACTGCCAGCTTGCCTGTGTTGAGCCGCACTAGCGTACCAACAGGATAAATACCAACGCAACGAACAAACTGGTGAGTTACCGCTTCACCAAAATGGTTTGGGCTCCACTCTAGCAATTTACCCAGCGTATAGGTTGGCTCCCATGATTTTTTATAACAACGGTTAGAAGTCAAGGCATCATAGACATCGACAACCGCTGACATTCGTCCCACATCCGAAAGTTCTTCATCAACCAATCCATGTGGGTAACCGGTACCGTCAATACGCTCATGGTGTTGCCGAATAATGTTCATGGATAAATCGCCCATCCAGCCAAGCTCATCCAACAACTCTTCGCCGTATTCAACATGGCGCCGCATTTCCTGGTGCTCATCCTCTGTTAATGGCCCAGGTTTATTCAGAATTTCAGGCGAGACGCGCATTTTACCCAAGTCATGCAATAACGAACCAACCGCTATCTGACGAGTGGTCTCACTATCGTAATCCATCGCTCTGGCAAATGCTGTCATCAGCACACAAACACTGATGGAATGCATAAAGGTATATTGATCCACTTTTTTAATACGTGACAGTGTCATTAACGCATCTTTATTACGAAAAACCGATTCGGTAATACTCTCCACAACCTCATTAATTACATCGCTTTCAAGATGGCGGCCAAAACGAATATCACACATGAATGTTCTTACGGTGGAACAGGCCTCTTGCATGATAACTTGAGCCCGTATCAATTCTGATTTAAAACTCACTTGTTTTGGCAGACCCACCTGCTCTTCGGCAAGTTGTTGTCGCCTGCTTTCTACCCTCCGCTTGATCACCTCAAACGGCTCTGCCAGTTCGTAATCAAGACCACGCTCGGTATCGATATAAACGTGCTTGATACCCGCGGCGATCACCTCATTAATGACCAGCTTGTTTTTAATGGAAAAGCGACTGCTAAGAAATGGATGATTGATCCATGAAGCATCCAGATCATGAATAAACATACCGACCTTGAGTTTATCTGCGGCAATTTTTTTTATCATGCCAAGCTTTTTTCCTTGGTTGGATCTGGTCAGTTGTTTCTCTATTTGTTACTTCGTCCTAAAGCACAATAAACTTAGCCCCAACTAAACTCTATCGGCCAGATTGACTGGCTCTCTTTTTCATATTCACTCCACATTGCGGCAAATGTGTGTCCGATTTGTGGGTGCACCCGATCACCAGCGATTTCGGCCAGCGGCCAAAGCACAAAGGCATTTTGACAAATCTCATCGCGTGGAATATTGAGTCCATCATGATTAATGATTTCATCATCATACAGCAATAGATCAAGATCGATTGTGCGTGAACTGTACTTGGGCCCCTTACGATCACGGGCGCGGCCATCTTCAATTTTGCGCAATACTTTGGCCACCTCATAAACATCCTGGTCAGTGTCAAAACCCACCACCAGGTTGTAGAAATTATCACCCGCAAAGCCTACCGCCTCACTCTCGTACACACTAGAGATCAATAAGCCCGCATAATATTGATTTAATTCATTGATGGCCGAACGGATATTCACCGCCGGGTCGATATTGCTGCCTACGCTGATATAAACACTCGCCATACTAACTTGAGCTGCGCTCACCACGCTCGATGATGACACCGACATCATTAGCACCACGCACCGCACCCTTTTTATTCAGCCTAAGGCGCAACCAGGGCACATCAAATTCATCACGAATAATCGTAGCGACGCGTTCCGCCAGGGTTTCGACCAGTTGAAATTCGCTCTGTTCAACAAATCCAATGACCCGCTTGGCCACTGCCTTGTAGTCGAGGGTATCATCGAGATTATCTGTAGCAGCGGCGCGGCGAATGTCGGTCGCCATTTCCAGGTCAATGATGACGCGCTGTTTGATCTCGCGCTCCCAATCAAACACGCCAATCACCGTCTCAATGCTCAAATCGTTTAAGTAAATAATATCCATCTATTCTTCTTAAGTTTTAGTGCCGGATTCCAGAAATTAGTCATTGCGGCTAAATTTGCCGTATCATTACGGCCGGTTCCCAGGTTAATTACGTGAAATATTATGCTTGATATAAGCCTTGTTGTGTTCGCCTATTTAATTGGCTCAGTTTCTGCTGCCATCATCACCTGCAAGCTGATGGGGCTGCCTGATCCCCGCTCTGAGGGTTCGCGTAACCCAGGCGCCACCAATGTTTTGCGTTACGGCGGCAAAAAAGCGGCTGCCATCACCTTGTTCGGCGATATGCTGAAAGGACTGCTGCCAGTACTTATCGCTCGTTTTGCCGGTGCGGAGGAGAGCGTGCTGGCAGCAACAGCGATGGCAGCCTTCCTGGGCCATCTTTATCCAATCTTCTTTGGTTTTCATGGCGGAAAAGGGGTGGCTACAGCCTTCGGTGTTTTACTGGGCATTTCGTGGCCTGTGGCAGTGGCATTAGCGTTAACGTGGCTGCTCATGGCCAAGGTATTTAAAATCTCATCGCTCTCCGCCTTGATTGCAGCCGTACTGGCGCCGTTTTATACCTGGGTGTTTGCGCCAAGTAACATCTACATCAGCCTCAGCATCGCCATTTCAATACTGTTATTGTGGCGCCATCGAAGCAATTTTCAGCGCCTGCTGGCGGGCAGCGAAGAAAAGATCAACACTTGATCAGTCCGGCTCGACCTTGAGCCATCCTTCCCCCATATCAACCACCTTCACTTGTGTGCCTGCCGGACTATCCTGACCACGCAGTGTCCAGACCATGCCGTTTAAATCTTGTGTCGCACGACCGTTTTCAATCGGGCTGACCAGGGTCAGGGTCTGGCCTACATAACTGCGCTGTTCCAATATTTTCTGTTGTTGCTGCATTTTTGCCGCACGCTCGTTTAGAAAGGAGCGCGTCATCCAGATGAAACTCCCTGATGCCACCACAAAAAACAGGATCTGGATTGGAAAGGCAACATACGGATAGAAATTACTCAAGATCCCCACCACTACTGCGGCAACACTGGCGGGTAGGAACAGAAAACGGCCGTGCACGGCCTCAACTACCAACAAAACCATGGATAGCCCAAACCAAAACCAGTAATATCCGAACTGCGCAAGATAATCCATTCAATTTCCGGCCGATTTAGCGGCCACTCCTGTTAAAATCTGTCGTATGCAAAAGTATAACGCTTGTTACTCATCATCACAGCGCTGATAAGCCGATGCAATTTATTACCGTGGCCACCTTTGACACCTCACCCGAAGCCCACATCGCTATGGGCAGGCTTCAGGCTGAAGGAGTCGACTGCCATTTGGCCGACGAACACCTGGTACAAACGGACTGGCTTTACAGCATCGCCGTGGGGGGTATCAAACTGCAGGTAGTCCCTGAACTGGTCGAAAAGGCGCTGCAAATCCTGGCCCGCGATGATTCACAGGAGTTCCAGGAGTTCAATGACAATGAAGACTAAACTCATCATTATCATCCTCACGCTTTGCGCCAAATTACCGCTGCGCCTCAATCATCTGCTGGGCACGTGGCTGGGCAAACTGTTGATGCTGATCAACAACGAGCAAAAACGCATCGCTAATATCAACATTAAAAAATGTTTTCCTGAACTCAGCCCCGATGAACAACAACAACTGCTAAAACAAAATCTGATAGAAACCGGTAAATTATTCTTTGAATTCAGCCGCGCCTGGTTAGGTGATAAAGAACACTTCTTAGAAACAATAGTTGAAGTCCACGGTGAAGAGCATCTGAAACAGGGCCTGGAAAAAGGCAATGGCGTCATCCTGGCCGCCCCTCACCTGGGAAATTGGGAGGCCGCCGGATTCTATATCTCTGCACACTATCCCATTACCAACCTTTACCGGCCACCACGAATGGCTGGCATCGGTAAAATTATCCGAGACGCGCGTGAGCACTATAACGCCACATTGGTGCCAACCACTGCCAAAGGAGTACGCGCACTTTATCAAGCCCTGAACCGGAATGAAGTGGTGGGTATTCTGCCCGATCAGGACCCACGTGAATCCGGCGGTCTGTTTGCGCCCTTCTTTGGTTTTCAGGCCAACACCATAACATTGCTGTCCCGCCTGGCTGACAAATCACATGCCACCATCCTGCTTTTCTATGGTGAACGGCTACCCGATAGCCGCGGCTTCGCACTCCACATTTCTCCAGCCCCAGCCGAAATATATGACGCATCACTGGAACAGTCCGTCACCATAGTAAACCAAATGGTGGAACAAGGTGTTCGCCGCATTCCCGCACAATACCAGTGGGGCTATAAACGTTTTCTCACCCGCCCCGAAGGGGAAAAGGATTTTTACGACGAGCACTGAGATCTCGAAAAAGGGACCGCCCTAACTGTCAGTCCGCGGCCAATATCCACATCAAAATTAAGACAAATAGACTGGCCCTCACTCAGAACAGAGAACAGATTCATTTGATCTTGATCGATTTAGTAGGTATAAATTGGCGTCTTAATATTTATTTAACATATTGGCGGCAAATAGCCTTACAAGAAAGAGGGTCATATGAAGTTGATTTCACAATATGCACAAGTGATGTTTACAACACTGGCATTGTTTAGTGTTTCCGCAACCATACAGGCCTCAGATTCAATAGGTGATGCGGGTGCGGGTGAGCGCAAGGCTGCACTTTGTAGCGAATGTCATGGTGATGATGGAAACAGTGATAATCCAGACTACCCTCGTCTGGCGGGCCAGTATGCAGGCTATATCGTCAAACAAGTAAAAGATTTCAAAAACGGCCATCGTCTCGGCAATGATTCCGTCGCAGTGATGCTGAATTACGATGAAGATATCAGGGATATTGGTACTTATTTTTCCCAGCAAAAGATGAGGGGCACTGTAACCAAGCCCAATCAAGCGCTGTTAGCCAGCGGAGAGACTCTGTACCGCCAGGGCAATGCAAAATCTGGTGTTTACGGCTGCATTAACTGCCACGGTGAAAAAGGTAAGGGGATGGCTGAAAATGTCACAACATTCCCTGTGATTGGCGGTCAACATCGTGATTATCTGGTCAAGCAGCTAAAGGAGTTCCGTCAGGGAACCCGAACGAATGACCCAGGCGGCATGATGACTGGTGTTGCTAAGAAAATGACCGACGCAGAGATTAATGCTGTGGCTGAATATCTGTCAGCGCAACTTTAATTTTTTTCCGATAAACATAGCATTGGCCCCTGTCAAAACGCGGTTTTACTATAAAACTGGCTTCTGAGCCACCAGCATGGCTTCATTCCTGAAGCCTTTGCTGGTATCACCTTGCAATCCTTCTTCGCGGTAAACCAGAACCTTGAAACCATCGAACAAACTGAGCAGTTCATTATCAGCCAGGCGAAATTCCATATTGCTCGGGCCGCCCTCGCTGACGCGGGTCTGGGTAAAAGTTTGATATAACACCAGGCCACCCGGTTTAATACAGTTAATAATGGCTGGGATGATAGTGCGATCGAGAAAGTGGCTCACTACCACCAGATCATAATGCGCCTGCTCGGGCGGCTGTTTGATCACATCGCGTGCGACGGCGCTGACACTGGCGCCGGTATCCGCAGCGTGTTGGTTGACCTGTTCGGCCGCCACGGGCGAAATGTCCCAGGCATCCATCGAGAATCCTGCTTCAGCCAAGGCAAAACTGTTGGCCGCCAAACCACAGGCCAATTCCAGTCCTAGACCTGATTCAGGTAGCAGGTGCGGATTTTCCCGCACCACTGCCATTGCCGGCACGGCCTGTTCACGGGTTTTGCTATAAATTCGATCCCATTTTTCGCGGGTTGGATCAGTCATTAATATGTTCTCTTACTTGCGCCAGAAGGCGGGGGTTAACAAAACCAACAAAGTAAATATCTCCAGTCGGCCAAGCAACATGGCAAAACAGAGTACCCACTTGGCCACATCATTCACACTGGTGTAATTTGAACCGACGTCACCCAAACCTGGGCCAAGATTATTCATACAGGCCGCCACAGCGGAGAAGGCAGTGACAAAATCAAGTCCCGTCGCCACCAGAATCAGAGAGATAACACAAAAACAAACCACATAGAGAGAGAAGAAACCCCACACGGCTTCAACTACCCGGTTAGATAGCGCCTTATTACCTACCTTGACCGGAATCATCGCACTTGGATGAACCAGACGCAGAATTTCACGCGCCCCCTGTTTCATCAACATCACCACACGGATCACCTTCATTCCACCGCCGGTAGAACCGGCACAGCCGCCGATAAAACTCAACATCAATAACATGATGGGCAGAAAACCGGGCCAGGTGTGATATTCAGACACGGTGAATCCGGCTGTCGTTCCCATTGAAACAGTTTGAAAAACACCACGCATTATCGACTCGCTTACTGAGTCAAACGCTGAGGTCCAGTAAAGATAGGCTGACGTCAGCACGGATGCAGCCAACAAGATTATGGCGTAAACCTTGAACTCGGTATCAAGAAAATAAACTTTCGGCCCACGCCCACGCCAGGCCAGGAAGTGCAATGCAAAATTGACACCGGAGAGAAACATAAACACGATTGCCACAACTTCGATCAAGGGCTGTTCAGCAAAAAAATAACCCATGCTCAGATCATGTGTTGAAAAGCCACCAATGGCTACGGTAGAAAATGCATGCGCCAGCGCATCAAACGGTTCCATGCCGGCAAGCCAATAGGCCAAGCCACAGCCAATCGTCAAGGTCAGATAGATATACCAGAGCGCCTTGGCCGTTTCAGTGATTCGTGGTGTGAGCTTGTTATCCTTCATCGGTCCGGGTGTCTCGGCACGATACAACTGCATGCCTCCGATACCCAGCATGGGCAACACCGCAACTGCCAAGACAACGATTCCCATTCCGCCAAGCCATTGCAGCTGCTGACGGTAATAAAGGATTGATCGCGGCAGCAGATCCAGCCCGGAAATCACCGTCGCCCCCGTGGTTGTCAACCCGGACATGGACTCAAATATCGAGTCTGTAATGGAGATACTCGGCTGGGCTGAAAGCAGGAAAGGCAGAGAACCGAACAGTCCCAGCACCGTCCAGAACATCACTACCACCACAAAACCATCACGCACCCGCAGATCATAACGATGGCGCCGCACGGGAAACCAGAATACAGCACCGGTAACAATCGTCACTAAAAATGCAATCAGGAACGGCACCGTGGCATGGTCATTGTAGTACATTGACACTAATACCGGCGGCAACATGGTGACACTGAACAGCATCAACAGTAGCCCAACGATGCGCTGGATAACGAAAAGCTGCATGATCTAACCCATCAACATCAGAGAAAGGTCACTCCGACCTGGAATAATTTCTCGACATCTACCACACGGCGTTTGTCGACCAGAAACAGAATGACATGATCTTCGGCCTGGATCACAGTGTCATGGTGACAGATGATCACTTCCTTATCCCTCACGATTGCGCCGATAGAGGTACCCGGAGGCAAGCGGATTTCATCAATGCTACGCCCCACCACCTTTGACGAGCGACTGTCGCCATGCGCCACTGCTTCGATCGCTTCAGCCACACCACGACGCAAGGAGTGCACCGCTGCTACGTCACCACGGCGCACATGGGCCAATAAACTGCCAATCATGGCCTGATGCGGCGACACGGCAATATCGATGTCACCACTCTCGACCAAATCCACATAGGAGGCTCGATTGATCAAGGCCAGTACTTTTCGCGCCCCCAAACGCTTGGCTAACATTGCGGACAGTATATTGGCCTCATCATCATTGGTCACCGCGCAGAAGACATCGGTGCTGGTGATATTTTCTTCCAACAGCAACTCTTCATCGGCGGCATCGGCATGCAGGACAATGGTTTTCTCCAACTCTTCTGAAATCTTGCGCGAACGGCGGGAATTATGATCAATCAGTTTGACGTTGTATTCGTTTTCTAGTGCCTGCGCCAATCCTTTACCAATATTACCGCCACCGGCAATAATAACCCGTTTGTTAGGCCGGTCAAGACGACGCAGCTCACCCATCACCGTGCGAATATCCTGGCGCGCAGCAATAAAGAAGACTTCATCATCGGCCTCGATGACCGTGTCCCCTTCAGGGATAATTGGCGTGCCACGACGGAAAATTGCAGCCACGCGGGTATCCACATTGGGCATGTGCTCCCTGAATTTACGCAACTCCTGGCCCACCAGTGGACCACCGTAATAGGCCTTGACTGCCACCAGTTGCACCAGTCCATCGGCGAAATCGAGCACCTGTAAGGCACCGGGGTGGGCGATCAGCTTTTTAACATAGTCGATGATGACCTGCTCGGGGCTGATCATGACATCAACAGGGATCGACTCATTGCTAAACAGCTTGCTAAAACCCAGGTATTCACGCGAGCGAATGCGTGCCACCTTGGTCGGAGTGCGAAACAGGCTATACGCCACCTGGCAGGCGATCATATTGGTTTCGTCACTATTGGTGACTGCCAGAATCAGGTCAGCGTCTTCAGCACCGGCACGCAACAGGACATCAGGATAAGAGGCGTGACCATTCACGGTACGTATATCAAGACGATCCTGCAGATCAAGCAATAGCTTTGAATCAACATCCACAACCGTAATGTCATTTGCCTCACTGGCAAGATTAGCGGCCACTGAAGAACCTACCTGCCCCGCACCCAGTATGATTATTTTCATATCTTATCCATCAACCAGTTTTTTATTATCGCAACACAAGGCTGCCGGATTACCAAAGCCTGTAGCACTAACCTCCCTCTTTTGGACTAACCCCCAAGGCCTTCATTTTCCTATATAGATGAGTACGTTCTATTCCCGCCACTTTTGCAACTTGCGACACATTACCATCGGCGAGCCGCAACTGATATTCAAGATAGGATTTCTCAAATTGCTCGCGCGCCTGGCGCAAAGGCATATCGAAATCAAATCCCGCAGATTGTGCCACGCTGGACACCTGGGTACCCAACACAGCATTGACTTCATCGGCCTCAATGCTTTCCCCTGACCCCAGGATCAGTAGGCGATGCACAATGCTCTTTAGCTCGCGAACGTTACCCGGCCAATCATAGTTGCGCAGCCTGTTTTGTGCTGCCACGGAAAAAACACGATAAGGCAAAGCATCACTCTCGACAAAAAAGTCGATGTAATAGGATAACAGTTCAGTAATATCCTCAGGATGTTCACGTAAAGTTGGAATGGAAATTGGCACTACGTTGAGCTGGTAATAGAGATCTTCCCGGAAACGTCCCTGGTGTATTTCTTCACGCAGATCTTTATGGGTAGAAGCGATCACCCGAATATCAATCTCAACCGCTTTTGAACCTCCAAGACGAACAAAAGATTGCCCTTGCAAGGCGCTAGCCAGCCGCGCCTGCAGATTGAGGTCCATATCACCCACTTCATTTAAAAACAGTGTGCCGCCATTGGCTTGTTCCAGCAGGCCATAACGAACCTTGTCGCCGCTCTCCTCACCGAACAGCTCCATCACGGCATTGGCAGGCACGATAGTGGCGACACCCACTTCAACAAATTCACCATCCTTGCGGCTACTGAGATTGTGAATCAGACGCGCAATCAGCCGCTTACCAACACCAGGCTCACCCAGCAACAACACCCAGGCATCAGTGGAAGCAACCTTTTCGGCATGGTCGCGCAGCGTTTCCATCACCTGACTCTTTCCCAATGGCCGCCCCAAGGGCCGCACATGACGGCGCAGGCCGACGTTTTCACGGCGCAACAGGTAATCATCCAAAGCATGACGAATGGTCAATAACAGCTTGGCCATCGACAAAGGTTTTTCCAAAAAATCATAGGCGCCCAGACGCGTGGCTTCGACGGCAGTCTCGACTGTGCCATGGCCAGACATCACCACCACGGGGGGCGCCGGCTCATCGCTTTCCTGCCATTCCTTGAGCAAGCTGATACCATCGATATCGGGCATCCAGACATCCAGCAGAATAAGATCCGGGCGCCGATCCATGCGTGCCTGGCGTGCCTCAGCGCCATTTGACGCAATCGTCACGACATACTGCTCGTCTTCAAGGATCTCTTTCACCAGCTCACTGATATCCGGCTCGTCATCCACCACCAGTATATGTGAAGCTCTCATCTACCTTCTCCGGTTTGGTCAGGCTTGTTATTTGTTTTGTCTTGTTTTTTTGGCGCCGATTTTAATGGCAAACGGATCGTAAACCGTGCCCCACCTGTATCGACATTGCCAGCCCAAATAACACCATTGTGTTCCTCGACAATCTTTTTCACAATCGCCAGGCCAAGGCCACTGCCTTTTGTTTTGGAACTAATATAAGGCTCAAACAGCTTGGGCAACATCTCCACGGGAATACCATTAGCATTATCCTCGACGGCCAGCTCTGCCGCTTTGACTCCCGCGCTATCCACTAACCGGCTTTCAACCCGGATAATCGCCGGCTCAACACCCACCAATGCTTCGATGGCATTCTTAACCAGATTGTGAAGCAATTGGCGAATACGGCCGCTGTCCACATCAACCAAGCCGAGCTGCGGGTCAAGCAACATCTCAATCTGAAAGTCACGTTTATCGTTACGGTACAACTCCAATACTTCGTTGACCAAGTCATTAAAGCCCACCGGGCGCAGCTCTAGTTTGGGTGTGCGGGCATATTCGGAAAATGCCTTCACCATCTCCTTCATGGTTTCAACTTGTTGGATAATGGTATGGGTAGAACGATCCAACAGCTTACTCTCTTCTTCTGGCATCATGAGCAGATATTTATGCCTCAACCGTTCCGCTGAAAGCTGAATAGGTGTTAACGGATTTTTAATCTCATGCGCCAAACGCCGCGCCACTTCACCCCAGGCTGCATCGCGCTGAGCCTGCAGCAGCGTAGTCACATCATCAAACACCACCACATGCCCGGAATCGGGCTCCGGCAATTGCACACCACGACAATTCAACAGCTGACGCCCTTCAGTACCAAAGACCGTAGCCTGGGCCTGCCAACCCTCACCTTTTGACACATGAGCATCTAATACCGCAACAAACTCCTGGATGTGAGGATAACTTTCGCTCAAATTGTTAAGACCAAGACCTAAACTGGCCGAGACATCAATCCCAAGAATATCTTCAGCTGCGGTATTGACCGTATGCAGAATACAATCCTGATTGAATGTCATCACACCGGATGAGAGATGGCCCAACACGGTTTCAAGATAGAGCTTCTGGTTTTCCAGGCTTTGTTGCGTGACCCTGGTCTCTTCCTGGGCCCGCGCGATACGCCCCATCATGGTGTTGAACGATTTAACCAAAAATCCCAGCTCGTCATTCGGAATCGCCACCTCCGGTAAGCGTCGATAATAATCACCCTGAGCAACAGCACGAGTTCCGATCGCCAGGGTTCTCACCGGCGCCACCAATCGCCGGGCTAAATAGAAGGCAGCCCAAACGGCCGTAAAGATACTGAGCAATAAAATGATTGAGAGCGTCAGAGTAAAGCTGAACTTAAGTGGCCCACTCAAAAAAGAGAGTCGTTCATGCTGCGCATAAGCGGCTTGCACACTGTCGACCAACACATTGATACTTTCTGGCACCGGATATAGCGCCTGCAGCACTCGCGGCTCAAAGGCAAATTCACTAGATGGCACATTCACTACCAGCCTCGCATACAGGCCACCTGCTGCCGGGTCGATGCCGACATAAGCCAAGCCACCTTCCAGTTGAGATAAAATAACCCGATCCACCGGTACTGGCGCCAATTTGGCGGCATCATCACTACTAAACCCAATGACCTGACCATTGATATCGAGCAGCGCCACTTCCAGCGCACCTATTTGATGACGCATCGCATTCAATGACAACACTAACTCATCAGGCGGCACATCACTAACTGTCTCAGCCACATATTCAGCCTGACGCATCATGTCACGCATACGCCAATCGAGCGCCGTGCGGCTCAAATTGAGGGCATCATTCAAGGCCTGGTCGACCCTGACATCAAACCAGCTATCGATACCATGACGGACAAAACCGAGCGAGAAGTAATACAACACCGATACCGGCCCTACGGAAAGAATCACGAACAACACCACCAGCCGCACTGTCAGGCGCGCACCGGTGGCATGATTACGATACTGGCGAATCAGACGTCCCAGATTAAATAAAATCAGCCCCGCCAATATCAACAGCACCAAGATATTAATCAATAATAAGGGGATATAGAGGCGACTGAACTGCTCGGAATTCTGCGTGGCACTACTCATCAAATAAAGCGAGCCAATCAACAGCGCCACCAGCAACATGATGACCCAGCGACTGGAAAATATACGCCTTAAGGTTGCAGAGACCATTTGTACCACCCGCTGGAAAGGTGCCAATCTCCATAGACATAAGACATCAAACGCAATGGCACCGGAAAACTGTCTCGGTCTATTTCAATACGGATTTCGCCAAAATAACGGCCCTTTGGCTTGAGTAGACTGGTGTCCAGCAATGGAAAATCATTTAGTACAGAAACTACAGCCAGCAATGACTCCAGGCTGGGAAACTGAAACACCACCTCGCTGTTGAGGTTGTTGAGCACATAATGATCGGTTAATGGCTGATAGGAGATCTGATAGCGCTGCTCAAGTGTAGTGATCGTAGACGACCAAACAAAGCGGCGGTCCTTATTAATCTGGATATCGATGTTCAGATTCAAGTAAATACCATTTTGCAAGGCTTCAATCAGATCATCGCTTAAACGGAGACCGAACATGGCATCCAGCCGCACAACATCTTCAACAACCGTTGATTGCGCCGACACGACCTCAAAACCTGGCCGCAGCTCCTGGCCATAAACCTGGGGCGCACCGACCAAGCCCAGCAACAGGATTACAATAAATGTGAGCCGCCGCCCCATTAATAGCTATCCTGCGATTTCCTGTTTGCGCAGACATGCATAATAAAAACCATCCATCCCCATTTGCCCAGGCAATATCTGCCGCCCAAAATCCTGTTCAGAACCCCACCCTGCCCTGATCGGAATATGCTCTGCATTATTTGTATCAGCACAAAACTGCTCTAGTTGTCGTACATTTTCTTGTGGTAGTACAGAGCACGTCACATATAACAGCATACCGCCTGGCTTTAACGAGGACCACAGGCTATGCAGAATTTGCCGTTGTAACGCCACCAGCTGTCCAATATCTGATTCACGTCGCAATAGCTTGATATCCGGGTGCCGTCGAATTACGCCAGTGGCTGAACAGGGAGCATCAAGCATAATGCGATCAAACATGACCCCATCCCACCATGAGTCTGCTTGGGTTGCATCTGCACACACGACGGATGCCGATAGTTGTAGGCGCGCCAGGTTTTGCTCCACGCGAACAAGCCGTTCACTATCATGATCAAGCGCCACCATCTCTGCCAGCTGCGGCTGGCGCTCCAATACGTGAGCGGTCTTTCCGCCGGGCGCAGCACACGCATCCAGGATGCGCTCGCCGGGCTGCGCATCCAATAACCCTGCCGCCAATTGTGCTGCTGCATCCTGAACAGAGAAATAACCGTCTGCAAAACCTGGCAGACTTTCCACATCAACTGCGGCGCTTAATAAAAGACCCTCATCAGAAAACGGCAATTGAGTCGCTTGATAACCGGCCGCATCAAGCAAACCGAGATAATCGGCACGATTGATATGACGGCAGTTAACCCTAAGGCACATCGGAGGATATTGGTTATTGGCTTCAAGCACAGCCCGCCAATCATCCGGATAGGCAGTGCGTATTTGCTGCACCAACCAGCGCGGATGAGCGTAGTTGGTCACGGGATCCTGCTCCAGGCCGGGCAGAATGGATTCCTGTTGGCGCTGAAAATTGCGCAGCACCGCATTCACCAGCGCCCTGGCCCAGGGCTTGTTCAAGGCCTTGGTCGCCGCCACGCTTTCCGACACCGCTGCATGATCAGGCACACGCAGATACAACATTTGATACAGCCCAACCAGAATCAGACAATGGACATCACTATCCTTGGCTTTGAAGGGTTTGCGCAAAAACTGTTTGGCAATTGCATCAAGGCGCCAGTACCAGCGCGACACGCCATAACAAAGCTCTTGCAACAGGGCACGATCCGTAGTCGCGACTTGATCATGCCAGGCGGGCATGACGGCATTTAAGGAACGGCCCTGCCGAATGACCTCCTCCAGCACTTTGGCAGCAGCCACCCGCACATTCATATGCTTAGCTTGAGTTATCGACCGAACCTAGCCGAACACCCGGCTGCTTCAGTTCCTTGCGGGCATTGAGCAGGTCAACCACAGGCCGCGCTTTTCCACCAGGCAACTGGGCGTTCAGAATGCGCAGCACGCCTACACCACAGGCCACATCAATCCCCTCTTTGCTGGCTTTAATGACACTACCGGGTGATAGCTTTGCTTCAATATTATCAAGCGCATGAGCCTGCCAGATCCTCATTGACTGGCCATCATATTCAGTTTGTGCCACCGGCCATGGATTAAAGGCACGCACCAGTTGCTCAATTTCGATGGCAGGACGCTGCCAATCGATCATGGCCTCGGGCTTGGAAAGTTTGCTGGCATAATTGGCCTGATCATTGTCTTGTGGCTCTGAACTAGCAGTGCCTTGACTCAACTGGTCCAGCACTTCAATCACCGCATTGGCACCTATCTTTGCCAGGCGGTCATGCAGTGATTGGGCGGTGTCCTCTCGACTGATTGGGCAAACACTTTTCATCAACATATCGCCTGTGTCCAGCCCCTCGTCCATCTGCATGATGGTGACGCCTGTTTCTTTATCACCCGCCAGGATTGCTCGCTGAATTGGTGCCGCCCCGCGCCAACGCGGCAACAACGAGGCATGTATATTGATACACCCCAAGCGCGGAGCCTCGAGAACAGCTAAGGGCAAGAGCAAACCATAAGCCACGACCACCATGATATCCGCGCCGAGACTTTCGAGTTGTTGCTGTGCATTAGCATCTTTGAGGCTGATCGGCTGGTAGACACTAATGTCATTGTCTTGCGCCAACAACTTGACCGGACTGGGCGTCAGCTTGCGGCCCCTGCCAGCGGGCCGGTCAGGCTGGGTATAAACGGCAATGACTTCGTGCCCTGAATCAATTAGCGCCTGTAAGGCTTCAGCAGCAAACTCGGGGGTACCCGCAAAAATGACTTTTAATGAGTGTGACATTTAGTTTTCCAGAAGATGGTCAAATACGTCAGAGCGTCTGACGACGCTGCTTTTCCATCTTCTTACGAATACGCTGGCGCTTAAGACCGGAGAGATAATCTACAAATAATTTACCATCCAGATGATCGATCTCATGCTGAATACAAACGGCTTCGAGACCTGACACCTCTTTTTCAAACGGCTGGCCACCCCGGTCCAGCGCCTTGACACGAATCCAATCGGCGCGCTCGACGTTCTCATAGATGCCAGGCACTGACAGGCAACCTTCTTCCATCAGCTCAACACCGCGGGTTTCCAGCAACTCCGGATTGATTAAAACCTGGGGGGCACTCTTATCTTCACTGATATCGATCACGATCACCCGCTTAAAAACATCGACCTGTGGCGCAGCCAGGCCAATACCCGGAGCCTCATACATGGTCTCCAACATATCTTCGACTAGCTGACGAATCTCACCGTTCACCTCAACCACGGGCTGGGAAAGATTTCTGAGACGCTCATCAGGAAAATGCAATATAGCTCTGATAGACATAACAAAAGATAAAATATTTACTCGAGCTGCCGATTATACTGCTGAACTGGAATGATATCACCGTAATCCGATACATCTTTGATAAATCCCAGCTTGGTGCAATATCAGTTATTAGCTACACTCGACCTGGATAATGGAACATTTTATTAAGGAAGGCTTATGTCAATCAGGAATGCACTGCTAGCCCTAGTCGCTAGTCTCTGCTTAAATACCAGCATTTTTGCCGACACACTGGCACTTAACCCGGATCATCCACAGAGTTATGTCGTCGTCAAAGGTGACACCTTGTGGGATATCTCTTCGAAATTCCTGCGTGACCCGTGGCGCTGGCCAGAGATCTGGCATATTAATCCTGAGATCAATAACCCTCACCTTATATATCCTGGTGACATTATCACCTTAGTCTACCGTGACGGAAAACCGGTGCTGGAAGTTACCCGGGGGCGACCGACCGTCAAGCTTTCCCCTTCTACTCGTAGCAGCCGTCTCGACAGCGCCATAAGTACGATCCCGACCAATGCCATTGCTCAATTTCTGACACGGCCGAGAATATTGACCGAAGAGCAGCTAAAAAAGGCGGGCTATGTTAGTCATGCCGAAGGCGATCATCTTATTAGTGGCACCGTCGGTAGCAAAATCTATGTCACCGACCTAAAGCAGGATGAAAACAAGGATTTCAGCATCTACAACGTCGGCAAAGTTTATCTCAACCCGAAAAACCCGAACGACATTCTTGGCTATGAGGCAATCCATGTCTCTGATGCAAAATTGATCCGTGAAGGCGATCCCGCTACGCTGAGCTTAATTAAGAGCTATCGTGAAACGCAGCTTGGCAACAAAGTGTTAGCGACAGATGAAGAACAGATCAGTCACAGCTTTACACCGCATGCACCAGATCACAACACGGAAGGTGAAATCATCAATATCTTAGGCGGCATGTCGCGTGGCGGCCAATATCAAACCGTAGTGATCAATATGGGAGAACGCGAAGGCTTAGAGCAAGGCCACGTGTTGGCGGTACGCAAAAAAGGCGGCACCATTATCGACAAACATTCTTCCGATCACAGTAAACGTGAAATTCAACTGCCTGATGAGCTCTCTGGATTGCTGATGGTCGTCAACACCTTTGACCGAGTCAGTTATGCCCTGGTTGTGAAAGCCATCAAGGATATTAGCGTGGGCGACCCCATTACCAACCCCTAACGGAAATGCTAATCTGATGGCATGGACGCCATCAGAGTTGATAATTCATATATATCCGAGCCAAGTTTAGATGAAACCTCACTAAGTGCTTGGCTCGCCCTGCTGCATTGCCCCGGTATCGGACCGCGTCGCTATCAGACATTATTAGAATTTTATGGCCAACCGAAGGCCTTGCTTGATGCCGGCCCCGGCGAGATCAACCGCCTTCAACTCCCGAAGGAAAGCAAGGAGTGGCTGAAACAACCCGACTTGAGCAAAATTGAAGCCGATCTGAGCTGGCTACAAAGCAGCTCTGAACACCACATAATCACCCTCCAGGACCCACGTTACCCAGAGCGACTCAAACAGATCGACTCCGCACCACCCATGTTATTTGTTAATGGCAAACCTGAGCTGCTGAAGACGCTTCAGCTCGGTATGGTCGGCAGCCGAAACCCCAGCGCCGGCGGCAAAGAAAACGCTTTCAACTTTGCTCAGAGCCTCAGCCAGGCCGGCCTGACCATCACCAGCGGCATGGCCTTGGGCATTGATGCCGCCGCCCATCAAGGTGCATTAGCTGGCAGCGGTCAAACCATTGCTGTGACCGGTACCGGACTCGACAGGGTCTATCCTGCCAGACACCGTAAACTGGCCCATGAAATCGCCTCGAATGGTGCGTTAATCTCTGAGTTTCCACACGGTACGCCGCCTTTGGCCGATCACTTCCCGCGCCGCAACCGCATCATCAGTGGCCTCAGCCTTGGCATCCTGGTGGTCGAGGCCGCCCCCAAGAGTGGCTCGCTGATCACCGCCCGCTTTGCCACTGAACAGGCGCGCGAGGTGTTTGCCATTCCCGGCTCAATCCACAATCCATTGGCACGCGGTTGCCATAACCTGATCCGCCAGGGTGCCAAACTGGTGGAAACCATTGATGATATTGTGACCGAATTAGGAATAAGCACGAACCTCAACCCCAATCCACAGTCAAACAAGGCTGACAATCCTGAACTTGATGCAAGCTCGTTGAAATTATTATCAATTATGGGACATGACCCGGTGAGCATCGATACTTTAGTAGCACGCAGCGAACTTAATCCCGAGACGGTCATCTCAATTCTACTGGTATTGGAATTACAGGGAATGGTATCCTGCCACGCAGGTGGACTCTATATGAAGGCAATTGACTGCTAATGAAAGAAAATGTACTCGACATCCTGATGTATCTATTCGAACACTGCCTCGACGGTGAAACCGGCGCTATGCCGGACGAGAAGGATCTACGCGAGCATCTCGATAGCGCAGGATTCCACAACCTAGATGTGGAAAAAGCCTTTAATTGGCTCGAAGATCTCAGCAATGCCAGGGATAGCAGCTTCAGCAGCCCACTCTCCGGCAGGTCTATGCGCATATTCAGCAGTCAGGAAATTGCCAAGATGGATGTCGAATGCCGTGGCTTCCTGATCTTTTTAGAACAGACAGGTGTGCTCGATCCAATCGATCGTGAATTGGTGATCGATCGCGCCATGGCCCTGGAAACACATGAAATTGATTTGCCGCAGTTGAAGTGGGTGATTCTCATGGTCTTGTTCAATCAGCCGGGCCATGAAGCAGCATTTGCCTGGATGGAAGATTTGATTTTTGACGAGATTTCAGAGCATCTTCATTAATCACAATAAAATAGTCGCGCCACAGAGCAAATATAGGCGTTTATAAAGACAAACCTAAACTCTGTGTTGTTTCGTCCGTTACTCCCAAAACAATCAACTGAACTAACTTCTAAATAAATGAGCACAAATTTAGTCATTGTAGAGTCACCGGCGAAGGCTAAAACGATCAAGAAATACCTTGGCAAGGGCTACGAGGTAATGGCTTCGTATGGCCATGTTCGCGACCTACTGCCCAAAGAAGGTGCTGTTGATCCGAGCAATGACTTCGCCATGAAGTATCAGATCATCGAGAAAAACCAGAAGCACATCGATGCCATCGTCAAAGCGATGAAAAAATCTGATGCCCTCTACCTCGCCACTGACCCGGATCGTGAAGGTGAAGCAATCTCATGGCATATCTGCGAACACCTCAAAGAGAAGAAACTGCTCAAGGATAAAGAGGTTCATCGCGTCGTTTTTCACGAAATAACTAAACGCGCCATTCAGGAGGCGATGGATAACCCTCGCCCACTGGCCGAAGACCTGGTAAATGCCCAACAGGCGCGCCGGGCACTGGATTTCCTGGTCGGCTTTAATCTTTCACCGTTGCTATGGAAAAAGATCCGTCGCGGACTCTCTGCCGGCCGGGTACAGAGCCCTGCCCTGCGCATGATCGTCGAGCGCGAACTTGAAATCGAGAAGTTCGAAGCAAAAGAATACTGGACCATCGAGGCCGACCTCAAAAAAGGCGACAGCGCCCAATTCATGGGCAAACTGACCTACTTTGAAGGTGAAAAACTGACGCAATTCAGCGTCAACAATGAAAAACAAGCCCTCAGCACCGAACAGACTCTCAACAAAGCCGCGAATGGCACGCTCAAGGTCATCAAGGTCGATAAACGCAAACGTAAGCGCAACCCGGCACCACCGTTTATCACCTCGACCCTGCAACAGGAAGCCTCGCGCAAAATCGGCTTTACCGCGCAACGCACCATGCGTACAGCACAACAACTGTATGAAGGTATCGATACCGGCAGCGGCGCCATCGGTCTGATTAGCTACATGCGTACTGATTCTGTCAATCTGGCACAAGAGGCAGTGGACGAAATTCGCGGCTTTATCGATCAACGTTATGGCAAGGACAATCTGCCCGAAACGCCCAACGTCTACAAAACTAAATCCAAGAATGCCCAGGAGGCTCATGAAGCGATTCGACCAACGTCTATCCTGAATGAACCTGCTGCAATTAAAGAGCATCTGACAAAAGATCAGTTTAAATTGTATGAGCTTATCTGGAAGCGCACTCTATCCTGCCAGATGATTCACGCCACCATTAATACTATGGCGGTTGACTTGGCTGCGGGCAGCGAGCAAAACCTGTTTCGTGCCAACGGTTCATCGATTGAGACACCCGGCTTTATGGCTGTCTATCAGGAAGATGTGGATGACGCCAAAGCCAGCGATGATGAAAAAATGCTGCCTGCGCTGGTAGAAGGCAACGAAATCAATCTGCTCAAAATACGTCCTGAGCAGCATTTTACTGAGCCACCGCCGCGCTACAGTGAAGCCAGTTTGGTAAAAACACTGGAAGAACATGGCATAGGCCGCCCCTCCACCTATGCCTCGATCATCTCGACCCTGCAGCAACGCGAATACGTTACGCTCGAGAAGCGCCGCTTCAAACCGACCGACGTGGGTCGTATCGTCAATAAGTTTCTGACGGAATATTTCTTCAAATACGTCGACTACGAATTTACCGCCAAGCTTGAAGATGAGCTGGATGCCATCTCGCGCGGCGAGGAAGACTGGCTGCCGCTACTGGCCTCATTCTGGTCACCCTTCAAACATCTGATCGATGAGACCGAAGCTAACGTCAGCCGTCAGGATGTGACTCACGAAGCACTGGATGAAGAGTGCCCCAAATGTAGCAAACCGCTGTCGATTCGACTAGGCCGCCGCGGTCGGTTTGTCGGCTGCACCGGGTTTCCTGAGTGCGATTACACCCGCAGTCTTGATGAAGATGCAGAATCTGCCGCCGAGCCCGAAGTGGTAGAAGGCCGCACCTGCCCCAAATGCGATTCTCCACTCATCATCCGAACCGGTCGCTATGGCAAGTTTATTGGCTGCTCGGCCTACCCGGACTGCAAACATATTGAACCGATAGATAAACCCCAAGATACCGGCGTCGAATGCCCCGAGTGTCATAAAGGCACTATGGTGTCGCGCAAGTCACGTTACGGCAAACTATTCTACTCCTGCTCATGTTATCCGGAGTGTAAATATGCTGTCTGGAATGAGCCCGTCAATGAACCCTGCCCTAACTGCGACTGGCCTATCCTAACCTTGAAGACGACTAAACGTAAGGGCACAGAAAAGATCTGTCCGCAAAAAGAATGTGGCTACTCGGAACCGGTAGAATCAGACGAGCAAGAAGCTTCCTGATTACTACTCCTCTTCAATCTCTTTAGCCCGCCCACCTGCCATTGCCTCCTCGATCGCTGGCCTGGTCAGGTGTGGCGCAAACATCTCGATAAATTCGTAAACATATTTGCGTAAAAACGCACCACGGCGAATACCAATGCGTGTGGTGCTAGGCTCAAATAGATGTGAGGCATCGATTGCCCTGAGGTTGCTGTCGCGCACAGGATCAAATGCCATCTTGGCCAACACGCCCACCCCAAGCCCAAGTTCAACATAAGTCTTGATGACATCGGAGTCGATTGCTGTCAGCACAATGTTGGGTTCAAGTCCTGCGGAGTCAAACGCCTTGTTGATCATGGTCCGTCCCGCCACGGCGAAATCATAGGTAACTATGGGATATTCAGCTAACGCCTCTAACGTCAAAGGCGATTCATTCAACAAAGGGTGCTCCGGTGGACAGACAACACAGCGATTCCATTCATAACATGGCATCATCACCAAGTCTGGATACTCAGAAATGGCTTCCGTAGCGATGGCGATATCGACAATGCCTTTTGCTGCCAAGTCAGCCGCATGCACCGGACTGCCCTGATGCAACTCTAATCGCACGTCAGGATATTTACCTTTAAATACCGTGACGACGGGAGGCAAAGCATAACGTGCCTGGGTATGAGTGGTGGCAATAGCCAAGCGGCCACTGGCCTCGGCTGAATACTCACCACTGACCTTTTTGATATTGTCGACTTCTTGTAACACCCGCTCGACAATATCCAGAATCTGTAAACCGGGTTCGGTAACACCCACCAGGCGCTTGCCGTTTCGTTCAAAAATTTGAACGTTAAGCTCATCCTCCAACAGACGGATTTGGCTACTCACGCCTGGCTGGGCGGTATGCAAAGCATCGGCAGCGGCTGAGACGTTCAGGCCGCGCCGGGCAACTTCGCGAATATAGATAAGTTGTTGAAGTTTCATAGCGCTAATATACCGTTTAAGAATAATACTAGAGCATCATATTCTTATTCTCAATATAATAATTGCTAGCGCTATGAATAGACTCGAAATTGCATCTAACAAACCAGATGAGAATTATCACAATTTAGAATTTGTGATGAATAAATTCGCGCAAGCACCCTGCTCAAACGAATTCCGCGGGATTATAAAACCTTCTCATAATGAGAAGGTTTTATGATTGAAGTGATGGCTTAGCGTAATGTTCGTAACTGTTGCTGCAGTTCAGTGGCTCGCCCCTCTAATTGCTTGATTTCATTCTCTTGCCGCTCAATCCGCTCAAAATAGCTTTGCGTTAACCGTGAACCACCACCTGCGCTACCCTGGCGCTCACCGGGTTGCGGCTGTCTGTTCGCTTCCAACTCCGAACGTGCCTGCTCAAGGCGTGCATTGGTATCATTAAGCTCATTCTGTAATGCCTGTCGGCTTTGTTGGCGCTGATCAATTCGCTCACCTGCCTGGTCAACTGATTGCTGCATGTTTTGCTCAGCACTGGGGGAAGTCGTATTCGTTGGCGGAATCGATTGCAGCTCAAGATTTTTCTTGTCCACATCTGCGGGGGGCGTATCTGAAAACATAATAGTGCCGTCCTCCGCCTGCCATCTATACACTTTTTCTTGCGCCATTGCTGGAGCAATAAATAGCAGCGATAAAAGCACCAGCGGGATTGATTTTTTCTTGTTCATAAGCAGATTTTAGAACTCCAAAACTAAATACACATCACTCATTATCATAGACGGCTGAGCCTTATAAAAACCTGAATCAGACCCAAGAATATCAAACCAGTCTATCGATAAAACCAAAAAGTATATGCAAAATAATAACTTAGTGGAACGGTCATAAATACAAACAAAATTTTTGTTGCTATACTCATTTTGCAGTATAGGCTGAGGAGGGCTGATTATGCTATCTAACAAGTTAGCGCTGACGCGCTCAACCAAGTTTACCTGGAAAGAAGTCCGGCGCCTCATTGAAGAAGCAGGCGTTCAAGATGATGATGAAATTGATTGCATTGAAATCTCTTGGGGAACCGCTGATCAGGTGAAACTCAACAAAGACGAAGACTTCGGCTGGCAGATTCGCCAAAGCTGTTAACGCTTTCAATTATCAATAAAATATTCGATTTGGGCTCTTTTTTGAGCCCAATGTTTTATCCCCCACACAATTCTATTTATTACTTGAGCTTGAAACTCAGGAATATTGATCTACACTTTTTCTGATCGCTTCTATTTGTAGCGATGCGGTCTATTAGGCATTAATGAACATTCATCAATTTGCAAATAGATTTTTGGGGAGAAGCTACACATGAGCACCGATTCAAACGAAAAAAAAGAACTTTATCCTAAGAAAGATATCATCACGGTTTTATGCGGAATACCCATTGTCGCAAGCGTCGGGGTATTTCTAGCCAACTTTGTTACCTCCTACGCCGGCCTGTAAACCCCCTCAACCCGGTAACCATTGTGCCCCCAGTCTCCCTGGGGGTATTTTTGTATATTACCAAATAATAATCTAAAGCATCAGCACATACCCCCGATATATTGTGTGTGACCAAGCTAAATGACACAATATATTGAGCATAATATTTATAAGCGCACCAGGAGGTACTACGATGCTGAGTTATATTTTTCGACTTGCCTTCGATTTTGAGCACAAACATGGCTACTGGCCCAACATGCTCTACCTGAATACGGAACAGTTTCGCCACTGGCATGACGAGTTCAGTAATCCTGACGATTTCGATGAAATCAGCCGCCGCCTGAAAATGGAAATTATCATTTCAGTCGATGCCCTACATCCGCACGTTGCCTGGCTGCCTAATCGCAATCAGGCTATTGCCAGCAGATAAGCGGAGATAGGCTTACTCCCAGCCGCTGCCCAGATAACTGGGCAGCAATAGTTCCTGACCCACTTCAAAACCAACCGAGCTGCATCGCTGTCGATTTGCTAAAATCCCTGCACATGGATGTTACCCACATAATCGACCCTTTAAACGACCCACAACGCTCCGCCGTTACTGCCAGCCAGGGACAACAACTGGTCCTAGCAGGAGCCGGCAGCGGCAAAACCCGTGTCTTGGTACACCGAATCGCCTGGATTCTGGCAGTGGAAAATGTCTCTCCCTACAACATCATGGCAGTGACTTTCACCAACAAAGCTGCGGCCGAGATGAAACACCGCATCGAAGAGCTGCTCGGCCAGCCCATCGGTGGTATGTGGGTCGGCACCTTTCACAGCCTGGCGCACCGTTTCCTGCGTGCCCACTGGAAAGACGCCGGCCTGCCACAAGCATTCCAAATTCTCGATTCCGATGACCAGTACCGTCTAATCCGGCGCCTGCTCAAAAACCTGGAGCTGGATGAGGCCAAGTGGCCACCACGCCAGGTGCAGTGGTTTATCAATGCCCGCAAGGACGAAGGCCAACGCCCTGAACACATCGATCATCAAGGCGACCCCTACTCGAAACAGATGGTGCGCATTTATCAGGCCTATGAAGATCACTGCCGCAAAGCAGGTTTGGTTGATTTTGCCGAGCTGTTACTACGTGCCCATGAGTTACTGCGAGATCGTGCCGACATCCTGCATCACTATCGTGAACGCTTTAGTCACGTCCTGGTCGATGAGTTTCAGGATACCAACACCATCCAATACGCCTGGCTGCGACTGCTGACCGGGGAGGGCGGCAATCTGTTCATCGTCGGCGATGATGACCAGTCGATCTACGGCTGGCGCGGCGCCAAGATCGAAAACATCCACCAGTTCAATCAGGATTACCCCAAAACAGAGACGATTCGGCTGGAACAGAATTACCGCTCCACTGCCACCATCCTCAAGGCCGCCAACGCCCTGATCGACAACAATGCCGATCGTCTTGGCAAAGAGTTATGGACCGATGGCGAGGAGGGCGAACCGATCCAACTCTACACTGCCTTCAATGACCTGGATGAGGCGCGTTTTATCATAGAACGAATTCGTCAATGGATTAATGAGGGCAACGCCCGCCGTGATGCAGCCATTCTGTATCGTTCAAATGCACAATCGCGCGTACTGGAGGCCGAGCTGTTACAGCGAGGTATCCCGTATCGCATTTATGGTGGCCAACGCTTTTTCGAACGCCAGGAAATAAAAGACGCCATGGCCTACCTGCGCCTGATTGCCAACCGCCATGACGATGGCTCCTTTGAACGGGTGGTCAACACACCCACGCGCGGCATTGGCGATCGCAGCATGGCAGGTGTGCGTGATCTGGCGCGTGAGCGCGGCATCAGCCTGTGGTATGCAGCGCAAACCATTATCACTGAGATGCGCCTACCGGCCCGCGCCAGTAATGCCATCAAGGGCTTTCTGGATTTAATCGAATCAATGGCGACAGAATCTCAGGAGCTTGAGCTGGCCGATTTGACCGACCACGTGCTCAACCGCAGCGGTCTGATCGCGCACTACAAAAAAGAAAAGGGCGAGAAGGGTCAGGCACGGGTAGAAAACCTGGAAGAACTGGTCAGCGCCGCGCGTGAATTTGAATACGACGAAGAAGAGGCCGAAGGCATGGACATACTCACCGCCTTTCTCGCCCATGCCGCACTTGAGGCCGGCGAAGGGCAGGGGGATCCCTGGGAAGATTGCGTGCAACTGATGACTTTGCACTCCGCCAAAGGACTGGAGTTTCCATTAGTGTTTCTGTCCGGCATGGAAGAAGGGCTATTCCCGCATAAAATGTCACTGGAAGAACCCGGCCGCCTGGAAGAAGAACGCCGCCTCTGTTATGTCGGCGTTACCCGTGCGCGCAAATCGCTCTACATTACTCATGCTGAAGTGCGCCGCCTGCATGGTCAGGAGAACTATTCACTACCCTCACGCTTTGTCAGGGAAATTCCGGATGAGCTGATTCAAACCATTCGCCCCAAGGCAAACATCTCACGCCCTGGCATATCAAGCTTCAACGATGATTTTGAATATAACCAGGAAACACCCGATGGGTTTCATCTCGGTCAGCGCGTTTTGCATCCAAAATTTGGCGCAGGCGTATTGCTCAATTATGAAGGGCAGGGCAGCAGTGCCCGGGTACAAGTCAACTTTGATGATGCCGGCACTAAGTGGCTGGTAACCGCCTACGCGAATCTGCAAGCTTGTTAAGGAGCCTCTGATCAAGTCATGAACGAATATCTTGAGTCCAAAATATCCAACTTCTTTGTTGCAAATCTTCGCAATAGCTGGCTATTCCGTGCGATTTGCGCCTTGAATTTGAACATTTAGAATCTCAATCTTTTTCGTCCAGACTTAATCAGAAGCTCCTTAAGTATTAATCATCCTTAAAGGATAATGGTTGATCTAAACGATTAAGGAATACTTCCAGCTACAAATTGCACCCTCATCGTGGCTACGCTACCATCAACAAAAACCGATCAGTCACAGGAATAACAATATGAAACGCCGCGACTTTATTAAGAAAGCTGCCGGAGGTGCGTTGGTAGCAGCAAGCGCCACGACAGCTGCACCCGCCATTGCTGCACGCAAACGTTTTAACTGGAAGCTGGTTACCACCTGGCCACCCAATTTTCCAATCTTTCAGGAAGGCGTAGAGAAATTCGCCAAAGATATTGAGCTGATGAGCGACCGCAATCTGCGCATCAGTGTGTTTGCTGGCGGCGAACTGGTGCCCGCTTTGCAAACATTCGATGCCGTGTCACAAGGCACTGTGCAAATGGGCCACGGCGCGGCCTATTACTGGGCGGGTAAAGTTCCGGCAGCACAGTTTTTTACCGCCGTTCCGTTTGGCATGAATGCCCAGGGGATGAATGCCTGGCTCTACCAAGGTGCCGGTCTCAACTTATGGCGCGATGTGTATAAGCCTTTTAATCTAATGCCTTTCCCTATGGGGAATACCGGCGTGCAGATGGGCGGCTGGTTCCGCAAAAAGATAAACTCCATTGATGATCTGAAAGGCCTTAAGATGCGTATCCCCGGCCTGGGTGGCAAGGTGATGGCAAAGGCAGGGGTTAACCCGGTACTGCTGGCTGGTGGCGAGATATACACCGCCCTCGAACGTGGCACCATCGATGCCACAGAATGGGTGGGTCCTTTTCATGACCAACGCCTTGGTTTATATCGCGCCGCCAAGAATTATTACTACCCTGGCTGGCATGAGCCTGGCCCGGTGCTCGAGCTCACTTGCAATCTGCAGGCCTGGCAGGAGCTTCCGCGCGAATATCAAATTATGATTGAAACCGCTGCTGCCGCAGCCAATACCTGGATGTTGGCAGAATTTGAGGCCAAAAACTTATTAGCTCTGCGAGAATTGAAACAGAAATATAAAGTCGAAGTGCTCGAATTTCCTGCTGATGTGATCAAAGAATTACGGCGCCTGACGGATGAAACCCTGGAAGAAGAGGCGAATAAAGACAAGACTTTTCGCCAAGTCTATCAGGCCTATAAATCATATCGCGAAAACAATGATACCTGGAACGAAATATCTGAAGCAGCCTATGCCAGGGCACTAAAACTCTAAGCAACACGGCCGCCGTCAACCACGGCGGCCTGTTTCATTCTATCCATACTCAAGCCTCTGATTTGGTAAAGGTTATTTTATTAACCATTTTTATCCTAATTTCTATTAAAGCTCTCATAAGCTTCCCCGATATCTATGAGAAGACAATCTCATTACAGATAAACAACAAGCCTTAATACTTCAATCAGAGCAGGGCATCAGGAAACCGGTATATGAAGCTTTTTAACCCCAGCACCCAACAATCAAGTTCACGACGACTACTCATAAACATACGCAATATTCTGTTTATTGCGCTGGCACTTTCCAGTGTAAACGTCATTGCCGGTGGTGGCGGTGGCGGCCCATCAATCACTGATGGCGCAGCCAACTATTACACCATTGAGCCAGCAATCGTGGTTAATATTCTCGATGGCAACGATTTACGTTTTATGCAGATCGCCATTGACGTAATGTCTATGGACAGCGAAGCCATCAATGCCATGCAAGATCACCAGGCGCCTATTCGCCATGAACTAATCATGCTGTTTGCCCACCGCGACATCTCAGAAGTACTGGGATTACAACAACGCGAACAATTGCGTCAGGAGGCATTGAGCCGTATACAGGAAGCTTTGGTTAAGTATGCAGACATCGAGTCTAGTGCCAAAGGTGAAACCGAAGAAGGAAAAAAATACCCCTTGGGCATTCAAGAGGTATTGTTTACTAACTTTGTGATTCAGTAGCCTTTCATTTCGTTCATCAGATCGGGTAACCACTGCACCGTTTCTGGAAAAGCCACCAACAGACCAAGCACCACGATCTGAATCAACACAAACGGAATCACGCCTTTATAGATGTGCTGGATGCGCACCTCGGGTGGGGCCGCTGCCTTGAGGTAAAACAGCGAAAACCCGAACGGCGGCGTTAAAAATGAGGTCTGCAGGTTCATGGCAATCAGCACTGCAAACCAGAGCATGTTGATATCCATCAACTCGGCAATTGGCGCCAGAATCGGCACCACAATAAAACAGATCTCGAGAAAATCGAGAAAAAATCCCAACACAAAAATCAGCGCCATGCTGATGGCAATGAAGGCCCATTCACCACCGGGCAGCTCCATCATGAAGTCTTCCACCACAAAGTCCCCACCCATGGAACGGAACACCAGGCCAAAGGCTGTCGCTCCGATCAGTATCATGAAGACCATGCTGGTGAGGCGGGCGGTCTGCTGCGCCGCCTGCTGGACATTTTTCAGGTTGAGGCGTTTATGCATCGCCGCCAACAACATTGCCCCCAAAGCACCCACCGCGGCAGATTCAGTGGGTGAAGCAACACCAAAAAAGATAGAGCCGAGCACGGCAAAGACCAACAGCAGCGGGGGCAACAGGCTCTTCAACACCTTTATGCCCAGACCTGCCCCATCATTTTCGGCCTCCAAAGGCGGTGCCAGCTTGGGGCGGATAAAGGCAATGATCAAGATATAAATCATGAAGGCCAGCACCAGTAGCAGACCCGGCACCACCGCCGCGGCAAACAGCTCGCCGACGGGCACACCAATGACATCACCAAGCAGGATCAAAATAATACTGGGCGGAATTATCTGCCCCAGCGTACCTGAAGCAGCAATAGTGCCTGACGCCAGGCTAGTGTCATAGCCCCGCTTTAACATTGCCGGCAGTGCGATGATGCCCATTGTGACCACCGTGGCACCCACCACGCCGGTGGTCGCAGCCAGCAATGCGCCAACCGCCACAATCGATACCGCCAGACCACCACGGATACGGCCAAACAGCTGGCCCATGGTTTCGAGCAACTCCTCCGCCAGACCTGATCTTTCCAGCATCACCCCCATGAACACGAACAAGGGCACCGCCAGCAGGGTGAAGTTGGTCATCACCCCCCAGACCCGCATCGGCAACAGCTGGAACTCCTGCCAGCCGAGGAAATAGCCTCCAAACACCATCGCTACCGCACCTAGGGTAAAGGCAACGGGAAACCCGATCAGCAGCAACACAATGGCCACCGCAAACATCATAATTGCCCAGTATTCCATCTCCATTAGCGGGAATCCTGCCGATCAAACTCGCCGGGGGCGACTATGGTTTGCAAACTGCGAATACACAGCGCAACTCCCTGCAGCACCAGCAACACAAACCCGGCAGGGATCATCGCCTTCAGCAACCAGCGATAAGGCAGGCCGCCTGGATCAGGCGAGGACTCGCCCCAACCGTAGGACTGCTCCACAAACGGCACAGCACTGATAATCATCAACACACAAAACGGAAACAACAAAAACAGACAACCAAACAGATTCACCATGGCCTGGCGTCGGGGTGTCATCCACTTGGCTTGATAAATGACATCGACCCGGACATGTTCGTCATGCTTGAGGGTGTAGGCGGCGCCAAACAGAAAGATCAGCGCGAACAGATGCCACTCCAGCTCTTGCAGCGCGACCGACCCGGCCTGGAACAGATAACGCATGGTCACGTCGTAACAGACCAGCAGTACCAGGGCTATTACCAGCCAGGCGGCGAGGCGGCCAATCCATTCATTGAGCTGGTCGATCAGGCCAGCCAGCTTGTTTAGCTGTTGCAGCAGAACATTCATAAGACATCGCCAAGGGCAGGTTAACCGAAGCCGCGCATTTTACCGGCTCAATCGAGGGGTTAGAAGTAAATCAAGAGGATTAATTTAAATTTAAGGTCAACCCTAAAAATAGACACAACATTATTCTCATAAAAAACAACGAATTACTGGAGCCTGCCAGAATACTGCAATGGCACCTGACCATCCTTGCCCGGCCGCCCCATGGCCTGCACGCCCTGCACCAGCATTGTTTGTTGCCTGTCGCGCACGCCCACTGAGCCATTGAAATCATAGGCACCATCAGGCGATAACATGACAATCCCATCGAGTTGCAGCGGGCCACCCTCATCCTTAACCAATCCCTTCACACCCGCCTCTTCAGTGGTGAGTTCAGCAACAAATTCACCCAAAGGCTGCGCGATAGGGGAGACGACCCCCGCCCGCTGCCAGCGGATATTGCCCTCGGCGGACCGGATTAATTGACCCATCAGTTCGGCGCTCTGCAGCTGCACATCAAATCGCCCCCCCAAATCAACCGGAGTATTAAGCAGGGCAGAGACCTCCGCTGCTGACACCTGTAAATCCACAGCACTCAACTGGATTAGCCCATCCGCGTGCAGACCAACATTGGCGCTACCCGCGAGCTCGGTACCATCAAGTTCAACATCAATATTAAGCTGCCCAAGTAATACCGACCATGGCTTGACCTGCCAACTCACCCGTTCGAGATTGCGCCCTTCAACCTGCAACAACACGGCTTTACCTGACCAGGCAGTGCCCGATAAACCGGCGGCGCGTACATTCATTGCTTCCATATTGAGCAAGGCAAAGGCACGCTCGGCAGGAAAACTGGCGATTAGAAAACCGGCATAAGCCAACACACCTAGTACAACATATCCAACCAATCGCATCATGCGCCGGGTGCCTCCAGGGTAATTCGGGCATTGATGCGGCCGGCAATATCCTGACGATCAATGGTGATGGTCGCCACGGCTAAGCCATTTTTCTGCTCCAGATTAGTCAACCAGGCCACCATGCCATCGAATGAGACTTGCTCAAGCCACACTTTCACCGCCGCTTGGCCATCGGGTTCCAGTCGTTTCAAGCTCGCCCCTAAACCCTGGCGCTTGGCTGTTTGATCCACCACTGCCAACAAAGAACGGCCGCCCCGTGGACGCGAGGTTTTACTGCTAGCGACACCACGCAGCTGCTTCACTTCGGCCGATGCCTGGCTCATCCAATTTTTTACCGCCTGCTGTTCTTTTACCTGTTGCTGCAAAGCGGCAACATCATTCTTTAACGGCATCCAGATTGCGAAATAGGGCAGGATAAACATCAGTGCCACAGCACCGATGATTAACATGCGCCTTTCACTGGCCTGCAGGCCTGACCACCACTGCTTCATGATGCCGCCCCCTTAATTCTCATGCGCGCCTCAACCTGGTTACCCTTGGAGCTGGCGGACTGAATTTCTACGCTCAAGCCAGCCTTCTCAACAAGCCGTTGCTTGAGTTGATCAAGCTGTTGCAGGTCGCTGACTTTTAGCGAAACATCCAGCAGGCCGTCCTTGTAACTCAAGCGTTCCACCGCTAATCTGTCGCTATCTTTGAATTGCTCACCTGCCCGAGCCAACAACTCGGTAAAGCTACCACCGTCGGCGCTACTCCCCCCGCGCAGGGATTTAAGTGCGCGCTCCATTTGCACTTTGGCGTTCACCACCTTACGTGCCTCGGGAAACGTCTGACGATAAACTTGTTCAATCTCGGCTATTAACTCGTCGCTCTGGGTAGACAGGCGCTGCTGATCAACAATGCCAATAGTAAACTGCACCACCACAAACACTGCCAGCAAAGCGGCGGCAGCACGCCAAGGGCGCCAGTATTTGCTCACCCTTTCACGGCGGCTGTACTGCCCTTGCAACAGATTTAAGCTGTTTTTTTCATCATAAGCCGCGGCCATAACCGACACAGGCAAACCCGAGGCCGGCTCTTCCAGCAAATCAAGGTTTAGCTCAGGCAAAGGTTCAGCCGTCTCAGAAAAATCTTGCAACTTGACACTGTCAGGCTTGGCATCACCCACTTCTGCTAACAGTGCTTCCAGGGTTAAGCCGGCATTGTCATAATCAAAGACCAAGCCCGTTTGTGGGCCAGTGCGTAACAGAAAACGATTATCCAATCGCAGCAGATGCCAACCGTTTTCTTTCAAAGGCAAGGCCAGCACATCAGGGATAATTTGTTCCGCCTCGATACCTGCGTCGCGCAACATATCGAGCCAGCTTTCCATCCTGGCATGACTCACAACCGCAACCCTGACCTCTTCACCACTGATAGCACCAAAGGCAAAATGCAACTCTTCGACATCATCAATCAGTTGTTCTTCAAGGGCATAAGGTACCGCCTGGGCCAATAGGCGCCGCTTTTGACCCGGCACTTCGGCCTGACACAACAACACCTCATCACCTGGAACGAACACAATGACGCGCTCGCCACTGCTATCGATTTCCGCTAATGGACCCTGACCGCGGTCTTTGGCCGTGCCATCCGCTGCCAGCTTGATCCAACTGGCGTTGTCTGCCGATTCGAGATAGATAAACAGCGCCATCAATAAACTCCTCGGCTGCGCATAATTACTTTTACCTTACCGTCCTTATCCCGCTCGAGTAGACTATTTAACTTACTGGTGGATTGATCGAACTCTGCCATGGCATTTAATAGAAAATATTCACTTCCAACAGATAATTGAGCCGCATCATAATCCTTATCATCCTTAAGCAGCGGTTCTTCATTAAAAGCTTCGATATCGGCAAACGCATCTTCATCTCTCGTATCGACCAACTGCTCACCTTGTTCAACCGTCAGATTTTTACTCAACGATGCCAGTATCTCAGCCGGAGCAGTGTTAACGTTGATTGCCGTTTCATTCACGGGTAATGCCGTCACGAAGGGTTCCAACACCAGATAACTTTCATAGTCTACCCCCTTGACCAACAACAATTCACTGCCGCTAGCCATATTGCCATGAGCACTGCGATAAGGCGGATCCTGCAACATATAATAATCATCTTCGGCGCCATCAAGACCCGTTGGGTCAGGATTATCATCCAACCAGTCGAGCACTGCTTCAGCAATCCCTTCCTCCAGCTCCAACACCTTTAATAGTCTCTTGAAGCGCTCGAACATTAAATCGTTCTTTTTACCATCGGCCTTAATCAGGCTATTAACATTGAAACGCCCCTGCAAATCCTGCAGCGATCCGGTTAGCATCGCACCTTCTACCGGCACCGAAACCACCCGCGCCCAGTCTTCCTCCATATGGTCAATTTTTTTGTCGTCACCCTTTTTGGTCGTGATATCCCATTCCAGCACATTGCGGGCGTAATCTTCCGCCCCCAGTGCAAACAGATAGGCCTTGTCACTATTAAAAATATTGGCCGTACGACGAATATCGAACTGCTGCCTTGAGGCCATCGCTACCGCCACCACAGTAACCAAGGCGACGATCAATACAGCAGTTATCAAGGCCACGCCCTGCTGTTTCATGTTCCCGCCGCCACCTGTGTCGCCACCGCCACCACTTCAAACACGCGCCGCACTTCGCCCCAATCTTCCAGGTCGATAGTGATTTCAACGGCACGCGGTAAAAGCGATTGACTCTGGTTTTGGTTGCCCGTGCTTGCACTATCCGGCGGCCACTGCTCATGCCATGTATTCTCACTATCCAGAAAGCGCAAAGCAATTTCATTAACATCTTCTAACAGTACGCCTTCGTGGGCTTCACTGTTGAGCGAACGATCCACGACTGACCAGGACTGGCGCAACAGTTGATCTTCTGCCATCACGTAACCGACCCGCTGTAGATGGCTGCGCTGTTGCTTCATCGGATTACTGCGGCCGGTACGGCTGAATTCAAGAATCGAGCTACCAAAACCACCCCCTGTCATGGCTGCCAGTTCATCCGCATAATTATCCCGCACTGGCCGGCCGATAGCCTGCTCGATGTCACGCCCTAAAATCAGCATGGTCTTTTGTAACTGTGCCAGACGCTCCGCCTGACTATCGGCACGTTTCTGCGTGCTAAGTGCAGAGTTCAAACCGCTGTAGGCCATGGTAGACATCAGGGCGAAGATGCCGACCGCGATGACCAGCTCAAGTAAGGTAAAACCAGATTGGCGATTGATCATGCCGGCTTCCCGATGAAGGCCACCATCGTTGAGAGAGGGCGTTCATCATCGTCTTCCGGCATCACTTTAATATCAAGGCGGCGCACATCACCACCTTCCACTTGTATTACATTGATGACCCACTGAAATTCACGCCCGGCCATCGTCTCGTTACCCTTGATTTCACCTGCGCCTGGGAATCGACCACTGGTCCGCAATTCAGTTAACGCATTCATACCTACCCAATGGGCCAGAGTACGCTCCTTGAGATAAACAATATTGCTGACATAACTGGTGATACCCTTAATCGTCGCCGTCAAAGCGATAGCCAACACCGCCAGTGCTATCAGCACTTCCAATAGTGTAAAGCCACGTTGACGCCTATTGTGCCCGATCATGATTCCAGCGGCCCCTCCAACTTCAGACCACCCATGATCTCGCCCTGGAGTTGATAGCTGGGCCCGTCTTCCAATTCCAATGTAAGACTGAATGGGGTCAGCTCACCACTGGAGTAAATCCATATCTGACTAGGTTTGGGTTCACCAAACAGGTCTTCATCCGCTTCCAGCCCTTCAACCTCTGCGCTGATGGCAATGCCCGCGGGTAGTGCGCGTGGCCGAAATACATCACCCTCAGCGGGCACCAGATTCTCACCTTCATATACTAGAAACTGATAACCTTCGTCATCGATCTGCAAGGCCATTTCACGCATGTTGAGCACTGACTCCTGCTGAGCCAATTCCAGCAGTGTTGTCAGGCGCTGCATTTCCTCGCGCAACACTTTATCGCGGCTAGTACCAATCGATAGCGTCACCATGCTGACAATGACACCGACAATCAGCAACACGACCAACAGCTCGAGGATCGTGAATCCTTGCTGCTGGGAATGCGGCTGCTTAATCGGCAAAATCATGTCGGTTTATTCGATAGTCCAGTTACCGATATCGGCATTGGCAGCCTCACCGCCGTCAGCACCGTCTGCACCATAACTAAAAATGTCGATTGTGCTGTGGATACCGGGATTGAGATATTGATAGTCTTTACCCCATGGATCTTTGGGCAGTTTTTTCAGATAGCCACCTTCTTTCCAAGCTTGAGCATCAGCCGGTTTCTGCATTAACGCCTCCAGCCCTTCATCAGTAGTGGGATAACGATTGTTATCTAACCGGTATAGATCCAAGGCACTCTCGATGGCACTGATGTCAGACTTGGCCTTGATGATTTTTGCCTGCACCGGCTTATCCATCAAATTGGGCACAACAAAAGCTGCAAGAATCCCGAGGATGACCACCACCACCATGATTTCAATCAGGGTAAAGCCGCGTTGTTTACGTTGTTGCATACGCTTATTCATTGCTCTTCCTATTTTACTAATTGGTTCAAATTAAATATCGGTAACAATATCGCCAATACAATCACCAGCACCGTGCCACCCATAAATAGAATCATAAAGGGTTCGAAAAAACCCATTAGTAGCCCTAGCATAGTTTCCATCTCGCGCTCCTGGGCTGAGGCCGAACGCTCCAGCATCTCATCCAGATTACCACTGGCCTCACCACTGGCGATCAGGTGGACCGTCATTGGTGGAAAATATCCACTATTATCCAGGGCCTTATTAATTGCTGAGCCTTCACGCACCCGCCGCGCCGCCTCTTCTACCGCTGATTTCATGGGCAAATTGGTGACCACCTCGGCCGAGATGCGCATGGCATCCAGCACTGGCACCCCGCTGCTTGCCAAAATACTGAAGGTGCGGGCAAAACGGGCTGTGTTCATCCCACGCACCAGGCGTGACACCAGCGGTAAACGTAGCAACAGGTGATGAAACTGCCGTTTGGGCCCTTCGTGCCGCAACAACCAACTGATTACCACTATCATTATAACGATTGAGCCCAGCAGCAGGGCCCAGTTGTTTTGCAGGAAATCACTCAGTGCTATCAGACCACGGGTTAGCAATGGCAGTTCCTGGCCTACCCCCTCAAACACCTCAACCACCTTGGGTACCACATAAGCCACCAGGCCAACCACTACCAGAATCGCCACCACCGCAATCAATACAGGATAGATCAGTGCCAACTGAAATTTCTGGCGCAGGGCGTGGCGTGATTCTGTGTAATCGGCCAAGCGCTCCAGCACTGCATCAAGATGACCCGACTGTTCCCCGGCATCCACAGTGGCGCGGTAAAGATCATCAAAGGCATGGGGAAAGTCGGCCATGGCAGCGGCCAGTGGATGACCCTCTTTTACCTTGGAACGCACCGCCAACAGCATGTTGCCCAGGCGCGCCTTTTCGGTTTGACGTGACACTGCCTGCAGGGCCTCATCAATCGGGGTGCCGGAATGCACCAGGGTAGCCAGCTGACGGGTAATCAAGGACAAGTCGGCGGGATTAAGACCTCGCCGCAAAGACATACCCTTGCCTTGTTTGGCCTCGCGTTGCTGCACCTCGACCATAGAAAGAGGTGTCCAACCCTTGTCGCGCAGTTGCTGGCGCACCTGGCGCGGCGTGTCGGCTTCCAACACACCTTTGTGTTGACGACCAGCCGCATCCAGGGCCTTGTATTCAAAGGCGCTCATACCTAGTCCTATCCTTCGCGGGTGACGCGCATGACTTCCTCAAGCGAGGTATCACCCGCCAACACCCGGCGCAGACCATCTTCACGCATTCCGATAGTCGACAGGCGCGCCTGGCGTTCCATATCCTGTTCACTGGCGCCGTCGTGAACCATACCCTGCATGCGATCATCAATTATCACTAATTCATAGATGCCGGTACGGCCAATGTAACCCACCTGTTTACATTCGGGACAACCCATCGCCTGATGGACAGACGGTGGATTGGATTTATCCCAGCCGAAAGATTCACATTCACTTTCACTGACCTGATAGGGCATTTTGCAATTCTTGCATAACAGGCGCACCAGCCGTTGGGCCAGGACACCAATCAGACTTGATGACAACAGAAAGGGCTCGACTCCCATGTCACGCAAACGCGTCACTGCGCCTACTGCCGTGTTGGTATGTAGAGTTGATAACACCATGTGGCCGGTAAGCGAGGCCTGCACCGCAATCTCGGCGGTTTCCAAATCACGAATCTCACCAACCATTACTATGTCAGGGTCCTGACGCAGAATAGCGCGCAGACCGCGGGCGAAAGTCATTTCCACCTTGGCGTTAACCGCCGTCTGGGATATCCCATCGATATAGTATTCGATCGGATCTTCCACGGTCATAATATTGCGCTTGTTATCGTTCAGACGGGCAAGGCCCGCATACAGCGTCGTGGTTTTACCCGAACCTGTCGGCCCGGTGACTAGGATAATCCCATGTGGACGATGGAGAAGTTTGTCCAGCTGCTGCATGGTGTTTGCTTCCATGCCCAGATGTTCCAGATTAAGCCGGCCGGCCTGTTTATCTAGCAGACGCAGCACCACTCGTTCACCGCCGCCGCCGACAGGCAGGGTAGAGACACGCACATCCACCGGACGACCCGCGATGCGCAATGAAATACGGCCGTCCTGCGGTAGGCGTTTTTCGGCAATATCGAGTTTTGACATGACCTTGAGACGCGACACCAGTAACGGCGCCAGATGACGATTGGGTTCGAGCACCTCGCGTAATACACCATCGACACGAAAACGCACCACCATGCGTCCTTCAAAGGTGTCGAGATGAATATCCGACGCCCCTTCTTTAATTGCCTGGGTCAACAAGGCATTGAGCAGACGGATAATGGGGGCATCGTCTTCACTTTCGAGCAGGTCTTCAGGCTCTTCCAAAGCCTCGGCGATACTGGAAAGATCATCCTCATCACCCATGCTGCCCATCATATCAAAGGCTTCCGCCGAACCGCTTTCATAACTCTGTTGCAATAACTGCTCAAACTCTTTCGCGGTCATGACCTCAAACTTAAGCGGCACACCAAAATAACGGCGCAGCTCGGCTAGTGTCAGGCTGGAAATGCCCGGACGGCAACGCAACACTGCTGCCTCAGATGTCAGCGTCGACAACAGCACGCCATGGCGTTTGGCAAAACCAAAACCAATGCGTTTGGGCGCGAGAGCCTCTTGAGTGACTGCTGCTACAGCCTGTGGTTCATCGGCCATCGCCATTGTTATTTACTTTTTGAACCCTTGGCTGGAATCTCAGACTCCCACGGCGCATAGGCGGGTGGCAACTCCATAAACTCTTCAGGGAACAACGGCAACGTCGCATCATCCACAAACTGGATGCCTTTCTCCTGAAAACGCAGTTGCTCTGAGCGGACGTAGTCATATTTACGCTGGGTAACCAAATTAGATAGGACTGCGTCGCGCACGATGGTTGGTCGAATAAATACCAACAAGTTTCTCTTAATTTTTCTTGTTTCTTTATGGCGGAACAGCCCACCTACAAAGGGAATATCACCCAGTACCGGCACTTTCTGTTCTGATTCCTGAACATCATCCTCAATCAGTCCACCAAGCACGATCGTGCCACCATCATCAACCAACACCGTAGTGGTGATTGCGCGTCGATTGGTGGTGATATCCGCCGCCCCTTCCACAGACGGGGCAATGCTGCCAACCTCTTGAGCAATATCTAGCTTAATCGTATTGCCTTCGTTGATTTGCGGCTTAACTTTAAGGGTCACCCCCACATCATGTCGCTCGATGGTGGTAAACGGATCCTGAGGTGAACTACCGGAGCCAGTTGAGGTAAAGGTGCCGGTACGGAAAGGAACATTCTGGCCGACAACGATTTCAGCCTCTTCATTATCCATTGTCATGACGTTCGGCCTGGAGAGGATGTTGGTGCGGCTGTCACCTTCAATGGCGCTGATCAAGGCGATAACATCGGTACCGCCCACGCCAACTTTCCCCACCCCAAGAAAACTCATCGGTACGGGTGCGGTAATCGTAGCGTCACTATTAATCGCACCTGCGCCTGCAGCGGCGTTAAAGCCGGTAAAGCTGGTGCCTGCAATCGCTCCTTTGCCATCAGCCGTGCCATCGACAAACCAGCTCACGCCCAGTTCGGAGTTCATCTCGTCACCGATTTCTGCAATGACCGCCTCCACCAACACCTGGCCACGGCGCACATCCAGTTTTGCGATGACACTCTGGAGTGACTTAAACAGATCCGGCGGCGACGTTATCACCAGGGCGTTTGTCGCCTCGTGTGCTTGCACTGTAATCGGTGAACGATCAGCCTGAGTGGCACCCTTGCCACCACCCGCAACAGCCTTTTTTGCCTGTTCGTAGGTCTGGCCCAAACCAGTCAATACCGGCACCAACTCCTTGGCATCGGCGTGATTCAGATAGATAACGTGGGTGTTACCAGAGGTTTCCAGCGGCGTATCCAGATGAGAGACAATGGCGCGAATACTCAGGCGCTCGGATTTATCGCCGCTGATTAAAATACTGTTGGTGCGTTCGTCGGCCACTAACACCGCTCTACTTGAAGCTGCCTTAGGATCGGCACGCTTACCTCGCTGGGTCAGACTTTCAATGATGCGCACAACTTCGGCCGCAGACGCGTGATTCAATGTCATCACCTCGAGATCTGCAGCACTGGCCACATCGATTCTCTGAATAATGCTCATCAGGCGATCCACATTAGCAGCCGAGTCGGAAACAATCAGCACATTGGTCGAGGCATAGGCAGCCATATGACCATGTTGAGGCACCAATGGCCGCAGAATCGGCACCAACTGAGCAGCAGAAACATTTTGCACATCAATCACTCGGGTAACAAATTCGTCACCCTTGGCGCCGCGCTTGAACATCTCACTGCCACCAAGCTGCTTGGCATTAACTGATGGCACGATTTTTATCACGCCATCGACTGGCACGGCAGAAAAGTTATGGACCTCTAATATAGAAAGAAATGTTTGATAGACCTCATTGGCATTCATTGGCTTGGATGAGATCACCGTCACCTTGCCTTTAACACGCGGGTCGATAATAAAATTTCTACCGGTAAACTCAGCCACCGTGGCGATCACAGTTTGCAGCTCGGCATCTTTGAGATTAAAAGTAATTTGTGATTCTGCCTGAGCAACTGCAGCCCAAAAACCGTTCAACATCAACAATGAGGCAACTAACCATACGCGGCACTTAGTGCCTTTAGCTATGTCCCTACAATGCCTTCCTATTATTCTCATTAATATTCCTACGTTGCCTTTAATTCACTGGCAGGGTAAAACTTTGCTGTATACCATTCCGATCAACCGTCAGATCCAAGGTATCAGCCGAAGATAAATCTTTGATTAAACCAAAGCCCTTTGCTGGACTGTCCAAGATTACCCCATTCACTGCAGTCACTACATCCCCTGGCAGCAGACCATGACGGGTTAAAAAGGCGGCATCACGACCCGGCTGCAGTTTATATCCGATAAATTTGCCATTTACAAATGCGGGATTGATACGCACTAGATCGGCCACACTTTGTGGATCATTTAATAAAGTATCCCGATACTCACCTAATGAAATATCTTCTTGCCGTACCGGTCTTGAGACTCTTGCTGGTCGCCTCGAGTTCCTTTGCACCGCTGGGGCTGAGGGGGGTGAGAGTGTTGCAATATCCAACGCATCTTTCGGTAACTTGAGAGTCTCGAAACGACCACCACGCTTAATCACAATCCTATCAGGATGAATTTCAGTTAATTCAGCATTGCCTGGCAGCTTGTCTCCGATCTTGTAAAAGTTTTCTTTACGTGACGGGTCGGCCACAATGGCACGTGCCTCATCCGGATCGGTTGATGCAATCAGGCCTCGCAAAGTTAATTTCAAATTGGTTTCTGGCAGATCCACCGGCTTCGGGGCGTCAACAACCTCCTCTCTTTCTTCACCGAACAGGTGCCATTGTGGAATTTGCTGCGCCAGTCCAGCTGCCGAATTACTCACTGACGTCAGCTTGCTCAGCTGTCCCGTAACTGGCAGTAATTCGGGCTGCTCCGGCTCAGGAAGCAGGCGCCAGGTAAGTTGCGCCAGACTGTAGCTCAGCAGCAGGATTAATAACAGATGCACCAACGCCCGAAAACGCGGGCTGGGTTGCTGACAGAAAATCAGCGCATCTTTAATAGTTATGGCCGCCATTAAAGCACCAATTCTCTCTTTTTATATATCTATACTGCGCAAGTTGTTATCGCGCAAAAAGTAAGTAATTCTTATTTGACCTTTGGCATTACTTATGCACATAGCTTGGTTATTAAAATTATTATCCATTCCTATGAACCCCATCAACTTTGACTTCGCCACCGCAATCACGCAACGCATTGATATATAAATATTTTTACAATTGGCTACTTTTTGACCAAATTTCAGTGAGCGCCGAAATATCTACACCAAATCCAATTTGAAACAATCTTTCCACAAAGTTATCCACAGATTTTGTGAATAACATAGTAAGAACACTAATCTAACAATAGGTTAGCGCATTTTATTAGCAAATCTTTACAAAATACCATCTAAGCACTAATAAAATTATACTTTTTATCCGGAACACATCCACTAATCACGCCCGCAAAACAGCAATTTTGGGACTCAGATAAAATTTTAGGGCTTACCAGCGCAGAATCGGCCAACTGGGGATGAGCATGTCTGGTCTATGTTCGTCCCGACGCGTCTCCAACAATCCATCGCCATCAGTATCAACCAGAAAATAGGGCACACCCTTTACGGGAGTTATCTCAATCATATAGACCCGGCCATTAACACTATATTCTTTCACCCGGCCTTGTTCTTTTGTCGTAATGACTACCTCGGGCTCCATAGACTGATCCATAGGCGGCGGCTCAGTGGTTGCTTCTTCAGCTGCCGTATAACCAGCCAGAAACAGTGATGATAGTATCAGTATTAGTGGATAACGCATGAAATCTTTACTCCTAAAGCTCCATGAGCCGTTCTTTCTCTTCTGCAGAAGGCTCGAAACCACGTTTTTCATAATGACTAAAGATAACATCAACCACTTGCTGGGGTGAATCAACCAACTGCATCAGCTTCAAGTCTTCAACATCAATAACAGCCTCATTCACCAGTGTATCTTCAAACCATTGCAACAAACCTCGCCAAAAAGGAGTGTGCACCAAAATAATTGGGATTCGCCTTGTCTTATGCGTTTGCACCAGTGTCAGTATCTCAGCCAGTTCGTCCAGCGTTCCGAATCCGCCGGGCAAAACCACATAGGCGGAGGCATATTTTACAAACATCACTTTGCGCGAAAAAAAATGACGAAAATAGAGCGAAATATCCTGATATGAATTAGCGTTTTGTTCATGGGGCAGGGCTATATTCAAGCCTATGCTGGGCGACTTGCCGGCATAGGCGCCCTTGTTCACTGCCTCCATAATGCCAGGACCGCCGCCACTAACGACACTAAAACCTGCCTCTGATAATGCCAAGGCAATCTCTTCAGCCAGTTTGAAATAGGGATGATCATGCGGCGTCCGCGCCGAGCCAAAAATACTCACTGAGGGTTTTATTTGCGCCAAGCGCTCAAATCCTTCCACAAACTCGGCCATGATCTGAAAGATTTTCCATGACTCTCGCGTCAGCATAGTATCGTCCATAGGGGCCATCCCGGGATGTTCCGCTCTATTCTGTTTTTCCACCGCCACTCCTTAACTAGCTCCCTTTGCCCTGATTATCTCCCAAATATCTTCCAGAGACGTCATATAACATCGAAGTGTTGCATAATGTTGCACCAAACAACTACCTGTTAGAAAACCTGATAACCACAAAATATGACCACATCGACACCAAAATCGCTCATTCTTGTTGACGGCTCATCTTATTTATATCGCGCCTTCTTTGCTCTGCCACCCCTCAACACGGCGCAAGGCCAACCCACCGGTGCGGTTTATGGCGTGGTCAATATGCTGCGCAGATTAATAAAAGATTATCAGCCCGAGCTGATGGCAGTGGTGTTTGATGCCAAGGGTAAAACGTTTCGTGATGAACTTTTCGAGGAATACAAAGCGCATCGTCCACCCATGCCTGACGAAATGCGCAGCCAGATCGAACCATTACACCAAACGGTACAGGCCATGGGTATACCAATATTGATTATCGATGGAGTTGAAGCCGACGATGTGATTGGCACCCTGGCAACACAAGCCAGGCAGAAAGGTGTGCCGACCATCATCTCCACCGGCGATAAGGATATGGCCCAGCTGGTGGACAACAAGATCACCCTGATCAACACCATGACCAATACCACACTCGACCATGACGGCGTGGTGGAAAAATTCGGTATCCCGCCGCAAAACATCATCGACTACCTGGCCCTGGTGGGCGACAGCTCGGACAACATCCCCGGGGTGCCCAAGGTAGGTCCCAAGACCGCGGTGAAATGGCTGCTGGAATACGGCTCGGTTGATGGGGTCATCGCCCATGCCGACGAGATCAAAGGCAAGGTGGGCGAAAGCCTGCGCGACAATCTGGAACAGTTAAAATTGTCATACCTGCTGGCCACCATCAAATGTGACGTTGAACTGCCCCAGACACCTGAGCAGCTTAAACTTCAGGCGCCGGATACAGGAGCATTGCGTCAGCTGTTCACGCAACTTGAATTCAAGACCTGGCTCAAGCAGCTGGATGAGAGCGCGCCACCCGAGACACAGGACGAGCCAAACAACACCACCGCTGTTATTGATGCCAATTACGACACCATCCTGGAACAGAAACAATTGGATAAGTGGATTGATAACCTAACAAAGGCCAAGCTGTTCGCCTTTGACACCGAAACCACCAGCCTGGATTACATGCAGGCCGAGATCGTTGGCGTCTCTTTTGCGGTGAAAGAAGGTGAAGCTGCCTATGTACCACTGACACATGACTACCCTGATGCCCCCCAACAGCTCCAGCGTGATGCGGTACTAAAACAACTCAAACCATTGCTCGAAGACCCGGAAAAGAAAAAAGTCGGCCAAAATCTAAAATATGACATGAGCGTGCTGGCCAATCATGGCATTACCCTACGCGGCATTGAATTCGACACCATGCTCGAATCCTATATATTCAACAGCACCGCCTCGCGCCATGACATGGATTCGCTGGCATTGGCCTACCTCAATCATCAAACCATCCATTTTGAGGAAATCGCCGGTAAGGGTGCCAAACAAGTCACCTTCAACCAGATCCCGATTGAACAGGCAGCCCCCTATGCTGCCGAAGATGCCGATATCACTCTGCGCTTGCACCAGACGCTGTGGCCAAAGCTGGAGCAAGAGGCGGGGCTGAAAAGCGTCTTTACCGACATCGAGATTCCCCTGGTACCGATCCTGTCCCGGATCGAACGCCATGGCGTGTTAATTGATATAGCGATGCTAAAAAAACAGAGCAAAACCCTGGCAAAACGCATGCTTGAGATCGAAGAGCAGGCATTTAAAGAGGCTGGTGAAGAGTTCAACCTCAGCTCTCCCAAGCAGATCCAGGCGATTTTTTTTGACAAGTTGAGCTTGCCGATATTACAGAAGACGCCCAAAGGCGCACCATCCACCGCCGAACCGGTTTTACAGGAGCTGGCCCTGGATTACGAACTACCACGCCTGATCCTGGAACACCGCTCCATGAGCAAACTCAAATCCACCTATACCGATAAACTGCCTGAACAGATCGATCCAGACACCGGACGGGTACACACCTCCTATCATCAGGCAGTGGCTGCCACGGGCAGATTGTCGTCTTCCGATCCTAATCTACAGAATATCCCCATCCGCAGCGAAGAGGGACGACGCATCCGCCAGGCCTTTATCGCCCCGGAGGGCTTCCAACTGGTCGCAGCCGACTACTCACAGATTGAACTACGCATTATGGCCCATTTATCAGGTGACGAAGGACTGCTGACCGCGTTTCAAGAAGGCAAGGATATCCACAGCGCCACGGCGGCCGAGATCTTCAGTATTGCATTGGATTCCGTTGATACAAACCAGCGCCGCAGCGCCAAGGCTATCAATTTTGGCCTGATCTACGGCATGTCCGCCTTCGGCCTGGCCAAACAACTCGGCATCGACCGCAGTGCTGCGCAGGAATATGTTGATCTCTATTTTGCCCGCTATCCGGGCGTGAACGAATTTATGGATCGCATGCGCGCCCAGGCCCATGACCAGGGCTATGTTGAAACCCTGTTCGGCCGCCGCCTTTATCTAGCCGATATCAATGCCCGTAACGCTCAACGGCGCCAATATGCCGAACGTGCTGCCATTAATGCACCCATGCAGGGCACGGCCGCCGATATCATCAAACGATCCATGATCCACACTCATGATTGGCTTGAGCAAAGCAAAGTAGAGGCCAGCATGATCATGCAGGTCCACGACGAACTGGTGTTTGAGGTTAAGGTGGACCAGTTGGAAGAGGCCAAAGATGGCATTAATCGCTGTATGACCGGGGCAGCTGAGCTGGCTGTGCCACTGCTGGTGGATATCGGTGTCGGTGACAACTGGGACCAAGCCCACTAACTTTTAGGCTGACAAAGCTGGGCCTGAGCACCTGACTGTTGCCCAGGCCCGGGAAAACAGCGAGCCCAATCGATCTGATACCTGGACAAATATTGTCCAAATTATTTAAAAAAAGTTAAATTCGCCCTTGAACTTTCCAAGGTAGTGCCGATCTATACATGTGAGCGCTGCCCTTTGCGCTTACCCCGCTCTCCCTCCCTGAGCGGGAACCCCTCTACCCGACCCCCCCAAGTCGGGTTTAGACTTTTAGCCCCGGACTCCCTCCAATTGTTCCGGGGCTTTTTTTATTCCCCTGAAACAACCAAATCTCGACCGATTCTAAATTAGTGTTATTATTTCGTTAATTATTTGTTATAGTCTTCATTAATAAAAAGTAATCCGTTGCATTTCCTCCCTCAACGGACTTAGCTACCTACCATTTTCCCCCAATGGTGGGCGGCGACTCCCAGCCCCGGCCTCCCCAATTCGCCGGGGCTTTTTTTGGCTTTGAATTATTTTTTAATCAAGCATTGAACTTTAGTTTCTACACCACTGTCCTAATATCCGAACCCCAATAATCTGCCTTTCTCCTCCTTGGCAGACCCCACCGACCCCCATGGTGGTTTTGAGCCCCGGCTTCTTTACTGAGCCGGGGCTCTTTCTTTATTCAACGCTATCAACCGAGCCAAACCAGACATCCAGTTTTTGCCATGCTTCTTCTACGCCAACACCTTTTAGCGCTGAAAACAACTGCACAGTGGCCCAAGGTTGGTCCCGCTCGACAGCATAGTCTTTAGCCAACAGCAGACGCACTTGCTGCAATACATTCCCTCCCGGGCCTCGGCTTAACTTGTCTGCTTTGGTCAGCAGAATGTGTAACGGCATACCGACCTGCTGACACCAGGCAATCATCTGCCGATCAAAATCATTCATTGGATGGCGAACGTCCATCATCAACACCAAACCTCGCAATGACTGACGGGTTTGCAGGTATGCCTCCAGGGTATGCTGCCAATGCTGCTTCACTTTTGCTGAAACCTTGGCGTAACCATAACCTGGCAAATCGACAATGTGGCGATCATCATCCAGGATGAAATAATTGATTTGTTGGGTGCGGCCGGGTGTTTTACTGGTGCGCGCCAATGACTTTTGCCCACAGATCCGGTTGATGGCGCTGGACTTGCCCGAATTTGAACGGCCTGCAAACGCCACCTCAATGCCTTCGTCAGCTGGCAACTGGGACAGGTTGTGCGCCCCAGTGACAAAGGCAGCCTGCTGGTAAAGCCGATGATGCAGCATAGAATGCTACTAACGTTTGCCTGGACCGTAGATATAGCGCGACAGGTTGACCTCTTCTGTACTCAAACGCCGCACCAGGTGATCAAGACTGATAATGGCGTGTTCTAGCAGATTTACCGCAATGTAGGGATGCTCAATCCTGAGCCGGTCATACATTGGCCGCGACAGCTTGAGTAACTCGGTGTCATCAGTGGTGGCCCTCATCTGCAACATTCTGGGCTGACTGTCGAAAAATGACATCTCACCCATCAGTTCACCTTCTTTCATAAAGCCCACTTCCACTTCGCGGCCATGATCATCAAACAATAATGCAGCTTCACCCCTGACTACGAAATAGAGCGCATCGCCCACCGAGCCCGCCTGGGCGATGATATCATTCTTCTGATAGGAGACCAGCTCAGTGTACTCGAGCAGCATTTCCACCTCATTCATGGTCAGGGATTCACACAGGTACTGCTGATTCATAAAGGATTTTAAGTCGATGCTTTTTTTAGACATGGCGAACCTGCTCCTTGAAAACCCATGAGAAATGATGCGAACGATCATAGCAACAAAATGGTCTTATGTTCTAGCGCTGTACTTAACGTGGGGTGCTTGTCGTCCACACAAAAGTAACCGACAATCAGATACAATTTGCAAACCTAATCGCTTCACGACCAAATAAAAGAAACATAAACAATAAGGATTTCACATTATGAAACTGTTTAAACTTGCCTTGCTGATGCTTGTGCCTTTTTTTGCCCTGACAAACATCAACACTGCGCAATCGCAGGAAGGGACAACATACACAGCCATCACACCAGCACAGCCGACCTCTGCCGATGAGGGGATGATTGAAGTCGTAGAAATTTTTTCATATGGGTGTTCGCACTGTCACCGCTTTGAACCAACCCTCGAGCGCTGGCTGAAGACGAAACCTGACAATGTGAAATTTGTACAACTCCCCGCCATTTTTAACGGCACCTTGGCCTTGTATGCACGCGCCTTTTACGCCGCCGAAGCACTGGGCGTGCTGGATAAAATCCACAAACCCTTTTTCGAGGCGATTCACATGCAAAAACGGCGCATGAATACCGAGGCCGAGATTGCCGAACTATTTGCCGAAAACGGTGTGGATAAAAATGATTTTGAAAAAGCCTTCCGCTCTTTTTCAGTTGAAGCCAAGGTACGCCGTGCCGCTGAATTGGGCCGGCGCTATGGGGTACAGGCTACGCCTTCAATGGTGGTGAATGGCAAATACATCACCGACCCAGGTAAAACCAATGGCTTTCAAGGTATGATCAATACTGTCAATACTCTGGTTGAAAAAGAGAGCAAGGGCGGCTAACTCACTTCATGAAAGCAGTTGAACTGTTCGTCCAATGCCTTGAGAACGAAGGGGTAGAGTACATCTTTGGCATCCCAGGCGAAGAAAACCTGGCCATGATGGATGCCTTACTCGACTCCAACATCAAGTTCATCACGGTTCGGCACGAACAGGGCGCGGCTTTTATGGCGGATGTTTATGGCCGCTTGACTGGCCGCGCCGGGGTTTGCCTGTCAACACTGGGGCCAGGCGCCACCAATCTGATCACCGGGGTCGCGGATGCCAACATGGACCACGCCCCGCTGATCGCCATCGCTGGTCAGGCCGGCACCAATCGCCTACATAAAGAATCACATCAGGTGCTGGATCTGGAAGAAATGTTCCGCCCGATTACAAAATACTCAGCCCGCCTACTGAATCCAGACATCATCCCGGAAGTCGTACGCAAAGCCTTCAAACTGGCGCAAACAGAAAAGACCGGCGCCTGTTTTATCGAGTTCCCGGAAGATGTGGCGGATATGGAAATGACTGCTGACGAGCAACCACTCTGGTCTAAACAGCCGGTCATGCCGGCGCCCGCTCAAATCCGAATTGAATCCGCCGCCAAGGCCATTTCCGAAGCGAAACACCCGATCATTCTCGCCGGTCACGGCGTCGTGCGTGCTGGCGCATCAGAGGCATTGGCTGAGTTTGCCTCTAATCTCAATATTCCGGTCACCAACACCTTTATGGCCAAGGGCGTAGTGCCATTTAAACACCCGACCAACCTGGGCAGTGCCGGGCTGCAGGCCAAGGATTATGTCAGCGTCGGATTCGATCAGGCCGATGTGATCATCTGTGTCGGTTATGACCTGGTGGAATACCATCCCTATCTGTGGCACCCCACCAAAGACCGCACCATCATTCATATTGATTTTGAACCCGCTGAGGTCGATGCCCATTACGGCGTCAAAATGGGCGTGGTGGGTGATATCAAACAAAGCCTGCAGTGTATCGCCGAATTGGCGTCTCCGCATAAAGGCGAACTGATGCGACCGCTGCGAGATGCCCTGATCAAGGACATGAATGAACACGCAGACAGCACGGCTTTTCCGGTACAACCACAAAAACTGATCTGGGATCTGCGCACCGCCATGGAGCTGGAAGACATTGCCATCTGCGACGTGGGTGCCCACAAGATGTGGATGGCGCGCATGTTTCGTTGCGAACATCCCAACACCTGCATCATCTCCAACGGCTTTGCCAGCATGGGCATTGCCGTGCCTGGCGCTATTGCAGCCAAGCTGGCGTATCCAGACAAGCATGTTGTCGCAGTCACCGGCGACGCCGGCTTTCTGATGAACAGTCAGGAAATCGAAACGGCCATGCGCCTCAACACCCCGATCGTTATTTTGATCTGGAACGATGGCGGTTATGGCCTGATCGAGTGGAAACAGATTAATCAGTATGGCCGCCCTAGCCATGTAAATTTTAATAACCCGGATTTTGTGAAATATGCCGAGTCTTTCGGCGCCAAAGGTTATCGCATTGAAACCACAGAGGATTTACTGCGGACCCTGAAAAAGGCCCTGGCCGATGACACAGTTAGCATCATCGATTGCCCGGTCGACTATTCAGAAAACATGAAACTGACCGCCAAATTAGGTGAGACAGTCATTCATCTTTAGCCAGAGCCAACATGCAAGAAGCCAACCTCAACATATCCCAACTTGATGCCCCTGAGACGGGCCGCAAGCTCAAACTGTTGAGCTTCAATATTCAGGTTGCAATCGCGTCGACCCGCACGCGCCACTACCTGACCCAGAGTTGGAAACACGTGCTGCCGCACTCACAGTGTTTCGATAATCTCGACCGCATTGCCAAACTGGTAAGCGATTACGACTTCATCGGCCTGCAAGAGGTTGATGGTGGCAGTCTGCGCAGTCAATTCATCAACCAAGTTGAATATCTGGCGACACATGGCCGTTTTCCGTTCTGGTACAACCAGACCAACCGCAATCTTGGCAAGATCGCCCAACACAGCAACGGCATGTTGAGCCGCTTCAAGCCCAGTGAAGTCACCGAATATAAATTGCCGGGCATGATGCCGGGGCGGGGGGCGCTGATGGTACGCTTTGGCCAGCAGGAGCATAGCCTGGCCTTGTTTCTGGTTCACCTGGCGCTGGGTAAACGGGCACGCCAATATCAACTCGACTTTATTGCTGAACTGGTGAGTGACTACCCCCATGCCTGTGTCATGGGCGATTTCAATTGCACGGTGGAGAGTGAAGAGATGGTTAATCTGTTTAACAGGACTGATCTTTGTCTGCCGGAACAGAGCCATCCAACCTTTCCCAGTTGGCGTCCGGCACGCAATATCGATCACATTCTGACAACCTCGGCAGTGCAGGTCGATGAAATCAAGGTCGTGAATGAGGCGTTGTCAGACCACTTACCAATCGCCATGGAGATCTCACTACCAAAAGAGATCCGCGTCGATAATTAATCTTGTTTGGATTCAACCTCTGCCTGAGGTTGTTGCAGCGCCTTTTGCCGATCTTCTTCCTCACGCAAACGACGGTTTTTACGATCATCAAATGCCAGATAAGTCACAAATGCCACGACTAGCACCAGTATCATGATCTCAAGAATAATTACCTTCATTACACCTCCACTCACTTGCCACCCATATCACTGGCTTGCAAGCAGTCTTCATTAATCTGTCGTTTGAGTTAAGCGCTCAAGTATAACGAAACTGATGGCATCAACCAAAATCAGGCAAGGCCCAGCGGGGGATCTTTGCCATGGCATGGCGTAACTCCGCCTCCATTTGCTTATATTCTGGCATCAGACTCGCCACCAGGCGCCAATATCTCGATGAATGATTCATATGCACCGTATGGCAGAGTTCGTGAATCAACAAATAACGCACTGCCGCAGGGGATAAAAACAGCAACGCGCGATTGAGATTTATATTCTTGCGAGACGAACAGCTGCCCCAGCGCGTCCTTTGGGCTCGAATGGTCACGCGATTAAATTCCAGACCGACCTCGGCACTCACTTGCTCAAGCCAGGGCGGCAGGACTTGTTTGGCGCGCCGCTGCAACCAGCCTTGCAACATCGAGCAGGCATGCTGCTCATTCGAAGCCAGGAGCTTCAATTTCATTTCACCCAAAGAAAACACACAGGCGCGAACCCCTTCATGACACTCCACCTGCCACTGCTCAGCGATGGCCGGCAGATGAATAATTTCAGGCACTAACGGTTCATCGACATGCACAGCGGCCATCTTGTCGAGATGGCGCTGCAGCCAATGGTGATGCTGCGCCACAAAAGCTGGCACACTATTTAGATTAACGCGTTTCGGCACCACCACCTCAACCTTGCCCGGCGGCATCACTTTCAACTGCAAACGCTTGGCACGAGAGCTAACACGAACGGAGTAGGGCGGCAGAGTAGACATGGCGCCATTGTCTCCAAAAGCGGCGCACAACTCAATTCAATCTGCATCTGTGCGGCACACACGTTATTATTAGCCACTCAGAATGACTTTATGGAATCACCATGCAGAGCAGCACAAATCATATCGTTTATGTGGCCAGCCCCGAAACCACGGAAGCACAAGCCAATAACATCGCCCAACTACAAGGCCTAAATACGCCCGTGTTGTTAAAACGGCGCGGAACCTCTCTCGGCTGGATTGCTGAACGAAAAGAACAATTGCAAATTAACGCCGAAGCCGCTGCCCAAGCCTGGCACAACTCCTATGCTTATACCTTACCTGGATTTGTCACCGACAAACTGGCTTCTCAGCAACAACACATTGATCAATCCTTATCATTGATGGAGCAGATAGCCGAAGGCGCCGAGGTGGCCGAGTTGTTTGAACAAACACCCTATATCGGACGCACCTCGGAACAGTTCGAAATGCTGGCCAGTTTTCAGGATGAGGGTGATGACCAGGAGATTGAAACCATTGAATACGATGCGGTTGAAGCGGATGAAGTGGTTGGAGAAAACCTATGGTGTAAAGCGTCATGGTTGTCATTTGAGGAAGACGACGCCTCACTGCGTTTCCGTTTTTCCTTTGGCATGGTGGGTTACGAAGATGTCGCCGCCGACCTTAAGCGGCAACATTATGCTGCCCAGCTGACTGAGGCGATCTTCCCGGAATCAAGCATCATCAGCAACAACCCGGCACTGGAAAGTTTTATGCAGAAAGTGCTGGGTGTGGAAAAACTCAGTTACGTCGAACGCATCGTCTATTTTAACTCCCCCAATGGCGGCGCCCAATTTCATCAGGATGTGGAGCGTGGCCATCTCGGCGTGGTGTTTGCCCAAATACATGGCCGTACTGGCTGGCTGGCCTGTTCCAAGTCACAGCTAATCGATGAAATTCAGATTTTCGTAAGCAACACTGACAACGAGCCAGCACTGGTCAAGCTCTTACCAGATACTCACGCGTTAGAAGAACTAAAACAAAAAAGCCAGGATCGTGAACTACTCAATAACTGGCTTGATCAGCGTGACAATGAACCGCTGGAACTACTGCTAAACCGCTGCCCGGAATTTTATTGTCATTTGATCGGCAAAGGTTTTGCTTACCTCATCAACGCCGGTGACATTATCCTGTTACCTCAAAAGAGCCTGGATGAGTGCGCCTGGCACACCGTATTTTGTCTGGATAATTTTCCGGGCGAGTCATTGTCGTTTGCGGTGCGAAACATCGAGTAAAATGTATAAAGCATTTGATGTATTTTCAGGTACGCTATATCACATATGTAGCAACCAGCGTCTATAACCTTTTATCCAATAAGAGAGACTGCTTTGAAAAACCCAATCATTGCTGACAACAAACCAGTCAAAGTCACGCTTTCCAAAGGGCAGGAATATCATTTCTGTACTTGCGGTAAATCGAACAGCCAACCCTTTTGTGATGGCTCGCATACCGGCTCAAGCTTTACTCCGAGAGTGATTGTCGCCGATCAGGATGGCGAGGCATGGTTATGCGCCTGCAAACACACAGGGAACACTCCTTTTTGTGATGGCACTCATAAGCAGTTCGCAGATGATCAAGTTGGCAAGGAAGGCCCAGGCGTTAAAAAAGACGCTGGCCAAATGCCAACACCCCGAGCAACAATTGAAGAGCCAACTGTTGAACTGATTCATCAACTGGCAAATGAGGGCTTAAGCAATGTTGGTCATCATGGCCCGATGGCGGCCATGGGCGTGCCGCGCAATCAACTGCCAGACTGGAATGATCTACAGATTATGGTTGCCCAGCTCGCAACCAAACCGCTCAGGGAAGATGCGGATGTCGGCACAGACCTGATCATCGGACCAGAAAGTAAAAAACCGCTTGCCCTAAAAATCCCTTTGTTTGTTTCTGACATGAGTTTTGGTGCCTTGTCTGAAGAGGCAAAAATTGCCCTGGCCAAAGGCGCCGAACTGGCCGGCACCGGCATCTGCTCCGGCGAGGGTGGTATGCTGCCAGAAGAACAACAAGCTAATAGCTATTACTTTTATGAACTTGCCAGCGCCATGTTTGGTTACGATGAAAAACTGTTAACTAGAGTTCAGGCATTTCATTTCAAAGGCGGCCAGGGCGCCAAGACGGGTACAGGTGGTCATCTGCCTGCGGCAAAAAATGTTGGCAAGATCGCCAAAGTACGCGGTTTACCTGAAGGCGAACCCGCCATCTCACCTCCCAGTTTCACAGACCTGAATAGCACCAAGAACTTTAAACATTTTGCCGACCACGTTCGCGAAGTGACTGGCGGCATCCCAATTGGATTTAAACTCAGCGCCAATCACATTGAACGGGATATCGAGTTTGCCCTGCAAGCCAGCGCCGATTACATCATTCTTGATGGCCGTGGTGGCGGCACTGGCGCGGCACCACTGCTGTTTCGCGATCATATCAGTGTACCCACAATACCTGCGCTGGCGCGGGCACGGCATTATCTTGATAATAATGGCACCAGCGGCAAGGTGACATTAATCATTACCGGTGGACTCAGGTTGCCGAGTGACTTTATCAAAGCCTTGGCATTAGGCGCAGATGGCATTGCCATCGCCAACAGCGCCATGCAAGCAATTGGTTGTGTCGCGGCACGAATCTGTAACACCAACAACTGCCCGGCAGGTATAGCGACACAGAAACCGGAATTACGTCAAAAGCTCAACATTGATGAATCGGCGCAAAGGCTGGCCAATTTTTTCAATGCCTCAACAAGCCTGATGCAGGTAATGGCCCGAGCTTGCGGCCACACTCATCTTAACCAATTCAACATAGATGATCTGGCCACCTTTGATCCCGTTATGGCCCAGTTATCTGGTGTTGAATATGCTGGCTATGACTCTCAGAGATAGCACCTCCTTCCCAAACCTATCAACGTGATGTTGCATGATATTTCGATGTGCCGCTTTCTTCCTTGACCAGCGGCAGAAAAATCTCGACGGGAAAATCATAACCCTGTTTGTGTCTGTGCAGGGTTTCAAAATGGAGTGAGTCCTGCTCACCGGTCAACAGTGGCTCGATCACTGTACAAAACTGTTTTTTTGTAAATTGGGGCTTGATTTCGTAAGGTGTCATTTGCAGCAACTCATGCTGCGTATATTCCATGGAAGCGACTGCTCCTTTATTCAAACAAACTGCAGTGTTTCCACTTCAAACATAAAAACCATATCGAGGATATATTTAATCTGCCTCAACTCCTCTTCAGCCTTAGTGTTTGATATATCTACCAAAATAGCAGCCTACATAGAGCAGTACCACGAGCAAAACTGCTGACGTGTAATCCGTCACACACTTTCATCCAAACCTTGTCCTGATCAACCCGACTGATCCAGACGATGGGCACATTGAATTGATTTCTGGCGAGACGGGTAATTCGCTCGCTCTGCGGCATACCAGGATGACTGACGGGCTGAAGCTTGGCCAGCGCAGCCAGGCGAGCCGCTTCATTCGACGGTAAATCAGATTTTTTCATTGCTGAAATTATATGGGCGCCCTGAATGGCCCATGAAAAAAGACTAGTGCAATAAAGCTAGTCTATTGGATAGTTACGGGCTAGATGAACGAAGCATTAGCAATCAGCACGGCTAAATCAAACCGAATCTACCTGCCAAGGCGCCCCGGCTGATCCGGGTATCGTTTCGAGTATGTCACCAGTCTCCAGATCGAATGCGGGGTAGGCTATCTTTTTCACACGACAATAATGGGCAATCTGGGGCCAGGCCCACTCAAACAGGGTTTTCTCGTAAGTCTTTTGATCCAAGCGCCGCTGCTGATACATACCAGCGGCTAAACGCTGACGTTTTGCCTCATACAAGATTAAGGCAGCTGAGACCGACACATTGAGCGATTCACACATTCCTAACATAGGAATATGAATTGCTACATCTGCGTTATCACTGGCGTATTGGCTTAGCCCGACTTCACCAACTCAGCGCGAAAAGCGAGTTAACCTCTTGATTATTGGTAGTTGAACTCAATAGGTCGGCACTACACAGCGGCAGCTGCGGGGTGCTTAGTCTGAATATTTTGC
>CALZIO010000007.1 GCA_945787785.1 uncultured Chromatiaceae bacterium
CGGTAATCGCTGTGACTGCAAATGTGCTTGTGGGTGAGCGCAAGCGTTGCATTGATTCAGGGATGGATGACTATATCTCCAAGCCTGTTGATATTGAGGTGTTGGGCCATACGCTGAATCACTGGTTGGGACAGACTGCGGTTGAGTCGGTGGTGATACATGAATTAAAAGATGCTGTTTCGCAGATGTCACATCAGGTTGTTGATTTGAATCTGGCCAGGCTGGGGGCTTTGGTTGGCGGTGATGTTAAACAGCAGAAAGCGATAATTAATAATTATTTTGAGACATTGCCTGACACGCTTGAGGAAATACATTCTGCATTTAAGGCATCAGATGCTGCACAGCTAAGTTTTTGGGCGCATCGTTTCAAATCATCAGCTTTGACTGTTGGTGCGGAATCCCTTGCGCAGGCCTGTCAGAAAATTGAAGATTTTGCAAAAGATCAGAAGTTGATTGTAATGGGCTCTCTCATTGGTGAGCTTGATAGCCTTGTTCAACGCACAGTTAAAGCATTAAAAGAAGCAGTTGTAGCGTTCGAAAAGAAAGAAGCCGACCAGTCATCAGCTGATGCTATTGAGCACAATGTTGCTGTGGCGCTTGTTCTTGATGATGATCCGGTTGTGCTTCATGCACTGGTTGCTGCGCTCAAGGAGTTTGGTGTTCCCAACGTATTGTCCGCAACATCTGGAAGTGATGCCTTGGCACTTATGGATAAGGCCAAGGGTGAAATAGATTTGGTTCTGTGTGACCTTAACATGCCGGTGATGGATGGGGTTGAATATTTAAGACACCTTGTTGCTCGTAAATACCGCGGTGGAATTATTTTGCTAAGTGGTGAAGATCACCGCATATTAAATTCGGCCAGGCAGCTGGCAGACGCGCATAGTTTTCATTATGTTGCAGCCTTGCAAAAACCAATTGAGAAAGATCAGTTGGCATCTCACTTGGCTAAAGTTCCGCCTAAGTATGTTGACGTTGTTTGGCAGGCTGGTGATGAGGTGACCGCTCATGATCTGCAACGGGCAATAGAGAACGATGAGTTTGTTGTTTATTACCAGCCTAAAATTGATTCCGTGAGCAAGGCGTTAGTTGGGGTTGAATCACTGGTTCGCTGGCATCATCCGGAAAAGAATTTCGTTATGCCGGATCAGTTTATACCGTTAGCAGAAGAGAATGGCATGATTGATGGACTGACGGATCTCGTGATTAAAAAGGTGTTCTCGCAGTTGAGTCGATGGCGTAAGCAAGGGCTTAATATTGGCGTGTCGATAAATATTGCGGTTGGAACAATCGGTAGGCGCATCGATTTTCCGGAACGTTTGATGGAATTTCTTGAGCGTTATCAGTTAGAGCCACAAGATATAATACTTGAGCTGACGGAAGGTGGCCTGATGAAAGATATCGCAACTACCCTAGATGCATTGGTGCGCTTAAGGCTGAAAGGGGTGACCTTGTCCATTGATGACTTCGGGACTGGTTATTCAACATTCAAACAGCTACAGGGTATCCCTTTTTCAGAATTAAAGATTGATAAAGAGTTTGTCATGAATGCGGGGGCAGATCCGTCCAGTCGTGCGATTCTGGAATCCAGTGTGCTGTTGGGTCAGAAGCTAGGTATGAATCTCGTGGCTGAAGGGGTGGAATCGAAAGACGACTGGATGCTGCTCAAAAAGCTGGGTTGTCAGACTGTTCAAGGCTTTTATATATCCCGGCCCATGCCTGGTGAGCAATTGATTAGCTGGTTGCACCAGTGGCGAGCTGATTCGGCTAATCAATAATCTACTTAATAAGTTTTAGCTAGCCTTAGCTTAAATTCTCTGCTTTTCCATTCAGGCTATATAGTCTGTGCGTTGAGATTATTTGGTCTCAGATGTTCGCAATTCAAATCTTTCTCAATATTTTAAAACAATAGTAAGATGGTGCTTTCTACTATTTGACTGCTTAGGCTGATGATTCTACTAACTCGGTATTTTTTTAACATGCTGTTTGTTGGGTTTTTTCTGGCGTGCTTATCAACTTCGATTGGGGCATCAGAAACAGGCTTTTTGCATCACGATATTACTGTCACTATTCTGCCTGATAAGCATCGGCTTGAAGTGACGGATAACCTCACGCTCGTACCTAAGGCGCAAAATTATCAGCAGCGAAGTTTTCTACTGAATGCAAATTTGCATGTTACCGAGGGTGCTCAATTGAGTGCAGACCAAAGTGGTTTGAAAGGACTGCCGGTGCCGGTGCGGCGTTATGAGTTGCCAGAGGGTACACGGCAGGTCATTGTCAAATATTCGGGCGAGATTGTTGATCAGGTCACTACCTTTGGTAATGAATTTACCGCTACGGTTGATGATAGTGCCGGATTGATTAGTAATGAAGGTGTGTATCTTACCCCGGCAACATTCTGGTATCCCGCACTGGCTGATGAGTTTGTCACTTTCTCGCTCGATATAGATCTGCCTCAAGGTTGGCAGGGCGTAAGTCAGGGGGCAAGAAAGAAATCCGGAAATCGCGCCGTATGGGTTGAGGATAAACCGCAACAAGAAATTTACCTGATTGCGGCTCCTTTTGTTGAATACAATAAAGCGCAGGATGATTTGGAAGCAATGGTGTTTTTGCGTCAGCCTGATCCGGCGTTGGCGCAAACCTATCTCGATATCACTGCACAATACATCGATATGTACCAAAATCTGATCGGTTCTTATCCCTATCAAAAATTCGCCTTGGTAGAGAATTTCTGGGAGACCGGCTTTGGTATGCCTTCTTTTACCCTGCTTGGCCCAGAAGTTATACGACTGCCATTTATTCCATATACCTCTTACCCTCATGAAATTTTACATAACTGGTGGGGTAATGGTGTCTATGTAGATTTCCAGCAGGGTAATTGGTCGGAAGGACTAACCTCTTATCTGGCGGATCATTCGCTCAAGGAGATGCGTGGGGCGGGGGTGGAATACCGCCGCAGCGTTCTGCAAAACTATGCCAACTTTGTTAATGACAACAAAGAGTTTTCGCTGGCAGCGTTTCGTTCGCGCCACGGTTCCAGTAGTCAGGCGATTGGTTATGGCAAGGGGATGATGCTGTTTCATATGCTACGCCAGAAACTTGGCGATGAACTGTTTGTGAAGGCACTGCAGCAGTTTTATCAAAACAACAAATTTAAAGTGGCTGGTTATGATGACTGGTTAAAGGTATTTGAGCAGGTCAGTGGCCAACAGCTGGATACATATTTTGAGCAATGGCTAATGCGCACAGGCGCCCCGATGCTCGAAGTTTTAGAGCTCAGTCGCGAACAGCAGAAAGATAGCTGGATTTCACATGGCGTTATAAAACAGACACAAGCTGGAAAAGCTTATCGTTTATCAGTACCTCTGTTCTTCACCTTGGAAGGACATGAGCAGGCTTATGGGGTGATAGTAGAAATGAATGAAGCCAAACAAGACTTCTCAATTAAACTGCCTGCGAAGCCGCTCAGGCTTGATGTTGATCCAGAGTATGATCTGTTTCGCCGTGTTGATCAGGGCGAGATACCTGCAGCCTTGTCATTATTATTTGGTGCCGAGAAAGCACTGATAGTTTTACCCGCATCAGCGAATCAAACACTCAGGCAGAGTTATCAACAGATTGGCGAGTACTGGCGTCAGGCATATCCGGCGGGTGCAGAAATTGCGCTAGATAGTGATTTGAAACAACTGCCGAAGGATCGGGCAATTTGGTTGCTGGGCAAGGGGAATCGCTTTGCCGCTGAATTTATGCAATCGACTGCATCTGAGATCAGGCTTGACTCTGGTGATATTGAATTTAACCAGCAATCGTTTCAAACCACTGAGCATACTCTTGTCTTCACGGCGCGTAATCCAGGTACGACCCGACAAGGCGTTGCCTGGCTTGTGGCTGAACGCCAGGCAGCAATTCCTGGTTTGTTACGCAAGTTGCCGCATTACAGCAAATACAGTTATTTAATGTTCGAAGGTGATGCGCCACAGAATGTGCTCAAGGGACAGTGGTTGGTGATGGATTCACCCCTGAGTGTGATGTTTGATGAGTCTGCGGCAGCAATTAAACCGCAGTTTCCGAAACGACCTGCCTTGTTGCAGTAAATCTGTCGGAGCCCGCTTGGCCTGGTGTATCATAAGGGCAATAAATTCAGCTGTCAGATGAGATCGAATTGTGAGCAAGTATTGGAGCGAATTGACTAAAGGTTTGGTGCCATATGTGCCGGGTGAACAGCCCAAGGTGCAGAATCTTATAAAACTTAATACCAATGAAAATCCTTATCCGCCGTCACCAAAAGTGGTTGAAGCGATTGATGGTTTCGATAAACAGCGTCTGCGGCTTTATCCAGATCCAAATAGCGATGTCCTGAAACAGGCTTTGGCTGACTATCATGAGGTAAATAAAAATCAGGTCTTTGTTGGTAATGGTTCAGACGAGGTGCTGGCGCTGGCGTTTATGGCCGTGTTCAAACAGGCCGAGCCAATTTTATTTCCAGATATCAGTTACAGCTTTTATCCGGTCTATTGCACTCTGTTTGAGATTGACTACCAACAGCTGCCGTTGAATGAGGCGTTTGAAATTGATCTGGCTGGTTATCCAGCAGAAAATGGTGGCGTTATTTTTCCTAACCCAAATGCGCCAACCGGGCGACTATTGAGTCTGGATCAGCTGCGCAATTTATTGCAGCGAAATACCGAGTCGGTAGTGATTGTGGATGAGGCCTATATCGATTTTGGTGGTGAGTCAGCGATCGCCTTGGTGGATCAATTCCCTAATTTATTAGTCACCCAGACATTTTCAAAGTCGCGCAGCCTGGCAGGTTCGCGCGTTGGCTTTGCAATTGGACACGAGGAATTGATTGAAGGATTGGAGCGGGTTAAGAATTCCTTTAATTCCTATCCGTTGGATATGTTGGCGGTGACAGCTGCCGTTGCTGCGCTGCAGGATGAAGAATATTTCGAAACGACACGGAAAAAAATTGTCGATTCTCGTGACTGGTTAACCGCAGAGCTACAACAGCTTGGCTTTGAGGTGTTACCTTCGGCGGCCAACTTTGTGTTTACCCGTCATCCATCATACGATGCGGCTGAATTGTTTGCCAAGTTACGGGAACGAGCGATATTGGTAAGATATTTTTCCGCGATCAGGATTGATCAATTTCTGCGAATCACTATCGGTACGCAGGCTGAGATTGAGGCGCTGGTTTCTGCGCTTAATGAGATTATAGGCTAGGCTTGCCGCACACTCGCTTGGTTCAGTAAAACGGCAGTTATGTCCTTAATTCCTTTTTTTGAGTTGCTTAAGGAGGGTTAGATATAGGGTCTCATCCGGAGCTACTCCCTGGCGTTGTGCTTGCCACATCATTTCCGCTAGGCATTCTATCATCTGATGTTCGGTTTCATGAGAATCGCCAGTTTTTGTATTTAACTTCTGGTAAATGTCTCGAATCCCGATAGGGCGGTTACTGTTCAGTTGTTCGTGAATAGCGATATGCATACCCATATGCATAAAGGGATTGCTTTCGCCTGACTCAGGCAGGTATTCCTTACCCAGGGCTTTGTCTTGGTCGGTGAGAATGCCCTGATATTCAGGGTGCTGATTGATGACATCGGCAATGATTTTTTCCAGCGGCTCAAGTGGCTGGTTGTTCTGTGCTTTATGCCAGACGTCGATGTAGTACTGGCGTAGTTGATTGCGATCATTACCAAACATGATTAATTATAGACCTTGTCCTTGTATTCACACAGATCCTCAATTATACATGCATCACATTTCGGTTTGCGTGCGACGCAGATATATCGGCCGTGCAGGATTAGCCAGTGATGTGCATCAAGCTTGAACTCATCCGGAATAAATTTCTCCAGCTTCTTTTCCACTTCCAATACATTTTTGCCAGGTGCAACTTTAGTGCGGTTAGAGACGCGGAAGATATGGGTGTCTACCGCGATGGTGGGGTGGCCAAATGCTGTGTTCAATACCACATTGGCCGTTTTGCGGCCTACCCCAGGCAGTGCTTCCAGTGCTTCACGGTTTTGTGGGACCTGGCTGTTGTGTTTGTCGATCAGCATCTTGCAGGTTTTAATAACATTGGCTGCCTTGCTGTTATAAAGGCCAATGGTTTTAATATATTTCTTCAGGCCAGTTTCGCCTAGCGCCAGAATTTTTTCTGGTGTGTTTGCCACGGGAAACAATTTTGCCGTTGCCTTGTTAACGCCCTTGTCAGTAGCCTGTGCGGACAACGTTACTGCGACCAATAGCTCAAAGGGGGTTTTGTAATTCAGCTCAGTCGTCGGTGTTGGGTTTTCGGCCCGCAGACGTGTGAAGATTTCAATACGTTTCTGTTTGTTCATAAAAGAGTTACAGTACTGCCGTGGCTACAGGCGGGTAATAGTGCCCGTTAGAATTTTTGAGAGCAAGGCTAGAACTTTTGCTTGTTCAGAAAGAGTTTATTTCAACCCGTAGCCACTGATTGTTCTATTTTCGTCACAGGTATTATTTTTTTAGCATCCCGCTTCTTGCCGCGCTCATCAATCACATTCTTCACTGCAATTAATAAACCCAAGCCGATAAATGCACCGGGTGGCAATATCGCCAATAGAAAACCCCGGTAATCTTCAACCAGTGTGATCGTCATCATTCTGCCGATTTCGCCAAACATTAAATGAGCCTGGGCGAAGAAAGTTCCCTGGCCGAGAATTTCACGCATTGCGCCAAGCACAATCAGAACGGCAGCAAAGCCAATCCCCATCATAAAGCCATCCATCGCTGCTTTGCCGGGTGTGTTTTTGAAGGCAAAGGCCTCAGCGCGGCCGAGAATAGCGCAGTTGGTAACAATCAGCGGCACAAAGATGCCGAGTATTTTATACAGTTCATGGAAGTAGGCATTCATTGCCAGTTCGATCGCAGTGACGACTGAGGCTATGATCATGACAAACACTGGTATACGTACTTCCTGTTTAACGTAGTGGCGAATCAGCGACACGATCAGACTGGATAAGACGAGTGTCATCGTGGTGGCTATGCCCAGGCCCAGTCCATTAATGGTGGTGGAGGTGACCGCCAGCAGGGGGCAGAGACCAAGGATTTGCACCAGGGCAACATTGTTGGTCCACAGGCCTTCGCGGTTAATTTCGCTGTAGGATTTATCCACGGCTATTGCCTCCTGATTTGTTCGGGATTGGAACTTCGATTATTGAATCAGCGGGTGCAAATAATGCTTCTCTGTTTAGATAATAGAATATTAACGCCCTATAGACGGCCTTGACGATAGCCCTTGGTGTAATCGTGGCGCCAGTGAACTGATCGAAGATGCCGCCGTCTTTTTTTACACGCCAGCCTTGTTTGTCTGGGGCGTTGAGTGAGTGACCATAAAAGTTATTTATCCAGGGGGAGCGTTCCACTTCGATGCCATCCCCGAGGCCGGGTGTCTCTTTATGGGCCAGTACACGTACCCCACCAATCTGTCCGGCTAGGTCGACGGCGACTAGGAGCTTAATGGTACCGTTGTAGCCATCAGGTGCGTGGGCAGTAATGATCGCTGCAACCGGACTATTGTTTAAGCGCGCGCGGTAGATAGTGAGGGGCTCTTTACTGCCGAGCAGTTGTTTTGAGGTGACATTGATGGTGTCATTATAAATGTCATTGTCGTATGCCTCGGCAGGCACCATTTCATTCAATGAACGTAACAGAAACTCACGTTCGTTGGCTGCAATTCGATCTTTGGTACCTTCAAAGGTCATACCCACCAAGCCAGCACCGATCATGGCAAAGGTGCCTAAAATGGCAGCAGCAATCAACATATTCTTGCCAAGCATTAGTTGCCGCCTCCATGTCCGAATACGCGAGGCCGGGTGTAGTAATCAATGGTGGGGGCCGCCATGTTCATTAACAATACGGAAAATGCCACGGCATCGGGATAGCCGCCCCAGCTACGAATAATATATGTGAGCACGCCTACCCCTGCGCCAAAGTAGAGACGCCCTTTGGGTGTGGTTGCGCCGCTTACCGGATCAGTCGCGATAAAAAATGCACCGAGAATTGCGCCACCGCTGAACAGATGGAACAGCGGGGAGGCATAGGCTCCTGGCTTGATGATAAAAAACAGAAAAGAGATTAGCGCCAGGCTGCCAAGCATGGCGATTGGTACATGCCAGCTAATAATTTTTTTATGGATTAGCCATAAGCCACCGGCCAAAAAGGCAATATTGATCCATTCCCAACCCGTACCGCCAAGCATGCCGAAGATCGGGCTGGCTGTAATCTCCTGCATGGCCTTGTTTAGCCCTAGCTCGGTCTTGAGCGAGTCGAGTGGCGTGGCCATGGTCAGTGCATCCAGTGATAGTCCTGCTGGCAAACTGCCACTAAAGACAAAAGACAGTGATTGGCCCAGGCTTAAGTTTTGTTCACCCAGAGAAAGTGGCGCAAGCCAGCTGGTCATCTCACGCGGAAATGAAATCAGCAACATGACATAGCCGACCATGGCCGGGTTGAAAGGATTAAATCCCAAGCCGCCATAAAGATGTTTGGCAAAAATGATGGCAAAGGCGCTACCGATGACAACTAGCCACCACGGCGCCAGCGGAGGCAGGGCGAGAGCGAGTAGCATTGCGGTTACCAGGGCACTGCCATCAAATAAATACATCATGACTGGGCGTTGCCGCATACGCAGCATTAACGCCTCGGTTGCCAAGGCTGTGATGCTGGCCAGTACAATATTGATGATGACGCCCCAGCCGAACATCCAGGCGTAAATGAGAATACCGGGCAACAGTGCAAGCATTACCTTCAGCATGACCGTGGTCACGGTTGACGGACCATGAAAATGAGGCGAGCTGGGAGTGTTGAGCTTAATCATGATTCTTGTTCGCTCGTATCTGTCTGCTGGCGCCGCGCATTGGCATCGTCAATTTGTTTTTGTTGCGCGGGCGTCATATTTTCAATGTTTTTCGGCTCAACTCCCTGAGCCTCTTTTTTGGCTTTTGCTCTATCCAGCGCTGCCTGGATAGCTGCCTGTTTATCATCCTTTTCACCATCAGCCGGTTTTTTAACCGCTGCTTTTTTCTTAGCCAGTCGCGCTGCCTTTTCGGCCTTTTCACGCTCAATACGAGACTGTCGAAATTCATGGCGTTGCCGCGCAATATCGGCCTTTTCCTTTTCGCGTTCCTGGGCCCAGATTTCGGTCTTGGCATATCGATAATAATGCACCAAGGGAATATTGCTGGGGCAGACATAGGCGCAGCAGCCGCACTCGATACAATCAAACAGATTATGTTCCTGAGCACGTTCGAATTCCTTGCTACGTGCATACCACTGCAGTTGTTGTGGCAGTAGATCGACCGGGCAAACATCGGCGCAAGCGCCACAGCGAATACATGGCATGACATCAGAGGGCGCTGTGACGTTGCTTTCGGTTGCGGCCAGAATACAGTTGGTAGTTTTTATTACCGGGATTTCTGTGCTGTGCATGGCAAAGCCCATCATTGGCCCACCCATAATGATTCGATCGACATCGCTATTGAGCCCGCCGCATTGGTCCAGCAGTGCCTGCATTGGTGTGCCAAGCAATACTTCAAGGTTACAGGGTTCTGCGACGCCATCACCAGTCACGGTTACAATGCGTGATATGAGTGGTTCGCCAAGATTGATGGCGTTATGAACTGCAGCAGCAGTGCCGACATTGTGGACCACAATGCCAATCTGGAAGGGAAGGCCATTGCTGGGGCACTCCTTGCCTGTCAGAACCTTGATGAGCTGTTTTTCACTGCCCTGCGGATAAAGCGTGGGCACCTGCACCACCTCGATGTCTTCATCTTTACAGGCCTCGATCATGGCGGTGTAGGCTTCAGGTTTGTTGTCTTCAATCGCGATCAGACACTGCCTGGCGTTTAAGGCGTGCCGCATGATTTTGGCGCCGGCGATGATGTTTTCCGGCCGTTCACGCATTAGCATGTCATCACAGGTGATATAGGGCTCACACTCGACACCATTGAGTATCAACGTATCAATTTTGGATCCCGCTGGGTTGAGTTTGATGGAGGAAGGGAAGCCAGCACCGCCCAGACCGACTATGCCTGATGTACGGATCAGATTGCGCAGATGGCTGACATCCATTTCGGTATATGGAATATCTTCCGGGCCGTGCTCGATCCAGCGGTCTTCACCGTCGGTGTCGATGACGATGCAGCTCGCGCTCAGGCCAGAGGGATGGGGTATTGGCAGCTCTTCAATGGCAGTGATGGTGCCTGAGCTTGATGCATGCACTGAAGCGCTGACGTAGCCGGATGCACGAGCTATCTTTTGTCCCTTCAGTACATGGTCACCAACAGCAACGATCGGTTCGCCCGATTCGCCGATGTGTTGGTGTAACGGCAGGATCAGTTGTTTAGGCAACCATGCAGCCTGAATCGGGCTTCTTGTCGATCTGTCTTTGTGCTGCGGCGGATGAATGCCACCCTTAAATCTGAAGAGCTGGCGGATCATAGCTTGGCCTCCTCATCAGTCTGTTCCGGATATGGCCATTTCCAATGAAAGATATCTTCCTTGATTGGGACCATGTCGATACAGTCGACCGGACAAGGTTCAACGCAGAGTTCACAACCGGTGCATTCAACTTCAATAATGGTATGCATCTGTTTCGCTGCCCCGAGAATGGCGTCAACCGGGCATGCCTGTATACATAGGGTACAACCGATGCAGGTCTCTTCATCAATAATGGCCACCATTTTTGGTTTTTCCTCACCCACTTCAGCATCAAGTGGGATCGGGTCTTTACCAAGCAGGTCTGCCAGGGCAATGATGGTGGTTTCCCCGCCCGGTGGGCAGCGATTGATGTCGGCTTCGTTATTGGCGATAGCTGTGGCATAGGGTTTACAACCGGGGTAGCCGCATTGACCACACTGAGTTTGTGGCAGGATCGCATCTATCTGATCTACTAGTGGATCGCCTTCCACCTTGAAGCGTACGGCAGCAAAGCCCAGCAGTAGGCCGAAAATGATTGCTATAGCGGTTAGCGCGAGAACTGCAGTCAACATAATCTAATCTGGATTTAACCTTTGACCAAGCCGGAAAAACCCATAAAGGCCATCGACATCAAACCAGCTGTTATCAGGGCAATGGCAGGGCCGCGGAAAGCAACGGGCACATCAGCAACGGTAATTCTTTCTCGCATTGCTGCGAACAGAATTAGCACCATTGAGAAGCCGGCCGCGGCACCAAATCCGTAGATTGCGGATTCTAGGAAGCCATGTTCTTCCTGTACATTGAGCAAGGCAACACCTAAAACAGCGCAGTTGGTCGTGATTAACGGCAGGAATATACCCAGCACCTTATATAGAAGGGGGCTGGTTTTGTGTACGACCATTTCCGTGAATTGTACAACTACGGCAATCACCAGGATAAAAGTGATAGTGCGCAGATATTCCAGCCCAAGAGGTGCCAGCAGGAATTCATTGGCCAGATAACTGCAAACTGATGAGAGGGTAAGGACAAAGGTGGTAGCCAGCGCCATACCTGTGGCTGTTTCCAATTTTTTGGAGACACCCATAAAGGGGCACAGGCCAAGAAACTTGACCAGGACAAAATTATTTACCAGCACAGTGCTGATAAGGATGAGGGCATATTCGGTCATATCTTTAATAAATCAATGGGTTGAGCTTGTCCTGCGGTATTGCTGCTGACAGTATGTTGGCAGGTAAACTGCAAAAAAATACTAGCGTATAGTAGGTGTCCTTTATCACAAAATCAACACTCAAATTGTATATGTTATAACTATAAATTATAAAGAGCGGTTTAGTCAGGCTTGTTTTGCCGTTATTTGACCTTCATACCCGGTTGTGCACCTTCATGAGGCTCCAAAATCCAAAGTTCTTTGCCGCCTGGACCTGCCGCCAGCACCATGCCTTCTGAAATCCCGAAACGCATTTTACGTGGTGCCAGGTTGGCCACCATAACGGTTAATTTGTCTTGCAGTTCTTCCGGGGCGTAGGCTGACTTGATACCGGCAAATACATTGCGGGTGTTCTGCTCGCCGATGTCCAGTGTCAGTTGTAACAACTTGTCGGCTCCTTCAACATGATCGGCTTTGACGATGCGGGCGATGCGCAGGTCTACCTTGGCAAAATCCTCGTAGCTGATATGTTCCATTACATCCTCTTTGTTCTGTTGTGCCTGGCCATGGCGGGTGGGTGAGTGTTCTGTCTTTTTCAGGTTCTCGGTACTTTCTGCCATCATGGACTCGATCTGTTTTGCTTCAATTCGAGTGATCATGTGTTTATACGGTTTGATTTCATGATCAAGCACAAGGTGGCCGTTGTCTGCCCACACAAGTGGTTTAATGTTAAGGAACTCCTCAACCTGTTGCGCCAATTGCGGCAAGACTGGTTTGAGATAGATGGTTAACAAGCGAAAGGCGTTAACAATTGAGGTGCAGATCTGATGTAGATTTTCATCCTGGCCTTCCTCTTTGGCGAGTACCCATGGTTTTGTCTCATCGACATATTCATTGGCAATATCTGCCAGTGCCATGATTTCACGCATCGCTTCGCTGAACTGACGTCCTTCGTAGAGGATCGCAATTTCTGCCTGTTTCGCTTGAATCGTCTGCAACATGGTGTGCCCGGCAGAGTCGAGTGTTGCACTCAATTTGTTGTCGTAGCGCTTTTTAATAAATCCTGCTGATCGTGAAGCGATATTGATATATTTGCCCACCAGGTTGCTGTTAACGCGGGCGACAAAGTCCTCAAGGTTGAGATCGATGTCTTCTATTCGATCGCTGAGTTTGGCGGCGAAATAGTAACGCAGGTATTCCGGTTTCAAATGATTGAGATAGGTGCGCGCCATGATGAAGGTACCGCGAGATTTGGACATCTTCTGTCCGTTTACGGTCAGAAAGCCATGAACGCAGATCTTGTTCGGGGTGCGATAGCCTGAAAATTTCAGCGTTGCCGGCCAGAACAGGGCGTGAAAATAGAGAATATCCTTGCCAATGAAGTGATAAATCTCGGCATCGCTTTCTGGTTTCCAGTACGCATCGAAATCAAGGCCTTTCTGTTTGCACAGATTTTTGAAGCTGGCCATGTAACCGATGGGCGCATCGAGCCAAACATAGAAATATTTACCCGGTGCATCGGGGATCTCAAATCCAAAATAGGGCGCGTCGCGTGAGATATCCCAGTCTTTTAAGCCGGATTCAAACCACTCGCTGATTTTATTGGTCGCTTCAGCCTGTAACGGGGCTTGGTCTCCGCTTTCCAGAAGCCACTGCTTTAAAAATTCCTCGCATTCGCCCAACTTGAAAAAATGGTGTTCTGATTCCTTGAGCACAGGTTTGGCGCCGGAGACAGCTGAATATGGGGCGATCAGATCTGTCGGGCCATAGGTGGCGCCACAAACTTCACACGAATCTCCATATTGATCTTCCGCCTTGCAATTAGGACAGCTACCCTTGATGAATCTGTCGGGTAAGAACATTTTTTTCTGTGGATCGTAAAGTTGCTCAATGGTGCGGATGTCAATCAGTCCATTGGTCTTTAATTCACGATATATACCCTGTGATAATTCACGGTTTTCATCTGAGTTTGTCGAATAATAATTATTAAACGCTATATGGAAATCAGTGAAGTCGCCTAGATGTTCTCCGTGAACACGTTCAATCAGAGCTTCAGGTGTAATCCCTTCTTGCTGCGCGCGCAACATAATGGGAGTGCCGTGGGTGTCGTCTGCACAAACGTAGTAGCAGTCGTGGCCAGCCATTTTTTGAAATCGAACCCAGATGTCGGTTTGAATGTATTCAACTAAATGGCCTATATGTATCGAACCATTAGCATAGGGTAGTGCACTGGTGACAAGTATTTTTCTTGGTTTTGATGACATCTTGCTAGTCAGATCCGTTACAAAGGCAAAGGCAAGAATTATAGCCTAAATAACTGATTTAGAGTGACTGCAGAGTTGGATGAGTTGTTCTTTTGGTGGAGTGCAATAGGTATTGGAAAAGTCAGGGTAAAATAAAACGGGAAGCGATTGCTTCCCGATTCAGTTCAGTCCCATTTTTAATCTACGAGCTTGTCGTATCTCACCAGTCCTAAGAACTAAGGAAATATCGGCTCAGGTCCAAAGGTTGGTTCATCCCAGTCAAAGGGTGATAGTGGTGCCGTAAGCCCGCCAGTGGAAAGCTCTGTGGCTTCATCACCAGAGGTCTGGCTGATCACATTTTGTACTGATACAGCTATGATGTCAGCATCTACAATATCAGATTGCACCAGCCAATTGGTTGAAACTGTGTCGGCTTCATCCCAGGAAACTGTATCACCGCCTAGTGTCATGCTGCCTGCTGGAGTTAACGGAGCCGATACATAATAGTTGGTCGGGAAGAGCGGTGGGCTAGAAGTGTTGCCCATCACGCCAGAAGATGCTCGATGCTCAAATTGTTGGCGTGCATTTGGGTCGACGTCATTACTACCAGTGGGATCAATAGGAATGATCTGAGAGATGCTCATTCTAGAGCCAATGACATCATTTGTATCAGGAGTGGCAGCCGGAAAAAATGTCATCTGAGTATAATTGATATAATCAAATGTGGATTGCATGTCATCGCGATCGAAAACCTGTGTCAGGTGTATAGAAAACATTTCCTCTGCCGGAGTTGGTGGCAAATTATTAATATCGCCGACGCTTACTATGCCAGGATCCCGAAATCGCATCATGCTGCGCTGAAGCACGACTTGGTCAGTAAAACCCTCGACTTCATCCCTAACGTTTTGCTTGGCAGCCACGCCTTGGGAAATGCCTTGGCCGACAAAGGCGAACGGTACAAAGCTTTCAGATGTGAATGTTTGTGCGTCAGCAGCGCCATCAGCGTTAGGGTCCGTCACGATCAGCTGTATATAAGCGTAGTCATCGACGATGATTTCTTGTTGAATAAAGCCGTTATCTTCAGCCAGGGTTCTACATGAACTGACGCCAGCTGCACTACAGGCAGCGGTGGTGTTGATTGCGCCACTGTCGGCCGACCATTGGTCGTAATTGATTGGTGCTGCTGCGAAGGACACGCTTGGTAATACAACTGCGGATAATCCCAATAACTTCAGGGCTTTGTACTTTGTTGTCATTGTCTTCCTCCCAAACTACATTTATAAAGACTTTGTTCTAACAGATGATATAGCCAAAAGGTGGTATATGTCCAAAACTTTTTGTTAGGCATTTGTTAGGCATTGTTTTGCATTAGAATTTGCTAGTTAATGAATCGAAAGGTTTGAATAAGAATTAAGCAAAAACTGTCCTATTGATGTGAGCATTAATAATGCTCGTAGGATATTCTCAAATATAAATTCAGCCAAAATGTTTTAATTTACTGTGTGTGAATCTGGCCAAGCTAATTTGTGGTAGATTAAGATTAGATAATTTTAGAAGTGTTAGATTTTAAAGGGAGATTTGTAATGTCTGAATTAACCAATTCGACAGTAGAGGGTGTTTTGAGTCAGGTTGTCGATCCCCATTCAGCGCTTGATTTGGTCGCCAGTAAATCAGTTAAGAGCATAGAGGTCGCTGACGACAAAGTTTCAGTCAAAATTGTGTTGGGTTATCCCGCAGATGGTTACATTGCTGTATTACAGCAGGAAGTTGAAGAAAAGCTGCGGCAGCTCGGTGCTTCCATTGAGCTGAGCCTTGATATCGGCTGGGAAGTCACTACCAGATCAGTCCAGCCCGGCGTGAAGGTTTTTGACACTATAAAAAATATAGTTGCGATCGCGTCTGGAAAAGGTGGTGTAGGTAAGTCAACCACCACGGTCAATTTGGCCCTTGCACTGGTCAAAGAGGGTGCCAAGGTAGGTATTTTGGATGCCGACATCTATGGTCCCAGTCAACCTCGTATGCTTGGCATAGATGCCCGGCCGGAGTCCACCGACGGCAAAACCATGGAGCCGCTCGAGGCCTACGGGGTAGAGGCCATGTCAATTGGTTTTCTGATCGATGAAGAGACACCGATGGTCTGGCGCGGTCCGATGGTGACCCAGGCGTTGGAACAATTGTTGCGCGATACGAACTGGCGCGACCTTGATTACCTGCTTATCGATATGCCACCTGGCACCGGTGATGTACAGCTTACTCTGTCACAGAAAATTCCGGTCAGTGGTGCAGTGATTGTCACCACGCCTCAGGATATTGCCCTGCTTGATGCGCGTAAAGGCTTGAAAATGTTTGAGAAGGTTAATGTAAAGGTGCTGGGTATTGTGGAGAATATGAGCACTCACATCTGTAGTCAGTGCGGCCATGAAGAGCATATTTTCGGTGCCGGTGGCGGCGAGACAATGGCGCGGGACTACGATGTTGATTTACTTGGCTCCTTACCACTTGATATCACGATCCGCGAGAATGCTGATGGCGGCAAACCCAGTGTTACGGCAGATCCAGAGGGTGCAATTGCCAAGGCTTATGGCGAGATCGCTCGCAAGGTAGCGGCCAAGTTGGCACTGCAGGCCAAGGATTTTAGTGGCAAGTTTCCCAATATTGTTATTCAAAACACCTAATCAGGTGACTGTTGCAGGTGATGTCTCTACAATATGCCGCTTGATAAAACAATCAGAATTGTTAGGCGGGATTAGGAATGAGTATTAAGTCGGATAAGTGGATTCGCCGCATGGTGGAGCAACAGGGAATGATCGATCCGTTTGAACCAAGACAGGTGCGTGAATCGGATGGTGGGCGAATCATTTCATACGGAACCTCGAGTTATGGCTATGACATTCGCTGTTCTGACGAATTCAAGATTTTTACTAATATCAATTCTGCCATCGTCGATCCCAAAGATTTTGATGACAACAGTTTTGTCGATGTGAAATCAGATGTTTGTATCATTCCCCCGAATTCATTTGCCCTGGCGCGCACAGTCGAATACTTCCGTATCCCGCGCAGTGTCTTGACCATCTGTCTGGGCAAATCGACCTACGCCCGCTGCGGCATTATCGTCAATGTGACGCCCTTGGAACCGGAATGGGAAGGGCATGTGACACTGGAGTTTTCCAACACCACGCCATTGCCGGCCAAGATTTACGCCAATGAAGGCGTCGCCCAGGTGTTGTTCCTTGAGTCTGACGAGATATGTGAAACCTCGTATGGGGATCGTGCTGGAAAATATCAGGGGCAAACAGGAGTCACTCTGCCGCGCGCTTGATAATCTCGGGATAGTGCCTAAAGATTCTTTTGGAGGGTTAGGCCGGTGAATGATTCCAGTTTCAGGTCAAGCTCTCTGCCATCTTCAACCTGAACTATCCTGACGGGCAGATATCCCAATTCTTTGGCGTACCAGAGGGTGGTGTCGCGTTTGCCGGGAAGTAAAAGTTTGACGGTATTTAAATTGCCAAACTTTGTCTTGATTGTCTCTTCCCCCAGATTACTGAACTCATACGTTTTTAATGTGCCACCATCGGCAACCTTGTAAACCAGCGCTGATTTACCTTCCCTCAGATCGTACATCACCGCTAAGTGATAGAGCAGCTTGTCCAGTGTGCGCACAGGAATTTTCATGCTCCAGGAATCATTGTTGATCACATTGGTGACGCGCATTTTGTCCCAGTCAAACTTGAGTTTGACATGCCGTTCTTGCTTGCTGCTGGTACGATCGTAGCTGTAGTTGATGGGCCTCAGGTGTTGCTCATTAAACACCCACTCACTTTTTTCCAGCAATTGGGAATCGGTAAACCAGCGTGCATAACCGGTGGCCTGTGAAAAAGACTCGTATATATAATTACCATCGCCATTCTTATAAAGTCTGCGGGTCGTTTCTCCCAGCGTCAACGGACCCATGGTCAGTTTATAGGTCACAGTAAACAATTCCGGCTGCATAGCTTCAGTCTCTGCCTGTGCAATATTGGTTAGCAACATGCAAAACATTAGCAAGCCAGTAAAAGTAACAATGATTCGTTGAGATTGCAGATTCCGCATCATGCTAATGTTTTTCAAGCTGTGGTACAGGTTCTCCATCGAGCATTGCTAGATCATTGGCCAGCTTCAAACGACCCTCGGCAAACCAGCCAATCGCCTCAGGATAAATCCGATGTTCCTGCTGCAATACACGTTGCGCTAATAGTTCGGGTGTATCACCCGGCTCGATTGCTACAGTGGCACGATTGACCACGGGTCCGCCATCAAGCTCCGGTGTAACAAAATGAACACTCACGCCATGTTGATTCGAGCCTGACTCAATGGCACGTTTATGGGTATTCAAGCCTTGAAAATTGGGCAACAAGGAGGGATGAATGTTCAACATGCGCCCAAGATAATGATTTACAAATTCTTCGGTCAGTATGCGCATAAAACCGGCGAGCACTACCAGGCCAGGCTGGTAATGATCAATTTGTTGACTTAGGGCCTGGTCGAACGCTCGACGATCGCTAAACTGAGTGTGATCCAGCACGTGGGTTGGGATGCCGGCCTGTTCGGCCCGGTTCAGGCCAAAGGCGTCGGCACGGTTGCTGATAACTGCCTTGATGTCCGCATTAATCTGACCACTGGCGCAGGCATCAATTATCGCTTGCAGATTACTGCCGCTGCCGGAGATCAGCACCACCAATGCCAGGGGTGATTGCTGTGATTGCGCCATAGCTTACTTTTTTAGGACGACAGCTTCGTCAGCGGCGCTCGAGTTATGAATAGTGCCAATATGCCAGGCGGTTTCGCCGTGGCTGCGCAGGCATTCGAGTGCGCTGTCCAAGTCTTCCGCAGCAACAATCACTGTCATGCCTACGCCACAGTTAAAGGTGCGATGCATCTCTTTTTCTTCAACATTGCCTTGTTGTTGCAGCCAGTCGAAAATGGCGGGACGCTGCCAGGATTGGATTGAAATCTGTGCCTGACATCCTTCAGTCATTACACGAGGCAGGTTTTCCAGCAGACCGCCACCTGTGATGTGGGCAAGGGCGTGGACGTCTACTTTACTGAACAAATCCAGTAGTGATTTGATGTAAAGACGGGTCGGTGCCAATAGTGTTTCGCCCAGGGTGCTGTCTTCGAACGTGTCATCCAGTTTGGCGCCACTGACTTCGATTATTTTGCGGATCAGGGAATAACCATTCGAGTGGGGGCCGGATGATGCCAGGCCGACGATGACATCGCCTGCGTTGACCTTGCTGCCATCGATGATTTTGTCTTTTTCCACCACACCAACACAGAATCCAGCCAGGTCGTAGTCTTCGCCATCGTACATACCGGGCATCTCAGCGGTTTCACCGCCGATCAGGGCGCAACCCGCCTGTTCGCAACCAGCGCCGATGCCTGTTACGACAGCAGCAGCGGTGTCGATGCTTAGTTTTCCAGTGGCATAGTAGTCGAGAAAAAACAGTGGTTCAGCACCTTGCACGATCAGATCGTTGGCGCACATGGCAACCAGGTCGATACCAATGGTGTCATGCTTGCCCATCTCCATGGCTAGTTTCAGCTTGGTGCCGACGCCATCGGTGCCTGAGACCAGAACCGGCTGTTTGTATTGCTCGGGAATTTCAAACATAGCGCCAAAGCCGCCAAGGCCGGCTATCACGCCGGGTCGGCGTGTCCGCGCTGCAATTGGCTTGATGATATCTACCAGGTTGTTGCCTGCTTCAATATCCACTCCAGCATCGCGGTAGCTCAGGGAGTTTGGTTTTTGTGGGTCCTGGGAGTTACTCATAGATGTGATTCGCTCTTTCAAAATATCCGATGGCGCCAAGAAAGTGTATTATTTTAAATGATCTTGTCAGGAACAGCGACATATAATCAGCGACTTAGATAATTACAACGAAACTGCTGCTAGAGTTGGGCGGTTAAGTGTTTTGGAGTTTACTTTTGACGAATTACTGGAAAACGCGGTTCATCGGGCTGATGCTTGTTATTCAAGCGCTATTTATTTTGCCCGAACTGAATGCCGCAGAGGTTAAAGGGCTGTATCAGGCCAAGGTGCCGGTAGCTAATCAAACCCGTGAACAGCGCCTGGAGGTTTATCCCGATGCGTTGGCTCAGGTGGTTGTAAAACTGACGGGTGATCAAGCTGTGGCTGATCTGGCTGAATTATCGGGTCTCATGAAGCGGGCGCGAACGCTGGTACAACAGTTTCATTACGAGGAGTTAGCGCCTGATAGTGAAGCTTTGATCGAGGAGGGTTTTACGCGCCTGCTGGTGGTTAGTTTTGATGATCAGGCAATTACCCAGGCATTAATTGAGGCAAATGTGCCGCTTTGGGGGCATACGCGCCCCGAAGTGTTGCTGTGGTTGGCGATTGAAGACCGGGAAACGCGCTATATTCTGGCTGCAAATGCCTCAGCTGAATTAGAGACTTATTTGGCAAATCACGCAAAGGTGCGTGGTCTGCCCCTCATTTTGCCCTTGGTGGATCTTGAGGATCAGGCGCAGCTGAGCTTTGCCGATGTCTGGGGAGATTTCCGCCCGAATCTTGTTCAGGCTTCTCAGCGTTATGGTGTTAAAGCGATTCTGGTCGGTCGTTTGATTCGTTCCAGTCGAGGGATGTGGCAGGCGCGTTGGAGTTTGCATTACAACAACGACGTTACCACGCCATCTGAATATTGGCATGCAGAGGTGAATTTGCAGCAGGAGGCACTGATTGTTGGTGTTGATGGTGCCGCCGACAGGATTGCGCAACGCTATGCTCAGCTCTACAGCATAGGTTCTGCCGACTCCGTTGGCATAAAGATTAAAGGCGTAAATGATCTGGCCAGCTATGCCCGTTCGATGAAATATCTTGAGTCACTGGACATTGTGACGGATGTCAATGTAGTCACTGTCAGGGCAGATGAAGTACAGTTCTTGCTGGATATCCGCGGTGACAGTCGCGGCTTGGAACAGGCTATCGCACTGGGGGGCACGCTGGTTCAAATTGGTGATGAAGATGCACTGTTGATTGAGAATGGAACAGCCTCTACAAGGGCGTTTGTGTATCAGCTTTTACCATGAGTTTTGGCCTGAAAGATATCCCCAATCTGATTAGTATTGCCCGGATCCTGCTAAGTCTGCCGGTTGCCTATCTGTTACTGGAAGAGCGATTTAGCGAGGCGCTGTTACTTTTTTTCATTGCTGGCGTATCCGATGCACTTGATGGATTTCTGGCCAAGCGTTTTGGTTGGCACAGCAGATTAGGCTCGATTTTAGATCCCCTGGCCGACAAGATGTTGCTGGTGACATCTTACTTATGTTTGGCATGGGTAGAGGTGATCCCGCTCTGGCTACTCTTGATGGTGTTTGGCCGGGATCTGATTATTATTATAGGTGGCTTGGCGTTTCACTGGTTGATCGGCCGTTTTGAGATGGCGCCAACCTGGATCAGCAAGATTAATACGGCCCTGCAAATTGCTTTGGTACTGGCGCTGGTGTTATCAAACGGTTTATATCCATTACCAGGAGGGCTGCTGACCTGGTTGGTTTATGGCGTTTCAGTGACCACCGTATTGAGTGGGCTGGATTATATCTGGACCTGGGGGCGCAAGGCCTATCTGATCCGAAAAAAGAATCGCTAATGGAATTCGCATCATGCTGTTGACTGATTCACAAAAATGGTTGTTATTGATCGGGGCTGCATTAGTTTTGCTGCTGCTCTATCTGTTGGCACCGGTGTTGTTCCCATTTCTGGTGGCGGCAGCACTGGCCTATCTGGGGGATCCCTTAGTTGACAGGCTCGAAGCACGCAAACTTTCACGCAGTCTCTCAGTCGTGATTGTTTTCTGTGGGCTGTTGCTTGGCGTGTTTATTGTTTTTGCCTTTGTTGTGCCTGTTTTGCAACAAGAGTTGGTGGCGTTGATAAAAAAACTACCGGCATATATCGACTGGGTACAGAACACGGTGTTGCCCTGGTTACAGGCACAATTATCACTGGATATGCCTGGCTGGAATCTGGACAACCTCAAGCAGGCCGTTATTAGTCACTGGAAATCTGTGGGTGATGTTGCCGCAGGTGTGGTGGGGTCGGTGTCACGATCAGGTTTGGCCTTGTTGGGTTGGTTCGCCAACTTGGTGTTGATTCCGGTGCTGACATTTTATCTGCTGCGAGACTGGGATCTGTTGGTGGCACGGGTACGTGAGCTGATTCCGCGTCGGTATGAACAGTCTGTCGTTCAAATTGCCAGAGAGTGTGATGAAATGCTAGGCGCGTTCATGAATGGACAGTTGATGGTTATGCTGTCACTTGGCACTGTCTATTCTGTTGGTTTATGGATGGTAGGTCTGGACATGGCCTTTCTGATTGGCATGCTGGCAGGCCTGGTTAGTTTTGTGCCTTATCTTGGATTTATTCTGGGGATGTTAGTGGCAGGTATTGCCGCATTGGTGCAATTTCAGGATGCCATTCATCTGTTTTATGTTCTGCTGGTGTTTGGTGTAGGTCAAATGCTCGAATCGTTTCTGCTGACACCATACCTGTTGGGTGATCGCATTGGCTTGCATCCGGTGGCAGTGATTTTTGCCGTCATGGCAGGTGGTCAATTGTTCGGCTTTGTTGGCATCCTGTTAGCTTTACCTGTAACAGCAGTGATTATGGTGTTGTTAAACCATGCCCACGATCAGTATGTGAATAGTCAGCTGTATGCTGCTGGTGACATGGTGGCGGTACCTGCACCGGATGATCCGGGAATAGAAGTGCCAGTAGAAGAAACCGCGATGTCAGACTTGGAGTCAATCGACGCGGCCGTGAGTGAAAATGTTGATGAGTCAGTTTCTGATTCGGACAAACCAGCGTAATGCTTGAATCGAGCCATGTCAGCGAACACTAGTATTAAACAATTGCCATTAAGCATGTGGTTGCGCCAAGGCGCCACTTTTGACAGCTATGTAAGTGCAGCAAATCAGCAGCTGCTAGATAACATTCGCAACGTTGCTGCTCTTGGTGAGGAACATTTTATTTTTATCTGGGGTGCCGAAGGAGTCGGTAAGACCCATTTACTTCAGGCGGCTTGTCATGCTGCCACAAATGCCGGAAATAGCAGTGTCTATCTGCCTATGCAAGAAGCAGCTCAATTTGCCCCCGAGATGTTAGAAGACCTGGAGCAGATGACATTAGTTACGATAGACAATATTGATGCCGTTGCGGGTGATCAGGCGTGGGAGACAGCGTTATTTAATCTTTATAATCGCGTGCGTGATAACGGTGAATGCCGTTTGATCGTTTCTGCGCACCAGCCTCTAGCCAGTCTCGGACTGCGCTTGCCTGACTTGTTGTCACGGCTAAGCTGGGGCCTGGTTTACCAAGTGCAGGCGATGACGGACGAAGAGAAACTGCAGGCCCTTAAACAAGGTGCTGACAGTCGTGGTTTTGAATTGCCGGATGAAGTGGCCAATTATTTGTTGCGGCATTACCAGCGCCAAACGGCTGCGCTGTTTGATCTGTTGGAACGGCTTGATCAGCGCTCGCTGGCTGAGCAACGCCGCCTGACCATTCCATTCGTAAAACAAGTGATCGAGACCGATTTCAGATCCAGCAAAGAGTAGAGCCCAATTGGATATAGCAAATATAGTGACTGAAAATGTCCGCGCCGCCTTGGCCGAAGATATTGGCAGTGGTGATCTGACTGCCGCATTAATCCCGGTAGATGCAATGGCGCAGGCCACGGTGATCAGCCGGGAATCGGCGGTGATCTGTGGCCGCCCCTGGGTTGATGAAGTGTTTCAGCAACTCGATAGTCGCGTCGAGATCGAATGGCGAGTGGCAGAGGGTGAGCAGGTTGAATCAAATCAGGAGCTATTTCGTCTCCAAGGCAGTGCCCGTGCATTGCTAACCGGTGAACGCACTGCCCTGAATTTTTTACAAACTTTTTCCGGAACCGCGACTGAGGCGCGTCGCTATGCCGATGCAGTCGCTGGCCTCCAGGTTAAAATTCTCGATACGCGCAAGACTATTCCCGGTCTGCGCGCAGCACAAAAATATGCGGTGAAGTGTGGTGGTTGCCACAATCATCGTCACGGACTCTATGATGGGGTCCTGATCAAGGAAAACCACATTCTTGCTGCTGGTTCGATCACGGCGGCGGTTAATAATGTACGCCCCTATGCTCAGGGCAAACCGGTTGAGGTGGAGGTCGAGACCCTGGCGGAGCTACGTGAGGCTGTCGCAGCAGGGGCTGACATCGTCATGCTCGATAATTTCACTCTGGAGCAGATCAGCGAAGCTGTCGCAGTCAATCAGGGTCAGGCTAAGCTCGAGGTCTCGGGCAATGTGTCGCTGGGGGGATTGAGAGCCCTGGCCGAGACGGGGGTGGATTATATTTCGACAGGGGCCCTGACCAAGCACTTGCGTGCCATAGATCTGTCCATGCGATTTCTTTAATGGCCTTTCATATTGAAGAAAGCAGGCTATATTTAAAAGGACGTTCTGAATTACCCAGGTCTATCTTGTCGTTTTAAGTAGCATTTATAGTAACGAAGCGGAATTAAATTAGATTTTTCTTCGGTTTAATACTTGCTTGATTAAACGATGCCTATTATATTGTTATACATATGTTAGACAATGTTATACAAATAAAAAGGGGTGTCTCGTGGCTTGTGATCGGATGGAACGTAAAATTGCACGCGCACAAAATCAAATCTGTAGTCAACTCGGTTATCTAACTGACCGCGAGCTGGTGCAACATCTCCTGAAACTGGAAAGAGAGCGGGAAGCCGAGGCCAGGCGGGCACAATTTCATCTGGTTAAAGGCTGAGACAATCTGCTGTGATTCTCTGATTTGGGTGAACGTGTTCACACACGCTCATTGATCCTTCAGTCAGATCGAATTCAACACCCAGGTTAATTAGCACAATCTTCATCGGTGGCGGTTCAGCGCTGGAAAGATGCATATAGCCACTCCTTCCCAAAGCTTCGTTTAAGAGTTTTTAATTAAGAGAAAGTTGTTTATTAACTGCGGCTTATTTGCCTAATTTAATTTTTTGTCTAAAATAGCCATTAGAGCAGGGCATTAGGAAGAGCATTGGGTCTAATAAACTAATAGGGAATGCTATGTCTTGTGAAAGTTATGTGCGTAAAAGGGCTGTTTTTCACGTCAGGTTTGATAGAAATGAACACCATGACGAAGATCCGCTTATTTTTAAGGATGATCATGAGTTGCTTGCCTACTTGCTTCATCAAGAGCAGATAGCCGAGAACAGCGAGATTGTTTCATTCGAGTCTGTCACTAGCGACTAACACTGGTTTAAGCTGTTTCGTCGTCAAGATTCGATGTTTTTTTCGGTCTTGAGAGGTCCAAATGCTATTCGCATCTAAAGACGTGGGGGGCTAATCTCCCCCACAACCTCCACCGCAGCCATCTGAACCACCGAAACCATCAAAAAATCCACCATCACCGCCGCTGTCACTGGACAAGGCACCGGAGTCGCCGGCGCAGCCTGATGAACAACCGATGTGCGAGGCGCAGTAACCACTGCCGTAGTTAGGAGAGTTAGAATTGCGGCAATCAGGCGCGTATCTAAATCCATTTTCAATATTCAGCTGGGCATCGATAGCAAACAACAGCGGCAAAATTATGGGTGCACGCGGATCGGTCTCATCTTTGGCGCAGGCTAGGCGCCAGGCGCGTTTAATCTCTGAGGGTGTAATTCCCCGTGGCTTGCCACGTGAGAACAATATTGTTGCGATGGGAATCGAAAGATTCCCGGGCAACTCCTTAGCAATACCCCGTCAGCTTGCTGCGGGGTAGTTTATTGCCTTCCTGGGCAATGGTGGGGGAGTCCATCGCTTCGGCCGGGGTGTGGTGTAGGTAGCGCCCCAAGGCCTTGTTGCAATACTGCTGATAGGCGCGGGTAAAGAGGATGAATTCATGCCAGGCGTCGTCCACCACTTGCGAAGGCATGGAAACCATTTTCCTGTTCGCCTGGTTACAGATATGAAAATAATCGCGCAATCCATCGAAGACCAGATCCAATTGGCTATCATTTAATTGCGGATGCCTGGCCGCCACTTTTTTACGAATCGCCGGATGAAACTGGTAGTTGTCGATAAATGCCTGTTGTCTATTTTAGCCACCGCGGCGCATGACTTTGGTAATGATGGCGATGCTTATAATGGTAATGATGATGTATAACCAGGTCATGGAATCCTTAAGCTTGTTTTTTCCTCCTAATGTGTCGGCAGCAGCGCGTGCTTCTTTCGGCTGGTATCAAGGCCTTTGCCCCGCTAGAATTGCCATTCTTTAACTTCGAATAAGATTAAACTATGCGCACATCCCAGTTTTTGTTGTCCACCCTGAGAGAAACCCCATCTGACGCCGAAGTGGTCAGCCATCAACTGATGCTGCGCGCCGGCATGATCCGCAAATTGGCGGCGGGTCTGTACACCTGGTTGCCGATGGGGCTGCGGGTATTACGCAAGGTAGAGGCCGTGGTGCGTGAGGAGATGAACCGCGCCGGCGCCCAGGAGGTGCTGATGCCGGCAATCCAGCCCGCCGAGCTGTGGCAGGAATCAGGCCGCTGGGATCAGATGGGCGAAGAGATGCTGCGCCTGCAGGACCGGCATGAGCGTGATTTCTGTTTCGGCCCCACCCATGAAGAGGTGATTACCGACCTGATTCGTAACGAGATTCGCAGCTACAAACAGCTGCCGGCCAATTTTTACCAGATTCAGACCAAGTTTCGCGATGAGCGTCGGCCCCGCTTTGGTGTGATGCGGGCGCGTGAGTTTTTGATGAAAGATGCCTATTCATTTCATGTCGACGATGCCAGTCTGCAACAAACCTATGAAGTGATGTATGACACTTATTCGCGGATATTCAGCCGCCTGGGGCTCGAGTTCCGTTCCGTGCTGGCCGACACTGGTGCGATTGGTGGCAGTGCCTCGCATGAATTTCATGTGTTGGCTGATTCAGGCGAAGATGCCATCGCTTTCAGCAGCGAGAGTGAATATGCCGCCAATGTTGAGTTGGCTGAGGCGCTGACGCCCGCAGGGGAACGCCCAGCGCCAACGGCCGAGATGACTAGCGTGGATACGCCCAATCAGCACAGTATCGAAGAGGTGAGTGCTTTTTTACAGATCGACGCCAGTCAAACGGCCAAGACTTTGTTGGTTCAAGGTGTCGAAGAGGGTGGCGTGGTCGCCTTGGTATTGCGCGGCGACCATGAACTGAACGAGCTCAAGGCTGTGAAATTGGAGCAGGTGGCGTCGCCGTTTGCGTTTGCTACTGCAGAACAGGTGAAGTCAGCAGCGGGTTGTGAGCCCGGCTCGGTAGGCCCGGTTGGGCTGACTATTGCGGTGATTGTAGATCGCAGTGCCGCCCATCTGGCTGATTTTGTCTGCGGCGCCAATCAGGACGGTAAGCACCTCACTGGCGTGAATTGGGGGCGAGACCTGCCTGAGGGTGTCCTCGTCGATATCCGCAATGTGGTGGAGGGTGATCCAAGCCCCGACGGCAAAGGTACGCTACAGATCAAGCGCGGCATTGAGGTGGGGCATATTTTCCAGCTGGGGCGGAAATACAGCGATGCCATGAAGGCACTGGTACAGGACGAAGGTGGCAAGGCGGTGGTGATGACCATGGGCTGTTACGGAATCGGTGTCTCACGCGTGGTGGCCTCTGCCATCGAGCAGAATCACGATGATCGCGGCATTATCTGGCCTGAGGCTATTGCGCCCTTCCAGATCGCTCTGTTGCCCCTGAATGCGCATAAATCACAGCGGTTACGTGAGGCGGCCGAGAAATTGTATGAAGAGTTGCAGGCAGCGGGTTTCGAGGTGTTGCTGGATGATCGCAAGGAGCGCCCGGGAGTGATGTTTGCCGATATGGAGTTGATTGGCATACCGCATCGGGTGGTTTTTAGTGAAAAAGGGCTGGACAAGGGGGAGGTTGAATACAAGGGGCGCCGTGACAGCGAAAATCAGTATATTCCGTTGGAACAGATCGTCACTTTCCTCAAGCAACAGTTCGATTAGGCCGATTTATAATAGAGGGAGTTATTAAATATTAAGTCATGCGCTGGATTTTCGTTTTATCTCTATTTTTGCTATTGATGCAGCCACTGCAGGCGGCGGTTCCAGAGCCGCCTGATGATAGGCTGCGTGAGTTATTGCGCGAAGCCGTAAACAGCAGTGACAGTTTTGCTGATCGTTTTGAAGCTGAGGTCTGGCTATTGGATATGTCGCGGCGTTTGGAGAAAACGCTGCCGGATAATGGGCAACGGCTCAGTTTACTAAAAGAAATCCATTACGAGGCAAGCCGGGCAGATCTGCCGCCTGAGTTGGTATTGGCAGTGATTCAGGTCGAAAGTTATTTTGACCGATGGGCTATCTCTGTCGCGGGTGCGCAGGGCTTAATGCAGATCATGCCATTTTGGTTGGATGAAATTGGCCTGCCTGAGGACAACCTGTTTCACGTCCAGACTAATCTGCGTATGGGTTGTACTATTCTGAAATATTATCTCGATATGGAGCGCGGCGATCTTACCCGTGCACTTGGCCGTTATAACGGCAGTCTGGGCAAGTTTAAGTATCCTAATAAAGTGTATGAAGCGTTAAGGACACGCTGGTACCGGCAGTAATCATTTCTATTGCTATCTGTTACAAGATAGAATTTATATAACAATTTCCCACCTTAAAAAAACTCAGCCATCGCTGATTTATTCATTTTCATTTCATCTTGCAGGGTTACTATTTTTTCCAGGCCAAGGAAGGCCGTTTATCTTTCACTAAATAGTAAGGAGACAGAAATGAAATCTTTTATGCGTAAGTTAATAATGGTAGTAAGTTTAACTGCTTTAAGTTCAATGGCATTGGCTGATACGCCGCCATCGCTTGAAGTGCCTGATACCCACTCGATAGAGTCAAAAGGTAAGGTCACGCTTTATCGTGTGCAGGTGCAGGGCCTTGAGTTTGGACGTTTGAATGAACGCGTCGATGCAGAGGTGTTAGTGACGCTTGATAGCAAACCGGATATGGTCTTCACTTTGCGGATGCATGAAGATTCACCGCCAGTCAACAAGATTATCGCTGATACTCTGCGTGAAGCCTATATTAATGATACGCCGATTACCCTTTATCACCAGATCGCACCGCTTAATCGCAAAAACGTGAAGATCCATATGGTGCAGTTTGACAGTTAAAAATGTAAAGGTGTCACGCCAGCAAGCTCGGCGTGACACCTTATATTTAAGTTATTTGGATTAGATTTTTTTATAAAACTAGCTTTTTCCGTGATGGCCATAGCCATCTTTCATGCGTTGCTGGGCATCTTCCCACATCTCTTCGTGCGTCTTCATCATCTCGTTTAGTTGTTTGATCATCTCATTCAGGCGTTCTTTTTCTTTGGCAGATGGCATGTGATTGAGATTGCTCAGAATGGTCATGGTCTCAGATAACATCTGCATCATATCCATATTCATCTGATGACGTTTCATATAATGCTCTTTGTAGTCTTTCTTTTTATCCTTCATATCGTTATGACTGCTGGCAAAGGCCGGCGTAATTATAAGCGCACCAACTAATGCAGAAGAGAGTAGAAGGCCGGTTTTTTTCATGGTAAAGCTCCTTATTGTTGTTTCCGTTTGTTAGGCAGTATCGAATGAGTTGAGTTCACGAAATTGAACTTCTTCAGTGATCACATCCGTAACCTGAGCGTTGCCTGGGCCCTGCCACAACCAGGACTCTAAATCAGCAAGCTTGTCATCTGGACCGCAAGCAAGTACTTCGACACTACCATCAGGCCGGTTACGGGCGTAGCCACTTATTCCTAGTGCTTGTGCTTGTTGTTGCGTCGAGGCCCGGTACCAAACCCCTTGAACACGGCCTGAGATTATAAATTGTTTACAGATAGCCATGCTATGCCCCCACTGTAAGATTTCTGATGATAAACCTTAGATGATTTCGCAACGGCTGCCAATCCATGGTGTTGTTTTGGTGAGTCACGCCGATGGTTTACACTGTAGGGATTTTATGAGTGTTAATTCGTGGAGGCATTTTGTGAGCGACAATAAACAGTTTCGGATTGAGAAGGATAGCCTGGGCGAGATCCAGGTGCCAGCTGACGCCTGGTATGGTGCGCAGACTGCCAGGGCAATTATCAATTTTCCTATCAGTGGACGTCGTCCCGATCCCGATTTTGTTATGTCGCATGTGCGTATCAAACGCGCTGCTGCCGTGGCCAATAATCAGCCCGGCTGGTTGGACGATCAGCAGACAACAGCGATTATCGACGCCTGTGACAAGATTCTGGCTGGTGAGTTTCTGGACCAGTTTGTTGTTGACCGCTTTCAGGCCGGTGCTGGAACCAGTCACAATATGAATAGTAACGAGGTGGTTGCTAATCTGGCCAATGTATCGCTCGGTGGTGAAAAGGGTACCTATACACCGGTGAATCCCAATGATCACGTCAACATGGGCCAAAGCACTAATGACACGATTCCTACGGCAATTCGTTTGACGGCGCTGACCAAATTACCTCGTCTGATCGCGGCCATTAACACCATGGCCGATGAGTATGCCCGGATTGGTGATGCTGAAGAGGATACGGTCAAGAGTGGACGTACCCACTTGCAGGATGCGGTGCCCACCACCATAGGGCGTGAGTTTAATGGTTATGCCTGGACCCTGCGCCGTGCAGCCAAATCCTTAGAGGCATGTCGTGATCCATTGTGTCAGCTAGGCTTGGGCGGTAGTGCGGCCGGCACAGGATTAAACACGTCACCTGATTATGCGCAACGCGTTGCCGATGAGTTAGCTCGATTGATGGGGGAAAATATTCGCCCCGCAGATGACCTGGCTGCGCAAATGCAATCCATGCATGATGTACAGCGACTCTCATCTGCCATTCGTGATGTGACTTTAGAGTTGACACGCATCAGTAATGATATGCGCCTACTAGCCTCCGGCCCTCGGACTGGTTTGGGCGAGATTCAGTTGCCACCAGTACAACCTGGGTCAAGTATCATGCCGGGTAAGGTCAATCCAGTCATGTTTGAGATGCTGAATCAAACGTGTTATCAGGTGTTGGGTCAGGATGCCGCGATCGGTTTTATGACTCAGGCGGGCCAGTTGGAATTGAATGTCATGATGCCGGCAATGGGCTCCGCCCTGTTTGATGCTATGGAGTGGCTCACCAATGCCGTGAATGCAGCGACTGAGCGTAATCTTAAAGGATTAAAGATTGATCGCGAACGTTGTAAAGAGTTCCTGCATGCCAGTGTGGGTCTGGCGACCTTGCTCAACACAGAGATCGGTTACACGGCGGCAGCCGAAGTGGCCAAAGAATCTGAGAAAAGTGGTCGTCCGGTGCGAGACATTGTCGAGGAGCGTGGTTTTATGAGTGGTGATGCCTTTGATGCTTTGGTATTAAAGGCTGCGCGTGATGGTAAGATCGACTGATTTAACTATTCAACTTGCTCGTAGCAAGGGCTAACAAAAAATTTGAAACCACCTGACGGTGGTTTTTTATGGAATGCTATCTAGTGTTTCTCCTTTCCATCTTCATGTTCTCCAGCATGAGATAAATACAATGCCAGCCCGATGAAGGCGATTCCAGCTGCTAAATATAACAGGTCAAGTGCGCTATGAAATTTCATTGCGATGGCGTATTCAAAAAATTTGACGATCAGTATCATTAAAATAACTTTTGCCAGCCTGCTTTTTAGGTCGTCGAGGCTTTCTATTAACAATACGTTTGATGATGTTTCAAATTCTTCCGCCATTTGGATCTTGCCGATAAAGAGTTCGTACAGACCTAAAGAAAAAATCAGCAAGATGGTAGCGAGCAGATAACCATCGACTATCTCAACAACATGAGTGACGGTGCTGGCGCGCAGCACGCTACGTGCTTCTTGACTAATATCTGTAGCGACATAATCACCCAGGTGGCTAATCATAAAATATGCATCTGCCGTGGCGACAAAAAACATGACCAGGCTGGAGAGTAAGCTGGTTATTACAGCGGCAATGACGATAAAGCGACTATTCCAGAGGAATGATTCAAAGGCGTGTGCAAGTGCTTTCATCTCTTTAATTATCCCTGTTTTACGCGAGATTATAGCTCGATCGTTGGTTCGATGCGTCGTTTTTCTTCCGTTGTTCCAGGCTGAATTTCGCTTATGTTTTGTGGCGGGCTGGTTTTTTGTAATGCATCTTGATAAATAGGTTGTAAGCGAATTGAATACGCCTCGTTGATATAGTTGTTAGAGTGGGACAAAGCCTTTGCTAAGGCATGTGCAAGGGGATCTTGATTGATTAAGTCAGGATCTAGTTCAGGTAGTGTGTTTGCCTGAGCACGATAGAGGTCAGCCAGGGTCAGCCTGGAGCTGTCTTTTGAGAGCGCCCATTGGCCATCAATTGTCTGGTGAATTAGTCCGCTTTCTTGTAAGCGTGATATCGCGGTGAGAATCTCAATTTTGCCCAATGAGTCGTCTTGAATCAGTTCCTCTTCGGATAACAATTTGTCCTTTAATTGTGCTTGCCACATCAAACCGATGAGTTTGAAGTCATTGAGTAAAATCTGCCCCGTGCTGAATTGGTTAGAAAGTTTGTCGCCTTGGCGATGGTGGAGGCAATAGCTGATTTGTGCGCCAAGTAAGACGACCATCCAGGACAAATAAAGCCAAACCAGAAATACCGGGATTGTTGCCAGGGCGCCATAAATTAATTGGTAGGTTGGGAAAGCAGTTATATAAAGGGCAAATCCCTTTTTCGCAAATTCAAATAGCACGGCCGCAATAACTGCGCCTACAAAGGCATGACGCACAGGCACATAAGTGTTAGGGACCACTGCGTAAAGCAGTGTACAAGCAAGCGTTGTTGAGAAAAAAGGTAACAAGCCAAGCAGACTTGTTTTGATATCTACAATTAGGGCTGTTTCAGTAAAAAGCGGTAATGATGTTAGGTAAGAGCTAACCGCAAGACTGGCACCAACCAGGATCGGGCCGAGTGTTAACATTGCCCAGTAAACCATGAATTTTGAGAGGATTTTTCGGCCGTTGCTTAAATGCCAGATGTCATTTATAGCACCTTCAATCGTATTCATCATCAACAGGGCGGATAAAATCAGAAATACCGTGCCGATAGCAGTTAGTCTTGTTGTTTTGGAGGAAAATTCTTCAAGGTATTGCTGGATTGCTTCGCCTGATGTGGGGACAAAATTTTCAAAGACAAAGGTTTGTATTTGCACAGCAAATGTGTCAAACATCGGGAAAGCTGAAAATACAGAAAATATGACGGTTGAGAGTGGTACCAGTGATAATAGTGTCGTGTATGTCAGTGCGGCAGAGCTACGCAGGCAGCGATCAGCATAGAATGTATCAGCAACATATCGGATAAAAGAAAAGAGTTTCTTTAAACTATCCATTATTGGCGCACGTGCAGGGCCAGATTGACATCGGGCAGCTAGCGTAGCCCGAATTGACGCAGATAGGAAGCGTCTTGTTCTTTACGTGTTGTTATGCCGCGAAATTTAGCATGTTGTCTGGCAGCATCTTTATCGCTATCTGAAGGGTTTGGTGTGATTGTTAGCACCATGTCTGGTTTGATTAAATCTGCATCATGAATTAGTTCCGGATTAGCTTTTAAGATCAGTGGCCAGAGAAAAGGATCGCCATAAATTGATTCTTTGGCAGAGATTTGCCAGAGGGTATCTAATTTGTTCACTTTGTATACAGTCGGCTCGGGTTCCGCTGGTAGTGTAGGCACAAAAATAGGCGCATCAGGTTCTTCGACAACCACGATTTGTTCTGCTTCTGTCTCTTCGGTAACTTGTTTAGCTTGGGAGATAGCTACGGCCTGGTGTGCTGCTTCACGTGCTGCCAAGGCTTCTTTTTGTGCTTCTTCGTAATCACCTGCCTGGAGATCGTCTTCAGCTTTCGAAAGTAGCATCTGTGCGCTATCAAGAGCAGCTGGTGCGTGTTTTTCAGCGCCAACACTTTCGGCGGCTTCTACGCTTTGGCGGGCATCACTCATTTCTTGTGTCGGAGGCGCGATGGCACAACCGCCAATCAGACCAGAGATGAAGAGAATGATCCCGTGTTTAATCAAGAAATGTGACACAGGGAGTTTCACAATAGTGGCTAGACCTTGTCTTTTTCACTCAATTGTAAGAATAGGCTTATACTTTAATGGAAAACTAGCATCGCCGTCGAAGCGGTGTCAAGGTATTCAACGCATGGAATAATTTACTTTTTTGGAGGGAGAATGGTCCAGGTTCTAGTGCTTTTTTTTAGTCGAGATGGCAGTGTTGCACGTATGGCTCAGCTGATAGCGAGAGGAATCGAAGAGGTTGGAGGTGTCGAAGCTCGAATTAGAACAGTGCCAGCAATTTCATCCGTCTGTGAGGCCGTTGAAGAATCTATTCCAAAAGAGGGGGCGCCATACGCCAGTTTGGAAGACCTGAAAGAATGCGCTGGGCTCGCTTTGGGTAGTCCAGCCTATTTTGGGAATATGGCATCACCCTTGAAGCATTTTCTTGATGGTACCGGCTCCCTTTGGTTATCCGGGGCTCTTTCGGGCAAACCAGCAGCCGTATTTACCTCGAGTGGTACTTTGCATGGTGGTCAAGAAAGTTGTCTGCTATCTATGATGGTGCCACTTCTACATCACGGTATGTTATTGATGGGCTTGCCCAGCACACAGGCTGAACTAAGCACAACAACAACGGGTGGGTCACCCTACGGTGTATCACATTGGTCAGGTGTTGATGGAAAAAAAGAGATTAGTAATGAAGAGGCTAACTTGTGCCGGGCGCTGGGTAAGCGCCTGGCACATACGACACTGAGCTTAACAGTAAAAACTTAAGACTTGGCGCGACGGCGGAATAATATAAATGCCGCAAACAAAAGCGCCAAGGGGTGGATCATGCCGCCTCCACCACCAGAACCACCGTTAAAGTTGGTGGATTCACCAGCGGCGGCAGATACAACTGTATCTTCGGTAATATTTGTGTTGTTCTGTGGAAAGCTGTCTGTTGTCTGGCTAAACACATCAACTCTAGCTGTAATAATCCCTTCGACGGATGGTGTGCCAGAGATGAAAAATTCCACGCGACCAAGACCAGGAATTGAACTGACGCTACAAGTAATGACATTGTTTCCGTTTGGGCTTGAGCAGGTTGGGGTAGCAGATGTGCTTGTAAAGCTTAACTGAGAAAAAGCGTAACTATCAGGTAAATCTATTGCAACCGTGACGCTATTCGCAGAGTCATCCACATATAAGTTGGTGACCATGACGACATAGTTCAATGGTTGTATCGTGTTCGGAGCAATAGGATCAGGATTGTCAGTGATTGTTACCTTCAAATCGACCAGGTCGCTAGTTTGTTGTTGGTTGGCGTTTGCTTCGTAAGAACCCATATCACATAACGGATCGCGTAATAAAAAGCGTTGGTCAACTGTTGGGCATGATGAATTTGAAGCAGTATCAATAGCAGGGCTACCATCAAGTAATGCGTGAACGGCAGTCGTATTGGGATAGTCAGGATCAACAGCCAAATCTGGATCTATGTTGACTACCGTCCCAGGCTTATCGTTAGCATTGATCAATCCGCAAGTATCATCGTTTTCAATACTATTCCCGAGAGATTCAATATTGTTTTTATAGTCCGTGCTACCCGCACACGGGGCTTCGGCGATATTGCTACTCGGGCCATTTGCCAAAATAGAGTTAGAGATTACGACGCTTGGGTTAGTATTCGTAGCTGTTTTGAATACAGTTAATTGATTACCACCGATGACGTTGTTTTCAGAGCAGTCAACATCTGTGCCGACTATACAGGTTGATGGTGTCGCAGAATTATTATAAATCGTAACATTATTAAGGGTCATGTCTCGGCTGTTAAAGATACCGCCGCCACTGCGTGCACCACTATTGCTACTAATCGTAGAGTTGACTACCCCCAGGCTTGAAGTGCCTGAATTAAAGATACCCGCGCCATTCCCCTCGCCGGTAATAGTGTTTTCACCAACCGTAACATGGCTCAGTGTCAGTGGGCCAATGTTAGCAATGCCTGCGCCATTTGAAAATGCAGTATTACTGCTGATCGTGGTGTTGGTAACGATCATATTACCCACGTTCAATCCTTGATTAATCTGAAATAATCCACCGCCATTGTTGGCGGCATGGTTGTCCAGAATATTTGAATTACCGATACTCAGATAACCACCAAGATTGTTTGCCCCACCACCGTTGCCGGAAAAAACTTCTTGCCTGTCTACGTTTATATCTCCAGTACCACTGGCCGTGTTGTCATGGATGGCAGTGGTGCGAATATCGGTTCGACCCAGGTTATTGATACCACCACCGATCGGAGCGACATTATTGTTGATGTCAGAGCTTTCAATGATGGCGGTGGCCTCAGCGCCGACCGCTAACCCACCGCCTGAAATTTCGAAGGAAGGGTCTTCATTAACAAGAGAGACGGTGTTGTTGGCGAGTTCAACATCAGTCAACTCAATCCTGCTGGCGCCTACCACATAGATGCCGGCCCCCGTATTATCTTCGATAGCACCGCCCCGGATAGAAACATGTTCAAATTTTGCTTGTGCGCCCCCTAAAATATGAAATACCCGGTCGCCCATGCTGGCATTAATGATGTTGCGGGTAGGTGCCTGACCAAGAATGCTGACGTTATCAGTGATATCAAGGTCGCCAGTCATTGATGAGTTTTCATCTGAGCCAATGATGAAGAGCGCGGGGGTGACGTTGCCAAGTAGGATATTATCTGCGCCGGGGTTGACATTGGATGCCATTACGGCAGCACGCAGTGAACAAGGTGTGCCACACACATTTGTACCTGGGGTGTGGTTGGCTAAGGTATCGTCGGCAGTGGTGACCGTGTAGTCAGTTGCCAAGCTGATGGCTGGTGTGGCGAGTAAAGCCATAAGACTGGCAAGAAGTAAGTTGGAGCGGCGAAATAGTTTGGTGGTCGGCTTTAATCTACTCATCATGCCTAGCCTTTTATAATATTTGAGATGATACTGAAATCGAATTAACAATAATGTTATACGAAATTAACGAAATGTTAAACATAATTGCTCAACATGTTATACAAATGCAGTTGCCCAAGTCAATATGACACTTACATATATATACATCGGCAGATTTGGTGAAAAATTCAGGGTAAAAACAAAATAGTGATGTTGATTCAATGAGATACATAGAACTCACTGTTTGTGAATGCATGCTAAGTTAATTTAATTAATTTTTTGTGAATTCCGTCACAAATTTTGCGTGATATTGGGGTTGTGGTCAGTCTTTTAATGATTTTTCTGTCAATAATTTTCTGCGGCAATTTATATAAAACCTGCGTATCGTCCGGCTGCACCGAAGTTTTCAGGGTGGAAATTAGACTATTGAGAGGTGTTCTTGACCACGATTTCTCGAGTGTTTACCAGAAACTGTGCGGCAGACCTACATTTTGGTGGCAGAGCATTCAGTAATCTCTTGCCCTAAACTTGACGCTGCTTTCTTAAAGCAATGTCTGGTCATGTTTTGGAATAGTAAGGTCACGTCACTACAGAAATTTGTTAAGTTGTCGAAAACTAAAACATTGATAATGTTATGTATCTTGTAACTTGATCCTAATTGAATCAATATTACAAAAATACTCACTTGGAAAAATGAGAGACCAAATTGCTCAGTTATCTCAAACCGTTATTTGACAGTTTTCGGGATTTGGCGCCAATCGTGGTCGTTATCGCTTTTTTTCAAATTTTTGTATTACAGCAACCCATTCCCAATTTAGTCGATATCCTGTTTGGCCTGCTCTTTGTTGTACTAGGTTTAACCCTGTTTATTAAGGGACTGGAAATGGGCTTGTTTCCGATTGGCGAAACTATGGCCTACGCATTTGCACGCAAGGGTAGTGCTGTCTGGTTATTAGTATTTGCGTTTGCCTTGGGATTTGGCACCACAGTTGCTGAACCAGCCCTGATTGCAGTGGCAAGTGAAGCTGCCGCTGTGGCCGCAGGCGCGGGGGTGATTCAAGATGTGGTTGAGGCAAAGCAAAGCTATGCATTTGGCCTGCGTATGACGGTTGCGTTTTCTGTCGGTGTAGCGATTGTGGTGGGGGTGTTGCGAATAATTAAAGGCTGGCCGGTTCAATACCTGATCATCGGCGGTTATATCGGTGTCGTGATCATGACCATGTTTGCGCCTAAAGAAATTATTGGTATAGCCTACGATTCCGGTGGTGTAACCACATCAACTATCACCGTGCCGTTAGTGACGGCTTTGGGTGTCGGTTTAGCCTCGAGTATTAAAGGCCGTAATCCCATGTTGGATGGATTCGGCCTGATCGCATTTGCATCGCTGACGCCCATGATTTTTGTCATGGCTTACGGGATGACCTTCTGATGGATTGGTTACAACTTACATGGGACACCCTGCTGGCCACCATTAAGGATGTGTTGCCTATTGTCGCCATAATCTTCGGTTTTCAACTCTTCGTTATTCGCCGTCCTGTTCCCAACCTTAGTAAGGTACTGGTGGGTTTTGTATGTGTGCTGGTTGGGCTGGCGCTGTTCCTGGTCGGTCTTGAAACGGCCCTGTTTCCCTTAGGAAAATTGATGGCTGAACAACTTACTGCCCCGGAATTTATCGCTGGCATTACTCAGCATGCTGCGGCTGGCCTGCATTGGACGGATTATTACTGGGTCTATATTTTTGCCGCTGCTATTGGCTTTTCCACAGCCATAGCCGAGCCAGCCCTGATTGCTGTCGCTATGAAGGCCAGTGAGGTGTCGGGTGGCGCGATTGGTGTCTGGGGCCTGCGTATAGCAGTCGCTATGGGTGTGGCGGTCGGTATTGCGCTGGGAACCTTTCGCATAGTGACCGGCCTGCCATTACATTATTTTATAATTGCCGGTTATGTAATCGTCATTATTCAAACAGCTATAGCACCACGTATGATCATCCCGCTTGCTTATGATTCAGGTGGCGTTAGTACATCGACGGTTACGGTACCACTAGTGGCAGCATTAGGTTTAGGGCTGGCCGGAACAGTGCCAGGTCGTAGCGTGTTGTTGGATGGTTTTGGCTTAATTGCCTTTGCCTGTCTGTTCCCCATTATCTCTGTGATGGGTTATGCCCAGTTGAGTGAGTGGCGTGCCCAAAGAAAGCGGGAAATTTCTGCTAATGAAAAAGAGCCAGAATAGATGTTTGCAAATATCCTCAGAGGAGGTTTGATATGCATTTTAAATTGATAATTGCCCTGGTTGAAGACGATAAGACCGATGACGTAATGAAGGCGGCGCGTGAGGCAGGCGCGACCGGGGCGACTGTGATCAATCATGCTCGCGGAGAAGGCTTGAAACAGAGTAAAACCTTCTTTGGCCTTTCTCTCGAAACCCAACGCGACATGTTGCTGTTTTTGGTGGAAGAGCATATGAGTCGCAAGATACTTGAAAATATTGCCCAAGTAGGAGAATTCGAAAGCAAACCGGGTACGGGTATAGCTTTTCAAATAGACATTGAAGATGCGGTAGGGGTCACCCATCAGGTTCAACAATTAACCGAAGCGGTGGAGGACGAAATATGAGCGATCGAAAAGTTGTTCGCGTCAGGGATGTGATGAAATCAAATTACGATATTGTTGACGGCATGGCCACCGTCAAAGAAGCCTTGCAGGCAATGAATCACATCGATACCAAGGCACTAATTATAGATAAACGCCATGAAGATGATGAATACGGAATCGTATTATTGTCGGATATCGCACGTCATGTGTTGGCAAAAGACAAATCACCTGAACGAGTCAATGTCTATGAAATAATGGCTAAACCCGTAGTATGTGTAGACCCACAAATGGACATTCGCTACTGCGCACGTATGTTTGATCGCTTTGGTCTTTCACGTGCTCCGGTGGTGGATAAAGGTAAGGTGGTTGGTATGGTCAGTTATACCGACATGGTATTAAAAGGCTTGTTCCCGAATCTCTAAGGACACTTTGATTAATTCGTCGTTCCGGGCGAAGCGTAGCGTAGACCCGGAATCCAGCGATTCTAATTCAATGCCTTAGTGGATTCCGGCCCTTGTGCCCTTTGGATCTGTGCCGGAATGACGAGAAACGAGTGAATCAGAGCGTCCCTAAATTGTTGCTGCTTCGAAATATGCGCTGCCGATAAGGCAGCGCTTCTTTACCGACTAACTCTATGTTCGGACGAGTCGAATCACGCCGTGATCATTGAGATGGATAACCAGTAATTGGGTTCTGTGCCAAAGCGCAAGCTCTCCGGGATGGACTTGAAAGTGTTTTGCCAGGGCGGCAAGCCCAACTTTAAACGAGATTGCGCTGTATTTGTGGCGTCGGTGGCGAAAAGCATTGTGCCTAGCCCAAAGCTCTGACCACACCACCAGGATTGTGACAACAAATAAGAACTAAACTGGTTAATTTAATCGCCATCGTTTCCATATCTAACTGGCTCGGTGCGTGCAGTTGTATACCAGCAGCGTTGGCTATGGGGATGAGTGCGGGTGATAGAAAATACAACCAAAGTGCCCAAAACATTAACGTGATGCTGCCTTGGCATCTTCACTGAAGATGATTACATGAGGCGCTACCAGATGGCAGCGCCTCATGAGTTATAAAGGCAGAGTTAGGATAAGTCTGAGTCTAGATCGTCGTCTGAATCATCATCATCGTCGAAATCGAAATCGTCATTATCATCTGACTCGGCACTGCTGCCATTGCAGCCCCTTTCAATTTCGATTTTGTTAGCGGTCATGCTGGTGGCATCTGTCATAGGTCCCTTGGCTTCAATTATTGCACCCACGGTCAGGCAGCTGGCGTTACCGTGTTCTATCCAACTGATGCCGCTATCAACCGTAATGGAATCGCCAGAGTTAATGTTGCTGACATGTTCGTGTTCCTGTACAGCAATAGTTAACTGATTGCCGTCAACAGAACTTATTTGCCCCTCGATCTCAGCATAGTCATCGAGATAATTGCTTGAATCATTACCATTGCGCGAGGCGCCTTCAACTTCAATAACTGCGGCAGTAAAGGTGTTGCCATCCCAGTTCCCTTTAATTTCTACTTTCTGCCCCGCATCTAACAGGCTCAAACTGCCATGACTAAAAACGGCATTGCTGATATTGGCAACGTTAACTTCATTGGTGGGGGGCGCGAAGTTGGCTTCTTTAACATCCAGGCTCATACTAGAACCATCCCAGTCGACAACAATCCCTTCGATCTCATGGCTAATCGAAATAATAGTGCTGTTATCAATTTGTACATCTGAAGCAGTAATGGTTAGAGTGTTGGCATCATAGTTGCCGGAGACGCTGACATTCATGCCGGCTTGTAGGCCAGTTGTGTCAACTGAAATCACACCAGTAGCGGTATTGGTGACGGTTGCGTTGTTATGCAGGTCAACAGTCATATTGGCGCCACCATTGGCGGGAGTGACGACTAGCTGCGTGGCGCCATTGATCGCTTGAACATCACCTTGTGTAGTAGTAACGGTCTGATTTAACAGATTAGGATCTTTTTGCACAATTACCGGTGTGACGGTATTGCTGGTCACATCATAAGTAAATTGCGCTAGATCAAAGTCTAATGCCAGTGTTGTCGCTTGACCGGCATCAACAGTTAGCGTGCCTGTAACGTTGGTTGTAAAAATAGGGTTGCCGCTGTTATCAAAGGTGGCATTGATGACATTGCCATTCAGGTCAACTAACTTGATGTCATTTACCATCACTATATCGAAAGAGCTATATGTTCCAGCTGCGATGGCCTGGGCATCAACTAATGCGCCGACATTGACCAGTTGGCTAAGGTTGTGAGTTTGACCTGTAGTGTTTTCATATAAGGTAACTGTTTGACCATTATTGTCTGTCGCAGTGATCGACTGAATATTGATCCATACTTCTGAATAATCGAGTGTCAGGTTGTCAGTCACAAGTACTGATACAGTGCCTGCGCTCAATGATGAATCACTCAGCGGTGTGGTCGAGGTGCCACTGCCGCCACATGCAGCAAGGCTGGCAATTAAGGGAACAAGGGGTAAAAGTTTAACGTTCATAATGTCATCTCCTGATTAGTTTGCTTACGTTTATCTAAAACGTTTATTTGGCTCGGTTGGTTCCGCTATACTTAAAAAATAGTTTTTAGGTTTCGCAACCATGGTGGCTAAGATATCGGTGTTTGCTGAAATCAAACTTAAATCCAGGTGCTAGATGTTTTTGATGATGGGGCTTGAAATTTCGAGAACTGGCCTTATTTATTGAACAGAACTTTTAATGCTTCAGAGGAATCAAGCATGAGAATGGATAAACTAACCAGTAAATTTCAGATGGCCCTGGCCGATGCCCAGAGTTTGGCGGTTGGGCGTGATCACCAGTTTATAGAACCGTTGCATGTCATGTTGGCGATGCTGGATCAAGATGGTGGTACGGTACGTCAGTTACTGACCATGGCCGATGTTAACGTGCATAGTCTACGTTCACAGCTGGGCGATGCCCTTGATCATCTGGCCCGGGTTGAGGGTACGGCTGGTGATATTCGCATTAGTAATGACTTGGCCCGTATTCTTAATGTAACTGACAAACTGGCACAGCAGAGAAAAGATGAATACATCTCCAGCGAACTGTTTGTGTTGGCATGCGTGACAGAGAAAAGTCAGATCGGTGACATATTGCGCAAGGCGGGTGCCAGTAAGGGTGGTATTGAAAAAGCTATTGATGATATTCGTGGTGGACAGAATGTTAATGATCCTAATGCAGAAGAACAGCGTCAAGCTTTGGAAAAATACACCATTGATCTAACCGAACGCGCTGAGCAAGGTAAACTTGACCCGGTCATTGGGCGTGATGATGAGATACGCCGCACCATACAGGTATTACAACGTCGTACTAAAAACAATCCGGTTTTGATTGGCGAACCTGGTGTCGGTAAAACTGCGATTGTTGAAGGTCTGGCACAGCGAATAATTAACAGCGAAGTACCGGAAGGCTTGAAAGGCAAGCGTGTGCTGTCACTCGACATGGGTGCCCTGATCGCTGGGGCAAAGTTTCGTGGCGAGTTTGAAGAGCGTCTCAAGGCTGTATTGAAAGACCTGAGCAAACAGGAAGGTCAGATTATTCTCTTCATCGATGAAATTCACACCATGGTCGGTGCCGGTAAAGCAGAGGGGTCAATGGATGCTGGCAATATGCTCAAGCCAGCCCTGGCTAGAGGTGAATTGCACTGTGTTGGCGCAACCACTTTAAATGAATATCGCGAATACGTTGAAAAAGACGCTGCACTGGAGCGCCGTTTTCAGAAGGTGGTGGTGGAAGAGCCAAGCGTGGAAGATACAATCGCAATATTACGTGGCTTGAAGCAGCGCTATGAAGTGCATCATGGTGTTGATATTACCGATCCGGCAATCATCGCTGCGGTAACGCTGTCACATCGATACATTACTGATAGGCAGTTACCAGACAAGGCAATCGATCTGGTTGATGAGGCGGCGAGTCGTATACGTATGGAGATCGATTCCATGCCGGAAGATATGGATCGTCTTGACCGGCGTCTGATCCAGCTCAAAATGGAAAGAGAAGCGCTTAATAAAGAGACAGACGAGGCGTCGAAAAAGCGGCTTCATGCTTTGCAAGATGAGATCAGCAAACTGGAACGCGAATACTCCGACCTGGAAGAGGTATGGAAATCAGAAAAGTCTGCCCTGATGGGTACCCAGCACATTAAGGAGGAATTGGAACGCGCTCGCAACGAACTGGAAACTGCGCGCCGTGCTGGTGACCTGGCGCGCATGTCTGAAATCCAATATGGCCGTATTCCCGATTTGGAAAAATCTCTGCAGATGGCAACCGACGCAGAATTGCATAAGCCCACGCTCTTGCGTAATCATGTCACCGAAGAGGAGATTGCTGAGGTGGTGTCCAAATGGACCGGCATTCCTGTAGCCAAAATGCTCGAAGGTGAGCGTGAAAAACTGTTACGCATGGAAGATGAATTACAGAAACGAGTTGTGGGCCAGAGTGAAGCGGTGAAAGCAGTGTCGGATGCGATTCGTCGATCACGCGCGGGCCTGGCTGATCCCAATCGTCCCAATGGCTCCTTCCTGTTTCTCGGGCCGACCGGGGTGGGTAAAACCGAGCTGACCAAAGCCCTGGCTGATTTTCTGTTTGATACTGAAGACGCCATGGTACGTATCGATATGTCCGAGTTTATGGAAAAACACTCGGTGGCACGATTGATTGGCGCGCCACCAGGTTATGTGGGTTATGAAGAAGGTGGTTATCTCACTGAACATGTGCGGCGTAAACCCTATTCCGTCATCTTGATGGATGAGGTGGAAAAGGCTCACCCGGATGTGTTCAATATTTTGCTGCAAGTGCTGGATGATGGCCGTCTCACTGATGGTCATGGCCGTACGGTTGATTTTCGCAATACCGTCATTGTCATGACTTCAAACTTGGGCTCCCATGTGATTCAGGAATTGGCAGGGGAAGAAAACTATGACCAGATGAAAAGTTCGGTTATGGAAATTGTCGGTCAACACTTCCGTCCCGAGTTCATCAATCGTGTTGATGATGTGGTGGTGTTTCATCCCTTGCAACAAGCGCAGATACGCCGCATCGCTGATATTCAGATTGATTACCTGCGCAAGCGTCTTGCTGATCGCGAGCTTGGTTTGGAATTAACAGATGCCGCCCTGGACAAACTGGGTGAGGCGGGGTTCGATCCGGTCTATGGTGCTCGGCCGTTGAAACGGGCTATTCAGCATATGATTGAAAATCCGTTGGCGCAGGAAATTCTGGCGGGTAAGTATCCACCCGGGGCTATGATTAAAGTGGATGCGGAGGGGGATCAACTGGTGTTTCGATCTGAGACAGTACCCAATGAAGTCAGTGTTGCCTAGGTCCAGATGGTAGATTAAACAAGCCCCGCATAGCGGGGCTTTTTTTATCCTGGCTAAAATACATTTTTAGTCAGGATTTCAACTGTTTATTCTGAGTGTGTAGTTTTTCAAACGTTTGAAGATCTGGGTTGGCGTTAATTAAACAACCTGCCTGTCGATAATAAATATTGATCAATACTTATATATGAAGCCAAAAACTAAATAACAACAAGCAAGCAGTCTGGAGCAGCAAATGAAAATCAGCCTGAAAATGAATCTACTGTTGGTCATTAACGTGATCATGATGGCCGCAGTAGTGGGCTACGGATTGACCAAGATGCAAATCATAGGAACTGAGCTGGCCGAAATTGCGCATGAGGACATCCCGTTGGTGGAGTCATTGACGACTATTACCGTCGACCAGTTGGAGCAGGATATCGCCATGGAGCGGGCATTGAGGGCCGGTGGTGTGATGTCACACAATCAAGATGGGTTGAAACTCGTCAAAGAGATGCATCAACGCTTTGAACAGTTGAATGAAGAAATCAACGCCTCTCTGTTGGAAGGTGAAGAGCTAGCTGAACATGGCATAAGCATTGCCCATACCGCCGAGTCCAAACAGGAGTTTGAGCATGTGTTGCAGCAACTCAAAACAATCGAGGAAGAGCACAAGGATTACGAGCGCCACGTGATGGAAATATTCAAGCTGATTGAATCTGGTCGTGCCGCAGAAGCTGAAGCAACAGCACTCAAGGCAGAGCACGAGGCCGAACAACTTGAGCATGAACTTGAAGCGCTACTGAAGCAAGTAGAGAAGTTTACCGAGCAGTCAATGTTGACAGTCGAGGCAGAAGAACATGACGCAATGATCGGCATGATCATCATCGCCATTGCCAGCTTGCTGATCGGTGGCAGTCTGGGAGTCTGGATTACCCTGGGTATAAAAAAATCCATTGCCAATACCAATAACGTGATCGGAGATATAGCCCAAAACAAGGATCTAAACTTGCGTGTAGATGAAGGAACAGATGAGATTGGAGAAATGGGGGCACATTTCAATAGCATGCTCTCCAGTATCCAGATGGTGGTGCATCAGGTGGCTGCCGCTTCTTCACAATTGGCCGCAGCTGCTGAGGAGTTGTCAGCCGTGACCAACCAATCACAGTCTGCCGTGCATAATCAGAAAATAGAAACCGAACAGGTTTCCACTGCAATGAACGAGATGACTGCCTCCATGCATGAGGTGGCGAAGAACGCCGCCAATGCCGCCCAGGCTGTGCTTGAAGCAGACAAGGAAGCGACAGATAGTCAGCATGTAGTCGCTAGCACCATCAATTCCATCAATGCCCTGGCGCAGGAGGTTGAAAAGGTATCAGGTGTTATTGAAACCCTTGCATCTGATAGTGAGAGTATTGGAACAGTATTGGATGTTATTAAGGATATTGCGGAACAGACTAATTTATTGGCACTGAATGCAGCTATCGAAGCTGCCCGGGCAGGTGAGCAGGGACGTGGATTTGCAGTGGTGGCCGATGAGGTGCGCACCCTGGCGCAACGTACCCAGCAGTCCACCAATGAAATTCAGAATACTATCGAGAAACTGCAAGGCCGTGCCCAACAAGCGGTGCAGGTGATGGGGCAGGGTCGTAGCCAGGCAGAAAGCAGTGTCGAGCAGGCAAGCAGGGCCAACACTTCGCTTGCGTCGATTGTTCAATCTGTCGAGACAATTAGCGATATGACTACCCAGATTGCGAGTGCCTCTGAGGAACAATGTGCGGTGTCGGAAGAAATCAATCGCAGTATTGTATCCATTAATGAGGTCGCAGCTGACGTTAGCGACGGTTCTGCGCAAACGGATCAGGCCAGTCATGACATCGCCAAGCTGGCGGTTAATCTACAAAGCATGGTGTCACAGTTCAGGGCTTAGCCGCTTTGCTATTAGTGTCAGAAAAAGCCCCGCCACAAAGGCGGGGCTTTTTTATGTTCCGAATGTTCCCGCGATGAGCCGAGCCTGAGCCAGCACAGTGTGATGAGAGAGTTAGTTTATAGGTGACGCTGTTTTTTCAGTCAACAACAAAACACCATAGGCGGCAACGGTACCGAGAAAGATTGATGCCAGGTCAATTGGATCGTAGCGGCCATTTTGGAAATAGTTAACGGCGTGACTCAGTATGGGTAATTCGACAATATAGGGCGGAAGGTTTGATGCAATGTGAGAGCTGATGGTGCCATGCTGACCTAGTTCAAACAAAATATCTATCATTAACCAGATGCCACAAATGAATAAGTATGACGAACGTCTGGCCGAAGTTAATGCGGCAGTTATCAAAATGAATGCAAATACGTGGCTAAACGTAGGCAGGTGATTTCCAATCGTGCCAAAAAGTGGCGCAATCCTGTCGAACAGGCTTATTGAATCAGAAATGAGATAGGTTTTGTTTGCTGGGCGGTCTATCAAATAAACCAGTGAGCCTAGACTCAACGCAAAAATTCCGAGTACTAGCCTCAGGAATTGCCGTCCTTCATTAACATTGTATGCGTATTTGATGTTGTTTTTATGGCTCATATTTGCAACTACGTGCGTTTTATAAAATCATTGTAATTATTAAGCTGGACCAACAAAAATATCATGCTAAATTGATAAGTGTGGGCTGTTGATATTACAAATATAAATCAACCACTGGCTCTGCCCATTAATTTAAAAATTGAAAGCTGTGGTTGGCTGACAGGGAGTAAGGGAGATGACCAAGAATAACACGAGCATTCATTGGCTTCGTAAAGTTGGAATCACACTTGTATTTGTGTTTGGGCTGATTAGTATCATCGCGACAGGTGGGGGGGTGACTCAACGCCAGATAGCGGGCCGATTGGACCCCAGGCTCAAGATACCGTCACGATAAATGGTTCCGTCACCGGCAGCGGTGGAATCGCTAATGTGCAAGTAAGTGCGGGTGGCCGCTCCGTGACCTCGGATCTGAATGGGTTCTACAACCTTAGCGATGTTCCTGTCCCCAGTAGTGGCTTACTGGTTTTGACCTACGAGAAAGATGGTTACGCCACTTTTCAACGCACCATCCCGGTTGCAGCCAATGAAACCTATTCGGTCACTGCTAAACTGCTTCAGTATCATTATTCAGAGCCAGTCGATGCGACCAACGAACAAAATCTTGTTGTAGGTGATCCGAACAATCCCGGCGGTAATCCTTTGGCCCAACTCTCTTTCCCGGCGGGAAGCCTTGGCAGCGGCAATGTCACTGTTAATGTTGCAGTTGGTGATCCGACCACTGAGGAAGGTCGTCCGACCTTCCCCGGCGATTATATGGCGGCATCCACGCAAGGTGGTGATGCAGATACGCCACTGGAAAGTGTAGTATTTACCGAAATCACAATTAATGATGCCGCTGGCAATGAGATCACCCAGGTGAGTGAGGCGGTTAGTGTAACCCTGCGCTTGCCCGACAGCCTCCAGAGTGTCTACTCCGCCGGCGATACCATCGAGTGGTGGTCCTATGACGAAGTCAATGGCAGCTGGATTCGTGAAGATGCTGATCCCGCGACGCCGGATTTTGTCGATGACGCATTAGTTATCAATCAGGGCAGTGTGCTTTATGCTCAGGCCAAGGTAACTCACTTTACCTGGTGGAATGTCGACGCACCGATGGATCAACATGCCTGCGTGTGCACTATAGTAGTGGGTACGGATGACCTGCCGCTGGCGGGTGAGCAATTGATCGCGGAGGGAATTACCTACAATGGCCGCTCCCGTCCTGCCAGCACTGGTGCTGATGGTAGGGCTTGTGTCACCGTGAAACGGAGCAGCGATAGCGTTACTGAGCAGATTCGTTTGTTCGTTGAATCGGGCTCGGTGAAGTTTCATTACGATGTCATTGATTCTGCTGAGGGTGATGTAGGTAGCAATGCTATTTTTACGCCTACAATCGAGGGCAGCACGATCTTCAATACCGGTCAATGTGTGGATCTTGCCAATAATATTGCCTTGCGATACGACGGGCGCGTGACCGGTCAGGTTACTCTTAAAAGCACCGGTGCCCCCGTCGCCGGATATTTGATTAACTCCGATTTTGGTCCTGCCGCGACTACCAACAATGATGGTAACTATGAATTGGAAGTGCCGTTGGGTGTGCCGGTTACACTCTTCGCCGTCGGTCAGGTGGCGCAGACCGTTACCGTCCAGGATGCGAACACGCCGCAGGTGGTGAACTTCACTATCGATAATCGCAATCCGGTGATCGACAGTGTTAACCGTGTTCCGGAAGGCAGCGTGACCAATAACCAGGCTGTGAATCTCACCGCCGCAGCCCATGACGATGATGGCGATGCCGTTACATTTAGCTGGAGCGCGGATCAGGGCAGTTTCAATACCACCAGCGGTTCATCCGTAACCTGGACAGCACCTGCGGCCGGTGCCGGGACGGCCACGCTAACCCTGACGGTAGCAGACGGCAACGGCGGCATAGCCACCCAGAACATTTCTATCGTCTATGCCGGTGGAGTACCCAGCGGCAATTCGCTGAGCTTTATCTTCAAAGATGACGTCAGAGGTGATCAGCCCGTCGCTGGTGTGGTGGTGGCGCTGTACAATACCGATAATGTCACCATTGCCCAGACCAAGACCAGTGGCGTCAACGGCGTCGTGGATTTCGGTGATATTGGCCGCTCACGGGCCAGCTTTACAATTGTGTATGAATTGTCCACTACGTTTGGTTCTGCCGGCATGATCGATTCGTTTATGGATATGCCAGCTGCCGATAACATCGTCTACTACACTGAAGAGGATTTTGGTGAGGAGACGGGCACAAGCGTCGCAACAGTCAATTACGCTTTGAGCGCTGCGCCGGCCAATGCAGGTCTGACATCGATCGAGCCCGGATTAGCATGGTGGAGTTTTCCATTAAATGCCGGTCAGCTTACCAACCAGACCGTACTTGACGGCTATCTGCAAGACGATGGCAAACTAAGTTTATTAGCAATGGTCAACAGCGCCACTAATACTGATCAGTTGATTGGCTACGGTTATCTGTTGGATCAAACTGTCACCAATGGCGCGACATACGATATTGCGCTAGACACCGCGCCGGTAACGACTGGTTGGACTACCCAACCCGCCACTAACTTGAATATGATCGAAATCGAAGCGGCTCGTGGCGGTATTGATTACTACAGTGTCGGGGGGATAGCTGAGTTTTTTAGTGGTCTTGGCAGTTCAGGCAATATGCCAGTCGCCACCGAATTTCCAGCAGACTATTATTGGGTGTTTGGCGGAGCCGGGACAGAAGCGTCCGGATTCGAAAGCTCCAAACTTTACAACACCCTGCCGCAGTCGGTGGAATTACCCATCCCTGACTACAACTTCAGCAACGTTGTGTTTAATGATGCCTCTAACACCCTGAGTTGGAATCTTTCTGGTTCCACATCTCGTGATCTGGTTAATATCAATATTGAGGCTTTTGTTATAGGCGCAGGTGAGCAGTTTGTAAATTGGTCTGTTGTGATGTCGCCGTTGGGTACGACCTGGCAAGTAATGCAGTTACCGGCGCCTGCCAACACCTGGATTGATACGGCAACAATGGATAATGTTGTCGCGGCGCAGATCATGGCAGTTGATTTCGACTTTCTCTCCGGCATGGACCAAACCTGGCAATTCTTCATCAGTGGTGGCTCTTTCGATAAAACTGCTAATCAGATCTTAACAGGTTGGACTATGGTGCCAGACCAGGGCGTACCGGCTGCTCTGACACAAGCTGCAGCATCGCTACGCAAAACTGAGCCTAAAGCGTCAGTTGAGAAAAAACGTAATATGACACCAGGGTTGTCTAACCTGCGTAGACAGTAAGTAATAGAGGGTGGGCATGATTTTATGCCCACCCTTTAACCTGAAATGCGGTTTTATTCCCAGCGTAAAATCAATTATTGCGATACAAATTAAATCTCCCTTAGTTCTTGGTTGCTCTTAATTCAAAGAGGAGGGATAAAACAAAAAAGCCGCGCCATAAAGGCAGGGCTTTTTGTTTTTCGAGTTATTTCCGGAGGAACTCGAGTCGGCGAGTATTAGGCGGCGTAGATGGGAATCACCTTCTCTGCTTCCTTCTGATACTCCTCAATCTCATTGAAGTTGAGATAGCGGTAGATATCATCCGCCATAGTGTCGAGTATTTTCACTGCATCAATGTATTCTGCGACACTGGGGTTTTTGCCCAGCTGGGCGCACACAGCTGCCAGCTCGACCGAGCCGAGATAAACGTTGGCGTCAATCCACAAGCAGTTAGAAAAGTTGCGTGTAGAGGTTGAGATCACAGTAATGCAGACAGTCAAGCAGTCGGTGAAACGAGTTTGGTTGCCCAATCAGAAAGATCCGCGGTTACTTGGTCAGGCGACGCGCGCGAGTACCATAAGCTGGTAGGGTTCAATCACGAGTTCCTGAGTCGCGGTGATTACACGCCCAGCATAGAGATCAACCATAGTTTTACGCATGCCCATCTGCCGTAGGCGCCGGGCCTCGAGACGTTGCTCCAGTTCACTGAAGTTGGCCAGCACAAAGACCATGTGCTGCCCGTTACTTCTAAAGAAGCCGAACACCTGCTTATTGCCGGTCTGTACGAACTCCGTTTCGCCACGGGCGAAAGCCAAATTTTGGCCGCGGAGCTGAATGAGGCGCAGCAGCCCCTGATAGACGTGCCCGGCGGGTGATTCAAGTTCGCGGCGCTGTTCAGCCCGTTCCCAGTCGAATTGCGTGCGGTGCAGCCAACGTGAGTCGCCCACCTTGGCAGGATCCTTGTCATAGCCATATTCATTGAGCGTAGCAATCTCGTCGCTGAGATAGATAAGAGGAATCCCCCCCATTGTGATTATTACGCCGTGGATGAGCAGGGTGCGCCTCACTGCAAGCTCCAGCCCGGTGTCATCCTGCTCCGCGAGTGCCTTCTCGATGCCCGTGAGTGAGGAGCAGGTGCCAGAGACACGGGCTTGTCCAGTGCGGGGGTCTTCCTGGAAGGGTGCGCCATGGGCGAAGCTGCCATCGAAGTGTCCAGTGTAGAAATGCGTCAGGAAGCGGCGGTGCTCGTCTGGATCGAAACCGAAGGCCTGCACATCATCATTGGCAAATGTCCAGCCAATGTCATCGTGGCAACGTACATAATTCACCCAGCAGCAGCCTTCCGGAATGGTGTAGCGGTGCCCCATGGCGTAATGAAGCACACGCGTGTCCCGGGTAGCAAGTGCCTCCCACAGCAAGGCCATTAGTTGTGGATTATAAGAGAGCTGGCATTCACCCATGTCGATATATTTATTCACTTCGTCTGGGTGCACGATGGCCTCGGATTTAAACACCATTGCTGGTGCAGCGATACTAGCAATGGCGTTGAATGCCTGGATGATCCAGTGGGCCTCTGGCAGATTTTGCGAATTGGTTCCAAGCCGCTTCCAGATGAAGGCAACGGCGTCCAGGCGCAAAATCTCTACCCCTTGATTGGCGAGGAATAGCATCTCCTCCAGCATGCGGTTGAACACCTGCGGGTTCTCATAGTTAAGGTCCCACTGATAGGTGTGGAAGGTGGTCCATATCCATTTTTTAATGCGGGTTCGATAAGTGAACGCTCCGGGATGATCCTCGGTGAATACCTCCGGCATAGTGCGCTCGAATGCGTCAGGCATCTCCCGGTCGGGATACATGCGATAAAAGGCTTGGTACTCCTTGTCACCGGCCAGGGCCTGCTGTGCCCACTCGTGTTCATCCGAGGTGTGGTTGAAGATAAAATCAAGAACCAGGGAAATGCCGTGGTGACGTAGTTCCGTGGCGAGCGCCGCCAGGTCTTCAGTAGTGCCCAGTCGTGGGTCTATCTCGCGGTAGCTGCTGACCGCATAACCGCCGTCGTTATCGCCGGCTGGGACTTTGAATGGCGGCATAAGGTGCAGATAGGTAATGCCGAGTTCAGTAAGTTAGGGTATGCGCTCACGCAGTCCCTTAAGGTTTGTTGCGAAAAGATCTACATAGCACATGGCTCCCACCATGCGATTCGAGTGATACCAGTTCGGATCTGCTTCTCTCAGAGCATCCAGCGCTTTTAGCTCGGCCGGGCGTTCCAGCCACATCTCGGTCGCGGAAGCCAGCATGCTCTCCAGATGATAGTAGAAGTCGTAGTGCGTGCCGTAGAGGCCATGAAGGCGCTCGAACAGACGCGGGAAGTGTCGTTTAATCCGTTGTGTATAGGCCTGCCATTCAACAGCATCCGTTCTGTCTTTAAAGCGGGTCTCTATCCGCGGCAAGAGTCGCTTAAGGGCTGTGGCGCTATGTTCTTGCAGCCAGTCTTGGCTATTGGCCATTGATCCTCCTGTTTGGGTTTTCATGATGCAGCATTGCGCGTGCATAGAGCAAGTTACGTGGTGTTAGGGTTGCTCGTGTTTCGGCCCACTGGCTAGGGATATGGCTAAAATGTGATTGGTGCGTTGCGCGTCGCGCAAATAATAATTGTTACTTATGTATTTGGACTAAACCCACAGTGGGTGATATTTAACACCTCACCTTGCCCTCTCCTCTTCAAGAAGAAAGGGCATAAAGGCGCTAAGCCGCAACGATCGGAATTACCTTCTCTGCCACTTTTTGATACGACTCAATCTCATTGAAGTTGAGATAGCGGTAGATATCATCGGCCATGGTGTCGAGCATTTTCACCGCATCCATGTACTCAGCCACAGTGGGTATCTTGCCCATCTGGGCACAGACCGCGGCCAACTCGGCTGAGCCGAGATAAACGTTGGCATCTTTACCCAGACGATTGGGGAAGTTACGCGTCGAAGTGGACATGACAGTAGAACCATCTGCTACACGTGCCTGGTTGCCCATGCACAGCGAACAACCTGGCATTTCGGTACGGGCACCCGCTTTGCCGTAGATGCTGTAGTAGCCTTCTTCGGTGAGTTGATGGGTGTCCATTTTGGTCGGTGGGGCAATCCATAAACGTGTTGGCACGGAGCCACCAAAGGCTTCCAAGACTTTGCCTGCCGCACGGTAGTGACCGATGTTGGTCATGCAGCTGCCTATGAAGACTTCATCGATCTTGGTGTTGGCCACTTCAGACAACAACTTCACATCGTCCGGATCATTGGGGCAGGCGACGATGGGTTCCTTGATGTCAGCCAGGTCGATCTCGATGATCTCGGCGTATTCGGCGTCGGCATCGGCTTCCAGCAATTCAGGCTTGGCCAACCAGGCTTCCATGGCCTCGATACGACGGCTAATCGTACGCTTGTCTTCATAGCCGTTGGCGATCATCCACTTCAGCAGAGTGATATTTGAATTCAGGAATTCAATGATGGGTTCTTTACTCAGCTTGACGGTGCAGCCGTTGGCGGAGCGTTCGGCCGAGGCGTCTGACAATTCAAAGGCCTGTTCGACCTTGAGATGTTCCAGCCCTTCGATCTCCAACACGCGACCTGAGAAGACGTTTTTCTTGCCCGCCTTTTCAACCGTCAACAGACCTTTCTGGATCGCGGCGTAAGGAATGGCGTTGACCAGATCACGCAGGGTGACGCCGGGCTGCATCTCGCCTTTAAAGCGCACCAGCACCGACTCAGGCATATCCAGCGGCATGACGCCCAGGGCGGCACCGAACGCCACCAGACCGGAACCGGCCGGAAAACTGATACCAATCGGGAAACGGGTGTGTGAGTCACCGCCAGTACCAACGGTATCAGGCATCACCATGCGATTGAGCCAGGAGTGAATCACGCCATCACCAGGACGCAGGCTGACGCCGCCGCGATTTTGGATGAATTCGGGCAGTTCGTGCTGCAGATTGATGTCTACCGGCTTAGGATAGGCGGCGGTATGACAGAAAGACTGCATCACCAGGTCCGCCGAGAAACCCAGGCAAGCCAGCTCTTTAAGTTCATCACGGGTCATGGCGCCAGTGGTGTCTTGTGAGCCGACCGTGGTCATGCGTGGTTCGCAATAGGTGCCGGGACGCACGCCCGCAATACCACAGGCCTTGCCGACCATCTTTTGTGCCAGGGTGAATCCCTTGCCGGTATCAGCGGGAACGTCGGGACGCATAAATGTTTCTGAAGGTTTCAGACCCAGGGCTTCGCGAGTTTTGTCGGTTAGTGAACGACCAATAATCAGCGGGATTCGGCCACCGGCGCGGATTTCGTCCGGCATGGTGGAGGGTTTCAGATCAAAGCTGGAAATCACTTCGCCGGCTTCATTTTCGATCACGCCATCATAAGGTTTGATCGTAATCACATCGCCCATATTGAGTTTGCTCACATCGCACTCAATGGGCAGGGCGCCGGAGTCTTCGGCAGTATTAAAAAAGATCGGGGCGATCTTGCCACCCAATATTACGCCACCCTGGTGTTTGTTGGGTACGTAAGGGATCTCGTGGCCCATGTGCCACAGCACGGAGTTAATAGCAGATTTACGCGAAGATCCGGTGCCGACCACATCGCCGACATAGGCCATTGGGTGGCCTTTCTGTTTCAGTTCTTCGATCTTGTTTAAACCATCAGGCATCTTACTGATCAGCATGGCCTTGGCGTGCAGAGGAATGTCGGGGCGGCTCCAAGCTTCAGAGGCAGGTGACAAGTCATCGGTATTGGTTTCACCCTCGACCTTGAAGACGGTGATCTTGATCTCTTGGGGCATCTCGGCTTTGTTTGTAAACCAGTCGGCATTGGCCCAGGCATCAGCGACCTGTTTGGCGAACTCATTACCAGCCTTGGCTTTTTCGATGACATCGTTAAAGGCATCGAACATCAATAGGGTCTTGGACAGGGCCGTCACAGCAATGGGTGCCAGCTCGCCATCGTCGAGCAGTGAAATCAGTGGTTGGATGTTGTAGCCGCCCAGCATGGTGCCAAGCAGTTCAGCAGCCTGTTTTTTGTCGATTAGAGGCGAGTTAGCCTCGCCCTTGGTAATGGCAGCGAGAAAACCGGCTTTAACGTAGGCGGCCTGATCAACACCGGGTGGAACGCGATGTGTGAACAGCTCGACAAGTGCTTCTTCTTCACCTGTAGGCGGGGTCTTGAGCAACTCAATTAAATCAGCAGTTTGCTGGGCATCCAGGGCGAGGGGCGGCAGCCCCTCATTGGCGCGTTCTTGTACGTGTTGGCGGTATGTTTCTAACACTTAAACACCTCTATTCTAAATATTTTTTAAATCGAGAATCGGGCGATTTTACCCTATTTGTGAAGGAAGCACTAAATCGAGGGTATCTGTCTCGAAATGTGAGTATTTGTTAATTGCAGCTATTGAAGGGTTCGGTTTTCGTTGAGGTGTGTCGATATCTCATGAGTTAACTATTAAGACAGGGAATTTCTCATGGCAAAAGTGCGATTTATGGTGGTGGATGATCAGAAATCAATTCGCTTCTTATTGAGGTCAATCATTGAAAGTCTCAGTGCTGAAGTGATAGATGAAGCGGAAGACGGCGAGCAGGCAGTTGCAAAGTATGCCGAGCATCGGCCTCATATCACCTTGATGGATATCAATATGCCAAAGAAAGATGGGGTGGCTGCGCTGAAAGAAATAATGGCAATCAATAAAGATGCGATGGTCATCATGTTGACATCCCAGAACTCCATGGAAGTAGTCAAAGAGTGTTTAAGCATAGGGGCGCGCAATTTTCTACTCAAGGACAATCCTCCAGAAGAACTACTCAAGGAGATCAAAAGCAGCTGGGAACAATATAAGAACGAAATTTCTGCTGTTTAGGATCGAATATGGCCTGTAATCATAAAAATCCACCGGGAGTGGCGTTTTGTGTAGTTTGCGGGTGTTCCCGGCCTCACCAACGCTGTGACCGTTGTGGTGCCGTGTGTGATGAGCGTTTCCTTTATTGCGGTCAGTGTGGTTTTGCTCTTGCTGATCAAGTGCAGCCAACACAGCGTGCCCTTGTGTCCGGCAGCAATACCTACGACCTAGCTACTCTGATGGGCGCCGTGGGTAAGAAGGATGAAGTGGCCAAGATCGAGTCCAAGAGTAAGGCCAGTCAGGACGATATCAAGGCCCTGTTGGCTGCCAAGAAAAAAGGGAAATAAATACCATGTTGCTTACGGACAAGCTGGTTGCTGATTTCCGCGAACGGGGTGGTCTGTGCGATGAGGATTTAGCTTCTGCCCGTTCCGAAGCAGGCCAGAATGCCTTTGATTTTGCTGTTTGCCTGATTCGCCAGGGAATGATGTCTCGCGATGAAGTTGGCATGGTCATGGGAGATTCACTTGGTTGTGCCTACATGAACCTGGAGAAGACCCTGTTTCAGCAAGATATAGTCAAAATGCTGCCGCACCGGGATGCTGAACGCCTCGAGGCGATTCCAATATATAAACTTGGTGAGGCGATTACGCTCGCGACCGTACATCCTGAGGACATCATGGCAAGCAATGAAATCCGTGATCGCCTTGGCGAGGTGGATATACTTTTCACACTGCCCGATGAGTTGGCCGCGGCCATTTCAGTGCAATACGAATCCAGGAGCCATGTTGATGGCCTGTTCAAGGGCTTGGATTTCTCGGTGTTGGAGAAAATGGAGGAAGGTGTCCGATCTGACCAGCAATCAGTGGTTCATGCCTCTGATGCCCTGATTATGCTGGCGCTCAAGGAGGGTGTGTCAGATATTCATATTGAACCAAAGGCAAACCGGTGCGTGGTGCGTTTTCGTGTTGATGGTGCCCTGGCGGAGCGCATGGTGCTGGACATCAATATCTCGCATACCCTGATTTCACGTTACAAAGTGCTGGCGCAGATGGATATATCAGAGCGGCGCAAGCCACAGGATGGGCGCATAAATTTCAAGACGCCAATTAAGCAGATTGATATTCGTGTAAATACCCTGCCGACAATTCATGGTGAAACCATGGTCATGCGTCTGCTTGGTTCCCTGTTTGGTGGTGTGGAACTGAATTTGGATGAAATGGGGATCTCTGCACAGGTGCTTGATCGCTTTAAAGCGGCGTTAAAGCGCCCCAATGGTTTGGTTCTGGTAACTGGTCCTACTGGTTCTGGAAAGTCAACAACACTGTATGCAGGTCTGAATTATATTGATAAGCCTGATATCAAGATTATGACAATCGAAGACCCGGTAGAGTATGAAATGCCCAACTTCACCCAGTCGCAGGTGAACGTCAAGGTAGGTCGTACTTTTGAATCGGTGTTGCGCGCAGCCTTGCGCCAGGATCCGGATGTCTTATTGATAGGCGAAACTCGTGATGCTGAAACAGCCAGAATTGCTGCGGAGGCGGCGCTGACAGGACATTTGGTAATGAGCACGCTGCACACCAATAATGCATTGCAGGCTTTGACGCGATTGTTAGACATGGGGGTGGAGTCCTATGTGATTGCGCCAGCGTTGGCCGGGGTGCTAGCGCAGCGTCTACCTCGAAAGATATGTGAACACTGTAAAGCTGCTTATCAATCTACTGAAGATGAACTGAAGCTGTATTTTCACTGGGCTGAAGACGTCAATCTGCCAACACTTTATCGTGGCAAGGGTTGTGAAAAATGTGATGGCAGTGGTTACAAAGGGCGTATCGGAATTCACGAATTTGTTGAAATTGATCTGGGATTGCGTGAACTCATTATTCAGAATGCCGGTTATGCAGAATTGCGTGATTATGCCTTTGGACATGGCTATCGGGAGATGCGTTACGACGGTTTCATCAAGGTATTACAGGGGTTGACGACAATCGAGGAAGTGGTCAGGGTAACCTCAACTGATTAGCGCTACTATTTATTTTCTGCTGCGCTTGCTTTTAGCAGGATTTTATCCAATAAAGACGTTGGCAAAGACCGCCGTAATACACTCGCAATATAGGTAGGCGTGGTAACGTAGTAACGCGTTTTGGGCCGCGGGGATTCCAATGCATGGATGACTTTTTTCAGAACTGCCTCGGGGGGCAGGGTGAAGGGCTGGGCATGGCCTTTTTTGCTGAGCCGTTTTTCCACGCCTGCATAATAATCACGGTGGGCGCTGTGTTCGCGGTCGATGTTTTGTTTGAACATGGCGAAGGCATTGGCACGAAATTGACTCTCGATCGGGCCTGGCTCTATCAGCGAGACATACACGCCGCTGTTGTTCAGCTCTAGCCGTAAGGTATCGGTTAATCCTTCCATGGCAAACTTGCTGGCGTTGTAGGCGCCCCGATAAGGCAATGCCACAAGTCCAAGAATGGAGCTGTTCTGAATAATGCGGCCATAACCCTGGTTGCGCATCACTGGAATAACACGATTGGTGAGTTCATGCGTGCCGAACAGGTTGGTCTCAAACTGTTCTCTCAAAACATCACGGCTTAAATCCTCGACTGCACCAGGCTGGCCATAGGCGCCATTATTAAACAAGGAGAATAGTTCACCCTGAGTCTCGTATAAAACAGCATCTACCGCGATATTGATTGAGTTTGAATCAGTCAGGTCGAGCTGGAAACTTTCCAATCCCTGGTTACTTAACTTTTCCACATCTTCAGATTTGCGGGCGGTGGCAAAAACGCGATAGCCACGCTGTTTTAGCCCCAAGGCGGTACACAGGCCAATGCCGCTGGAGCAGCCGGTGATCAGGATCGGTTTTGATGCATTAATGTGGGGCATAAACGTACTAAAGCTGCTGTATTAAGCGTCGTTAATATATTTGTCAGATACCTGGCAGATATGTGCCTGTAAATGATGTTGATTATTGTTAGATTCTAACAGGTGGGGGAATTAACTTGGACCATGAAAGATAAATCTATCATCCCGACGGACCGGGAACGGGTCATGCGAGAAAACGATTTTATTGTCTCGAAAACTGATCTCACGGGGAAAATCACCTACGCCAATCGCATATTTCAGGAATTTGCCGGTTATACAGAAAGCGAATTACTCGGAACGCAACACAATATTGTACGCCACCCTGATATGCCAAGAGCGGCATTCAAATTGGTTTGGGACACCATCAAAGCGAAGCAGGAATTTTTCGGTTTTGTAAAGAATATGGCCAGTGACGGTTCTTACTACTGGGTGTTTACCCATATCACACCGTCTTACAATCGTGAGGGTAAAGTCATTGGCTATCTTTCTGTCCGTAGAAAGCCTAGGGTTGAAGCGGTCAACACGATTACGGGCTTGTATCAACAGATGCTAAGTATCGAGAAGCGGAATAGCCCTAATCAAGGGATGGATTCTTCGACAAAATTCTTATTGGATTTTCTGACTGAAAAAGGGGCTTCGTATGAAGAGCTTATTCTCGCTCTCCAGGGCTAGTGTCGTCATTGGCTTAACCATGCTCGCGGTGGCGATGGCTGCTTATGTCAGCTTTGTGTTTGGGCTGGATTGGTGGATTATGGGCATGGCCTTGGCTGCAGTGGTTTTTGCGCTGATGTTTGGTTTCTCAAATGATCAAAAAGATCATGAAGAGCTGCTCAACAAAGTTGACGAGGTCATCAAGCAGGTGGCCGCCGGCGAGGTAAATAATCGGGTTGTGAATATTCATGATGGCAAGCTGGGAGAAGTGGCGTGGCATCTTAATGACATGCTCGATCAGTTGGAAACTTTTTTTCATGAAGTCAAAACCTCTTTTGATCATGTGAGTCAAGGTAAATATTATCGCCGCCCAATCTCGGCTGGTTTACATGGCGACTTTGAAACAGTCTTGGATCAGCTTGATGGTTCGCTGGGCCTTATTGTTGAAAGTAAAAAAGAGGGTGGCAAAAATCAGCTTTTGAGTCGTCTGGGTCAATTGAATACAGAAAACTTATTGGTCAATCTAAAGCATGCACAAACTGACCTGGCCGATGTGAACGGTCAGATGGAAAATGTGCAGGGCATTGCCCAGAATACTGCGGAACGTGCCGGGCAAAGCAGTCGGCAAATCGGCAATGTACTCGGTAACCTCGGTGAGCTGAGTAAAATTATTAATGCGACTGATGACACTGTGGCCGTGCTAAGTGAACGTACTGGAGAAATATCAAAAGTAATCAAAGTGATCACCGAAATCGCAGAACAGACCAACTTGTTGGCATTGAATGCAGCGATTGAAGCTGCCAGGGCGGGTGAACAAGGACGTGGTTTTGCTGTGGTGGCGGATGAAGTGCGCGCGCTGGCAAAAAATACCAAAAAGGCGACGCAGGAAATTAGTCCAGTGATTGAAGCCTTCACTGATGAGGCAGAGCTTATGTTGAAAAATGCCGCTGCGATGAAACAAATCGCTGAAGAATCTTCGGGAGTGATTGGTGAATTCGAGGCGGATTTGACTGAGTTTGCCGCCTCAGCGCAGGAATCAGCTGTGCAGTTGACTCAAGCTCGTGATCGTAGTTTTGCCACACTGATCAAAATGGATCATGTCATCTATAAACAAAATACCTATCGCTCAATTGAAGCAGGGCTGGAATCGCCTGAAGGTCAGGCTGTGTCAGTCGATCATCATAACTGCCGCCTTGGCCGTTGGTATGAAGATGGTCATGGCCACGAGCAGTTTGGAAACATGCCCTCATACCAAAGATTGGAAGCGCCGCATGCACGTGTTCATGACCGTGCCCATGAAGTGCTCGATCTGATTAATACTGACTGGGCTAACAATAGAGATTCTATAAACACAATTGTGGTAGCGTTTGAAGATATTGAATCCGCGAGCGGCGAGCTGATGGTGTTGATGCAGAACCTGGTAGAAGAGAAGGTTTCAGGACGCGGCTAAGCATTTTTGTTTGATTGCCTAAGCAAGAAGCACTGCAACTATTCCCGTTATAAAAATCCCATCAAATGTACCTGCACCTCCAATCGAGGCGATTGGGGTGCCCATCTTGCGGATGTCTTTCAAGCGCAACATATCCGCACCAATCAAAACGCCCAGTGTGCCGCAAATATAAGCGAGCGGTGCACTGAAGTTTGGATTAATCATCAAGGCGACAGCGGCCGCAATCAGTGGTGCGAAAAGAAATGGCATACCAATGCCGACACCCGGAATCGGTCGGCTGGCGAAATAACTGGCCAGGGTGACAATTGATACGGCCAACAACAAATCAAATACCGATAACGGATTGTGATAAATAAGATAGAGGCTGAAACAGACGGGAATGAGACAGCCGCCGACATTCATGGCAATGGTGGTGTAGCCAGTAAAGGGTGGCATTACTCGTTTCAGCAGACTAAGCATGTGTGGGGTGTCAACCGGATGTGGTGGTTGTTCCGCTTTGATCTTGAACAAAGGCATGTTAATACCACTGCCTATTAATGAAATTAGTAGCAGTAATAATGCTGAATCGGGTGACAAGCCAAGTTTGGCAAAGCTGATGGTAAGAATGCCCAGCTGGATAAAAGCCAGTAACAGGCTCAACAGAAACAGCAGGGCCAGTAGAACTAGTGGTGAAAATGGCATATTGGTACCTCTAAAAACCCACTAAAGGCGCGCTGGCAGCGGTTACCCTCAAGGGGTACCAAGGGAAAACAAGCTCAAAATGCTCATTTACTACCTGTAAACTCGGCAATTGCTCCCGGCATTGCCCTACCTCCTGCATCCATGCAGTCGTCCGCTTTCTTGAGCCCGTTCTTTGGGTTTTCACTTGTTTTCGCCTTGCCATCATCACCTTGATTGGATTTTTTGAGGTACCCACTTAGTGTTTAATTGCGTCGGCGATTAACTGGTCTAGATGTATGACATTGGTGTTGTGACTGATGCTGTCACAACTCCATACATGTGAAATACAGGCATTAGCCAGAACCTGTTCGGTGTCATCGGCAAATAGTGGGTGGGTTATCAGGCAATCAACGGTTTGGGCGCCGGCCTTTTTTAACTCCTTGGCGGCTTGGGCGATGGTACGGCCGGTGCTGGCGACATCATCGACAATGATAACAATCCTGTCACTAAAATCCTGTTCGGGTAACTTGATGTGAACGATATGATCACCAACACGCTCCTTCTTAGCTACCACCCATTCAAGCTCATTCTGCCTGGCGATCTTTTTGACCCATTGTTCCGATTCACTGTCTGGTCCCAACAGTAAAGGCGGGTGAGGCCGTTTGTTCAAAAACTCAGCCATCAAGCCGGTCGCAGAAAGGGTAATGGTTTCTGTGTTGAGGATGACCTGACCCAAATTATCGATACGGTGAAGATGTGGGTCGACGGTGATAACAGTATCAAACAGCTCGCCTAGCCAATGGCCGATGATTCTTTGGCTCACTGCTTCGCCGGGATGGAAATCTGTGTCCTGACGCATATAGCAGAGATAGGGTGCAACCAGCGTGATATGTTTTACCCCTTGCTGCCGGGCCACATGGCAACTGAGAAAAAGCTCAATTAATTTGTTGTTGGGGTAATCAAGGCTGCGGCAAAATATGATGTCATCATCCAGCTCAGCCGGTAGCGTGACTTTACTCTCGCCATCGGGAAAGTGATGCACAGCCACTTCAGCATAATCAATGGCCAGTGCTTTGGCCAGGCGTTGTGCCTGGTCACGGTAATCGTGAAAACCCAGTAGTAACATGGTTAAAACTCCACATAGGCCTTGGGTAACTGGTCAGCGTCACCGGTGTTGTAACCACTGCCGTGTTGTGAGGTCAGGTTTTGGGCGAAATCATAATCACTCTTGAATTCGGCATGCACACGATAGAGAACATCGCCCTTTGTTACAGTATCTCCCAGCTTTTTCAGTAGCTCTACACCGGCACCTTTATCCATGGGGGCGCCTGCAAAACGGGCTAGCTTGGCCATATGATAGTTGTTAATTCCAATAACGCTACCATCTGTTTCGGTTTTAACCTCAAAATTCAGTTTTCCCAGGGTGGGTTGTTCTGCGCATCGTCCTTGGCTGTCGATGATGTTATTCATCTTGGCCAGGGCGCGGCCCGATTCAAGAATGTCGCGGGCGATGGTGTAACCCTGGCCGCCACGCACATCCGGATCAAACTCCAGTACGCGTCCGGCTAACCTTAGTGATTTCTGACGCAGATCGTCAGGCGCGTCAGGATCGTTATTGAGAATCTGCATGACATCGCGTGCTTCCAGCACGGGGCCAATGCCACGACCGATAGGTTGACGGCCATCAGTAATTACAACTTCAAGGTGAATGTTCAGGCGATCGCCGACAAATTCAAACAATTTGCGCAACGCCAAGGCCTCGCGCATGTGACGTACTTTGGCAGTGGGGCCAACCGGAATATCTATAAGTAAATGTGTTGACCCGGCGGAGAGCTTTTTCGACAAAATAGAAGCGACCATTTGCCCTTGTGAATCGATGCTTAGCGGGCGTTCCACCGAGATCAGCACGTCGTCAACTGGGGCGAGATTGGCGGTGCCGCCCCAACTGATACAGCCGCGGTCATGCCGAATGATGTGATGCAGTTTGTCTGGCGATAACTCAACCTTGGCCAGTACTTCCATGGTGTCCGCAGTGCCGGCGGGTGAGGTGATGGCACGACTGGAAGTCTTGGGGATCAACATGCCGTGGGCAGCGACGATTGGCACCACCAGCATCGAGGTGCGATTTCCGGGAATGCCACCAATGCAGTGTTTGTCCACCACCAGCTGTTCATGCCAGTTCAGGCGGGTGCCGGTCTCGATCATGGCTTGAGTAAGATAAAGCACCTCGTCGCGATCCAGCCCGGTTTGGCCGGAGGCAACCAGAAAGGCGGCCAATTCCATTTTGGAAAAGCGATGCTGGGCTATGTCACGCGCAATCTCACGAAACTGGTCAGCTTCGAGCCGTTTGCCGGCAATCTTGCTGCGGATTGCCTCCATCGATGCAGGCGGCTCGGCGTGTGACACGCAAACTGCTGTGCCTTGTTCCAGGTTCATCTGGGCAAACGCCTGTTCCGACAGTCCGAGTTCGCCGGGTGCGACGATGTTATCGTCATCAACCACGTTCAACATGGCCAGGATGGTGTTGCCGTTAGCCTCGATCTCGATCTTGGAAAGCGCCTGGAATCCCTCGGCACGATAGATTTCACATTCGCGATTAAGATAAGCAACATTTTCACGATAGGTATCAATCGCAACACGACGAAGTTTGAGTTGTCCGCGGATTTTTTTCGCTGTTTTTGCCATGTTTATAAACCAGGATTATTAAACTACTACGGCTTCGCTCTCATCCAGGTGTTGTTCCTGTTGTTGCAGTGCCCACATATTGGCATAGACTTCACCTTTATCCAGCAGTTGTCGATGAGTGCCTTGTTCGATAATACGGCCCTGATCCATCACCAGAATCTGATCGGCATCGACAATCGTAGAAAGGCGATGGGCAATTACCAGGGTGGTGCGATTTTGCGCGACTTCTCTAAACTCTTTCAGTATCGCCTGTTCTGATTTTGAATCAAGCGCTGAGGTGGCTTCATCAAAAATCAGAATACTCGGATTTTTCAGCACGGTGCGGGCAATGGCTATGCGCTGTTTTTCACCGCCGGAAAGTTTCAGGCCGCGCTCTCCGACGGTGGTCTCGTAGCCTTCAGGGAGTGACAAAATGAAATCGTGGATGTGCGCGGTCTGGGCGGCGCGAAAGATTTCATCTTCACTGGCGTCTGGACGGCCGTAAGAGATGTTGTAAATGATGCTGTCGTTGAACAGTACCGTGTCCTGCGGCACGATGCCAATGGCGGCGCGCAGGCTCTTTTGTGTGACCTCGCGGATGTCCTGGTCATCGATCAGGATACGTCCACTGCTGATCTCATAAAAACGAAACAGCAATCGCGACAGGGTCGACTTGCCTGCACCGCTGTGGCCGACCACAGCGACTTTCTTGCCTGCCGGGATTTCAAAACTGACATCATGCAGAATCTGGCGATTGTCGTTATAACCAAAGTCGACATGTTCAAATCGCACTTCCGCTTTGTTTACGACTAAATCCTGAGCGCCGGGTTTGTCTTGCACGTCCGGATTATTGCGCAGCAGATTGAACATCTTCTCCATGTCGGCCAGTGAGTGTTTGATTTCGCGATAAACAAAGCCAAGGAAGTTGAGTGGCATGAAGAGTTGCAGCAAGTAGGCGTTGATCAGTACCAGGTCACCAATCGTTAATTCACCTTTTACCACACCATCACTGGCCAAAATTAACATCAGGGTGATGCCGATGGCGATGATGCTGCCCTGGCCAAAGTTGAGCAGACTCAGTGAGGTCTGATTTTTGATTGCGGCGTCTTGCCACTTTTCCAGATTGCTGTCGTACCGGCGTGCTTCAAACTCTTCGTTGCAGAAGTATTTGACCGTTTCGTAATTCAGCAGTGAGTCAATGGCGCGGGTATTGGCTTTGGAGTCCAGTTCATTCATAGTGCGGCGAAAACGCATGCGCCATTCCGTCACGATCAGTGAGAAGGCAACATATAAGGTGACGCTGGCAAAGGTGATGATGGCGAACCAGGCGTCGTAGTTGATGAACAGGATAATGGTGACCAGGCCGATCTCAAACAGGGTCGGCAGGATATTGAACACCATAAAATTGAGCAGGAAACTGATACCGCGGCTGCCGCGTTCGATATCGCGTGACACACCACCGGTCTGGCGTTCCAGATGAAACCGTAGCGACAGGCCGTGCAGGTGTTTGAATACTTGCAGGGCTACCCGTCGTATTGAGCTTTGCGTCACCTTAGCGAAGATGGCGTCACGCAGTTCGCCAAAGGCGGAGCTGGCCATGCGCAGCACGCCATAACCAATCAACAGGGTCAGCGGTAGCGTGAGAGCGATATCAGTGGCGGATAGGTGATCGACGATGTCTTTCAGAAACCAGGGCATGGCGACAATGGCGGCCTTCGCCAGGATCAGGCAGGCGAGTGCTAGCACGACTCTGGGTTTGTGTTCCCATAGGTAAGGCACCAGGGTGCGAATGGTTTGCCAATCGTTGCGGGGTGTATCGGGTGCTTGTTCTGCGAGACTGCGCATAGAGTCCTTCCTGAAATGCTTCGCTAACGCTATCAGATTGCCGGCATCATGGGAAATGATTCACTGTAAAATGTATTGAATAAACAATGAGGTGGGTTGTTCCTCCGTGCTTTTCCCGGACTTATGGGCCGCGATTACAATCCCTTTTAGGTGCCAAGAATCCGATTGTGTAGTCGTTGTCGTGGAAGTGCTTCTGGCAATCCACAGCTGTTAGTATTTCGCCCCTTATAGAAAGTGATATAATCCTCGGCCTTTCAATCGCTTGGCGATTACTTGGAGTGTGTTTAATGCCTATCTACGAATATCAATGCCAATCATGCGGGCACGAAATGGAGGCATTGCAAAAGATGAATGAACCAGCATTGAGTGAATGTCCGGAATGCAATCAGCCCGAATTGAAAAAATTGATATCTGCAGGCGGCTTTCAACTCAAAGCATCAGGCGGCTTTGAGTCTGGCTTCAAGTGCGGTGCTAATGAGCCCCCATCGCCCACGTGCGGCACCGGCGCCTGTCCGGCATGCGAGTAGGTTGTAATTGATAAGACGACTAGATGACGTAGGCAAAACCATATTCGCCACATTATTTACTGCGGAATCGGGGCATTATTTGCGCTAACAGCCCCAAAAAACGTACCATTGCCTGCTTTTACAGATTTTTCGTAAATCATTATCAAACCGTAGCTATAGGAACAGAATAAAAATGCGTACCCACTATTGTGGACAAGTCACTGAGGCCCTGGTGGACCAGGAAGTAGAAGTATGTGGTTGGGTTCATCGCCGTCGCGACCATGGTGGTGTCATCTTTATCGATTTGCGTGACCGTGATGGCATCGTTCAGGTGGTTTATGATCCCGACACACCAAAGACCTTTGAGATCGCTGAACGCGTGCGCAATGAATATGTGTTGCGTTGCAAAGGCAAGGTACGCCTCCGCCCTGAAGGCACAGATAATCCCAATATGGCCACCGGCAAGATTGAGATTCTGGGTCATGATCTGGAAATCATGAACCGTTCCGAGCCGCCACCGTTTCTGGTGGAAGATGAAACCGATGCATCAGAAGAGGTGCGCCTGAAGCATCGTTATCTTGATCTGCGCCGTCCCGAGATGCTGCGTCGCCTCAAAATTCGTGCTGACATTACCCGTCATCTACGTAACTTCCTCGATCAACGCGGATTTCTGGAGATCGAAACACCTTTCCTGACCAAGGCCACACCGGAAGGTGCACGTGACTACGTGGTGCCGAGCCGTACACATCAAGGTAAGTTTTTTGCTTTGCCACAATCGCCGCAACTTTTTAAACAGTTGCTCATGGTCAGCGGCATGGACCGTTATTACCAAATCGCACGTTGTTTTCGTGATGAAGATCTGCGTGCCGATCGCCAGCCTGAATTTACCCAGCTCGATATCGAGGCCTCTTTCATTTCAGAAGATCAAATCACTCACCTGATGGAAGATATGTTCCGCGATATCTTCACCCATGTGCTGGAAGTGCCATTGCCGCATGAGTTTCCGCGCATGACCTATGCTGATGCCATCGAGCGGTTTGGCTCTGATAAGCCCGATCTGCGCATTCCGCTGGAACTTATCAGCATTACCGATCTGATGAAAGAAGTGGAATTCAAGGTGTTCTCAGGTCCGGCTAATGATCCCAAGGGCCGCATCGCTGCCATGCGCCTGCCCAAGGGGGGCGAGTTGACTCGCAAAGAGATCGACGACTACACCAAGTTTGTGAGCATCTATGGCGCCAAAGGCCTGGCCTATATTAAGGTCAATACTCTGGCCAAGGGCCGAGTTGGGCTGCAGTCGCCAATCTTAAAATTCCTGCCTGATGACGTCATCGACGGCATCATGAAGCGCACAGCTGCGGAAGATGGTGATCTGGTGTTCTTCGGTGCCGACAAGGCCAAGATCGTTAACGAATCTCTGGGTGCCCTGCGCGTTAAGTTGGGGCATGATCGCGGTTTGTGTGAACACGGCTGGAAACCGCTGTGGGTTGTTGATTTCCCCATGTTCGAATTTGACGAAAAAGAGAATCGTTATATTGCCTTGCATCACCCGTTCACTGCGCCGGTTGGAACGGTTGAAGATGTGGCCGCAAATCCTGAACAGGCATTGTCACGCGCTTATGATCTGGTGCTCAACGGTACCGAAGTGGGTGGCGGCTCTATCCGTATTCACAGTTCTGAAATGCAGGAGGAGGTCTTGAAACTGCTCGGCATTGATGAGGCTGAAGCCAAGGATAAGTTCGGTTTTCTGCTGGAAGCATTGAGCTTTGGTTGTCCGCCACATGGTGGTATCGCCTTCGGACTTGATCGTCTTGTCATGTTGATGACTGGCGCCCAGTCCATTCGTGATGTGATGGCATTCCCCAAGACTCAGTCTGCCAGTTGTCCGCTGACGTCTGCGCCAACCGAGATCGGCGCGGCCCATCTGCTCGAACTGGGCCTGCGTCAACGCCAACCTGCCAACAAAGAGGCTGAATAATTTGTAGGGTGGGCATGTTTTTTTGCCCACCTTTCTTCCAGCATTGCGCGTGGGCACAGAAAACATGCCCACCCTACATTAGAACTATTATAAGATGGAACCTGTCGCCGCTGGGTGGGACTAAAGTGGCAAGGTGCAGTACAGGGTGGATACAAGATGACAGCAGCAATCGCGATTCAACAAATTTCTCACGTGAGTGATGAAGATTGTCAGGCGCGCATCCAGGCCGCAAAAGAGGTGCTGGGCGATCGTCTGTTAATTCTCGGGCATCACTATCAGCGCGAAGAGGTGTTTCAGCATGCCGATGCCTCGGGGGATTCGCTCAAGCTATCACGTGTCGCCGCCGCTTCCAGGGCGGAATACATTGTCTTTTGTGGTGTGCATTTCATGGCCGAGGTGGCTGACATTCTGTCACGCCCAGACCAGGTGGCTATTCTGCCCGATCTGGCAGCGGGATGTTCCATGGCGGATATGGCCAATCTGGCCAAGGTCGAGCGGGCCTGGCGTGAAATGTCTGAAGTGATTAATCCGGATGAATGCGTTACCCCCGTTACCTACATTAATTCTGCCGCCGATCTGAAATCATTTTGTGGTGAACATGGTGGTATCGTCTGCACCTCAACCAATGCCGGTCACGTGCTTGACTGGGCCTTCGAGCGTCGCGAAAAGATTTTATTTTTTCCTGATCAACACCTGGGTCGTAATACTGCTTATAAAATGGGTATTCCTCTAGAGCAGATGGTGGTGTGGGATTTTGATCAACCCATGGGGGGATTGACGGAAGATCAGATCAAGAATGCCAGAATGATCTTGTGGAAAGGCTTTTGTTCTGTACATCAGATGTTCAAGCCAGAACACATCGACGCTTTCAAGGCCAAATTTCCCGATGGCAAGGTAATTTCGCATCCCGAGTCGTCGTTTGAAGTGTGTCAGAAATCTGATTACGTCGGTTCAACCGAATACATCATCAATACCATCAATGAGTCTGAAGATGGCAGCCGCTGGTTGGTCGGTACCGAGCTGAATCTGGTTAAACGCCTGGCCGAGCACAACAAGCCGCGTGGAACGAATGTCCACTTCATGTCGCCAACCATTTGCATGTGTTCCACCATGTTCCGCATCGATCCGCAGCGCCTGTTGTGGACGCTGGAAAATCTGATCGAGGGCAATGTGGTGAATCAGATCAAGGTGCCGCAAAAAACAGCCGAGCAGGCGAGGTTGGCTCTGCAACGAATGCTGGATCTGAATATTTAGACAGGTCGGATATAAACGAATCAATGAGCCGCTACCCAGCGGCTTTTTTGTTTTTAGCTTTATCAGATTGAGTCGCTAGTATGTAGACGTGAATATTTTTAATTCTGTGACGCTTGTTTGTATAACAATTAAGTGAGGTTCAGTGTGAACAGTTGCTATGAAAAAGTCATTGTTGCGATGGTCGTGTTGTCATCCCTTGTTTTGAGTTCAGGTTGTTCCACAGCTCCCTCGGTTAAGCAGGGTCCTGCGCCAAGTGGCATAGAAACGAAGGCTGAATCAGTCGCCATGGATACAGAAGGATGGTGGCACCTGCGCTTCAAAATTTACTGGTCTGGTGCTGACAAGTCGGATGAGACCGAGACGGAGGATGAAACTCAGGATGAAGTGCCTGCCTGGAATATAGGGCCATTGATTGCTGATCGTATTATTGCGCCAGTCATAAAGGAGCAGGGTAAGGATATTTTTCTGTGGCGCTTCCATCGTCGTGCAGCCGATGATGAAACCGGGCATCAGTTTAGTTTTATTTTTTACTCCAAGCCCGAGGTGGCCGACAAGGTTGTTGAAGCCGTAAAAGCAAACCTACTGGTAGAAGATTTGATAGAGTCAGGTCATTTAGTTGCGGTGAAATATCCTGACACGAGCACAATTGATAAACCTTTCATCGCTGATACGGCCGATCAACGTTGGCCTGATGAGATTAAAAAAACATGGCCCATCTTCATCATGGGGGCGAGTGAAATGTGGTTAATGATGGTGGAGTCTCTGGCAGAGGCTAATCCAGGAAACAAGCAAGAGATGGATGTGGAAGCACTGGTCCAGCTTTATCTCGAAGTAGAGCAAGAGCTCGACGCACTTTGGCGTGAAGAGTCACGCCATGCTTATTTTCATCATCTCAATGCCCTGTTTGGCTACGAGTATTTGTTAGTCAGGTTTTAGCAGACTGTTGAAATGTCGCTGAATTCTGGGAACAAAAATTAAGCCACCTAAAACTGCACCCCAATCTCAAACGACTCCTGATTATCGGTGTCTTTTCTCCAGCGCACTTTTGCAACTCTTGCGCCGGTATAACCTTCAATGCCTTCAAACCAGAGCTCTTCCTCGGGTTCGTGCGCGAAATTAACCCTCAGGCCGAGGCCGCCCATGCTGATGTTGGTAATAGTGCCAAAGTAATGGACGCGGTCATTTTCCTGCTCGTGGCTGTCTTTGGAAAAATAGATAGTTTCTTCCGACATGGGTGTGCGTGAAAATTGGCGCTGCTCAATAGACATAACTCCCCCTCCCTGAAGGTTGATTAATCATGCCTGAGCATAACAAGGCTTGGCTTTGTTTCTCAAATTTTGGCTAAAGAAGATAGTGAAGGCTATTTGACTTATCCTCGGGCTTGTCTATAATTCGAAATATGTCGAATTATCATATTAATAATACCCCCTTGGATGAGATGTTCAAGGCTTTGAGCAATCCTCACCGCTTGGAGCTGTTCTATCGATTGATGAATTGTTGTAGCCCGGGGACTAAATGTGGTGTAGAGGAAGAGCGGTTTTGTGTTGGTGAGTTGGGTGAAGGGATGAATATTGCGCCCTCTACCCTGTCTCACCATCTTAAAGAATTGCATCGCGCCGGCCTGATCCAGATGGAGCGGCGCGGAAAGAATGTGGAGTGCTGGTTGGAGCCAAGTGTTCTGACTGAATTGAGCGCCTTTTTTAAAGTTTGAATGATTTTTGTAAGGAGTTAGCTATGAGTTCTTGTTGCCCCCCCAAAACAAAAAAAACTGATCATGCAACACATGATAATCACAGACAGGATGTTCGTGATGCTTATGCCAAGGTAGCGAATGCAGAAAATAATGGTGACAGCTGTGGCATTGAAAGCAGTTGCTGTGGTGTCTCAGATGATGTAGCTATTAATACCTTGATCTCAACGCGATTGGGTTACAGCGAAGAAGACCTGGCCAAAGCGCCTAGCGGCGCAGACATGGGGCTGGGTTGTGGTAATCCACGTGCAATTGCTTCACTGAAAGCTGGTGAGGTTGTAATAGACCTGGGTGCTGGTGGTGGCTTCGATTGTTTTCTGGCCTCTCATGAAGTGGGTGAAACGGGCCATGTGATTGGTGTCGATATGACCCCCGATATGCTGAGCAAGGCACGCAATAATGCTGCTAATGGTCAGTATAAAAATGTTGAATTTCGTTTGGGTGAAATCGAGCACCTGCCCGTTGCCGATGAAACTGCTGATGTGATTATTTCAAATTGCGTGATTAACCTGTCGCCTAACAAGCAGCAGGTATTCAATGATGCTTTTCGCAGCTTGAAACCTGGTGGTCGCCTGGCTATTTCCGATGTTGTGGCAACTGTGGAATTGCCAGAAGAGATGCGCAATGATGCAGCCCTGATTGCAGGTTGCATGGGGAATGCTTCATTGATTGAAGATCTAAATGAAATGATCAAGGCGGTTGGCTTTGTTGATGTGCGCATCGAACCCAAAGATGAATCAAAAGAGTTTATTCGTGATTGGGCGCCAGATCATAATGTGACTGACTATGTTGTGTCTGCAACGATTGAAGCTGTGAAACCGGGTTGTGTGCCTGGTGCAGGCTGTTGCTGATTAACTCAGACTACGGGGCATACAAATGTTATTAAATCTCTCCCTCTGAAAGGGAGGGAGAGAGATAAAACCTATCTCAATCATAAATCTGATGCGAGATAGCTAAGATAGAAGAGCCGGTGAACTTTTTATAAAACGTCAATCGAAGTGACTGAAAACGGACTCCCGTACTGCACTAGATTGGTGAAATCAACGACGATTGTCGTTAGATTGTTACTGTAGTCGCTAAGATAAGCGCTGACTTTAAATTCACCATCTGACGGAACTATAAGCTGGCCATTATTACTGAAAACAATTTCCAACGGGCCATCGATTGCCTTACCGTCAACAAAGAAATAAGCATGCCAGGTGTTCGCCAGAGGTGTGAGCACAAAGTAAATAGTCAAGGGTTTAGCTTCACCGTCCTCATTGTATATGGGTACAGACAAGCTGAAATTATAAGTATATCCGTCTAACGAATTGAAGGAATGGTTTTGAGTGGGTGTGGATTGGGCATCAAGATTAGCTGAAATCCTGATTAGATTTGTTGGCGCAATTTGGTCTGGTCCCAGAGCAATAGTTTCTTGGTGGCAACCGCGGTGTGCCTCTATGGCCAGACTCCAGTCATCCACTCTGAAAATGCTCTTGGTATTTGAGGTTCCCCAATGAGCCGCGACTTCAACTTCTCTAACTTCTCGATTGCTCTTGTTGTGCGAAGTGCGTGGAATGCAGATATGACGCTGAAAACTTATTGGTAAATCACGGGTGTACCTAGGAATCGGCACGCTTGCCTTTGGTGTGGTCATGTTACCGTCTGCCAATATTTTAAATTCGCAACCATCTAGATACCCCTGACCTTCGCACGTTACAAGGCCGGACCATTCGATGTCGAGTGTGATATCCGAGTTGCTGGGTAATTCGAGCAAGGACACAGCGCCATCTAATGGAATGAACTGGCCCGCCCGGTTCATTTGGGGGGTAATGCTGGTTATTCTGCGTTTGAAAATTAATCTGCGCGAATCGGTTTGCACGACTGAATCGACTGTATCTGGTGTGTCATAAGTTGCCACATGCGGCCACTTATTGCCGTGACCTCGAGCAACAGTTGTTGTGCTAAAGAACGTTAGTAGGAGAATGAGAAATAGGATGTTTGTGGTGGATTTAAATTGCATAAGCGTTAACCTCCAGAGTCTTATAGAAAATTACCAACACAGTCAGGTTACTCAAGCGCTGTAACCGATTTGGGTGCCTCGGCCTTGAGCCAGCGGCGATTCACATTGATACAAATACTGTGCCAGCAAAAATGGAAGCAAGAGAATCTGAAAGAAATAAAGGTATAAAAATAGCGAAGTGCGTAGTATTAATTTAATCGTGAAGTTGGCTCTTGTATTTGGCGCGATCTACCAATTCCAGCTTATGGAGCTAAGTTTCCACGGTATGCCATATGCGGTAGATACCAACCCAGTAAGCAGAGCCCTATCCCAATCAAACCTGCCGCGTTATTATAGTAAGCAACAAAGTGTCCTGACGAGCCCATAGGCATTCACTAAAACGGAAAATAACAATGCACGATGCCGACTACTTGCCCCTTTTTATAATTGCTATTGTTGTCCCGGTGATATGGGCGATTATTGTCTATAATCGCTTCATTAAATACCAAAACATGATCGAAGAGTCCTGGAGTGGAATAGACGTAACATTGAAGCGCCGCTTTAATCTTATTCCGAATCTCATCGAAGCAGTGAAGCTTTATGGTAAACATGAGTCAGAAGTTCTGGAAAGCGTAACTCATCAAAGAGTGAGTTCTGAAGCTATGGTCGATCGTACCGAACATGAGAGTGCCATCTCACAATCATTGCAAAATCTTCTGGCAGTTGCCGAGGCGTATCCTGATTTAAAGGCCAACCAAAATTTTCTTATGTTGCAACACAGCCTGAATGAGATTGAAAAGGAGGTTCAAACTGCCCGGCAACAATACAATGGCGCTGTGCGTAGGAAAAATACGTTGGTGCAATCCTTTCCCAGCAACTTAATCGCCCGTCTATTTAACTTTCGATCCACCGAATATTTTTCGCTGGAACTCGCCACTCAACGGGAGTTGCCTAAGGTGAGTTAGTCAGTGAGTAGTAAGGCAGAATAATTAAAAGGCATTATGCCGCATGCTACACGCCTACATGCCGCGCTTGCACACTCTTAACATTATCATCCTCAGCCATGTATGAAATGTGTGGATATGTCACACCTTTGAATGTCATGTTGTGACCACAAATCATACATTCGTGCGGATTCTCACCGGTTTCCTTGTTGGTGGGACCAGTTTGTTGCATCATACCGTAGCCACATTTGTCACAGACATAATTGACCTCTACGGGCATAACCTTACGTTTTATTTCTGGCATCGCAACTCTCCCCGGTCTATTGCTATAACAAAGTATAGTCCAAGCTGGTCTGAATCTCTGTTGACAAGATGAAATCTCGAATTAATTGCCACACAGACAATAGTTTTTTGTTTCCATAGAGCTTCATAAGACAGTTATATAATTGTTGTTTATACCTTGATTTAGAAACATAAGTCGTTTGAAAAATTAGCAGCTGAACTGCTTGGTGCTTAAATCTCTAAATATCTCTTATGTTTCATATTGTTTATTTTCCGTGAGCATTTTCTATACTTAGATCATTGGGAAGGGTAATCAATTGATGTGCGAAGGGCAGTAATTCGTGATTTGCGTTCAGGAAGGAATGCGATGAAAAAGATTGCTATTGTTGGCCCTGGCCGTGTCGGCGAATCGGCCGCCCAGATCCTTGCTAAAGAAGAGTTATGCCATGAGCTGGTATTGATTGGAGAGTATTCAGACAGCACCCAAGGTATCGCTCTGGATATCCAGGAGACTGCACCGCTGTTCGGTTTCGATACCCGGGTTTTTGGCGGGGCTGATCCAGAGGCTATGAGCGGGTCCGATTTGGTGATTGTTTGTGCCGGTTCACCAAGAAAGCCAGGCATGTCGCGTGATGCCCTTCTGGATGCTAACCTACCGATCATTAGCTCAATTGTCGATAGTGTTATGCGCTTTGCGCCTGATGCTATGTTGCTCATGGTGACCAATCCTGTGGATGTATTGACCTATCAGGTTTGGCGCCATTCTGGCTGGGATCGAAGGCGGGTGTTTGGATTGTCCGGTGTTTTGGATAGCACACGCATGGCAAGTTTTATTGCTCTCGAAACAGGCTTCTCAGTTAAGGACATCACAGCTATGGTATTAGGTGGCCATGGTGATGCGATGGTTCCGTTACCACGGTACAGCAGCATCAACGGAGTCCCCATCGATAACTTTCTGAGTGCGGAGACCATTGCACGTCTAATCGAACATACCCGCAAAGGTGGTGCCGAAATTATTGCGCTGAAGAAAACCAGTAGCGCCTATGATTCACCAGCAGCATCCATCGCAGCGATGGTTGATGCAGTTAGCCTCGACCGTCGGCGCATTTTGCCTTGTGTGGCGATCCTTGATGGTGAATACGGTGAACAGGATATTGCCATGGGGGTGCCCGTAGTACTTGCGGCAAACGGTGTGGAGAAGGTGGTCGAGCTATCGTTGAGTGAAGACGAGCAAACCGCGCTGGCAAAGTCCGCGGCGCAACTGCGTAGCATTATTGATAAGGCTGAAATCAATGTATAGGAGTAATTGCAATGCCAGATAGAGTGACGCTGACTGATAGCAGGAGCGGTAAGGTGATAGAGCTCCCTCTGCTGCACGGCACGCATGGTCCTCCTGTATTTGATATTGGTCGCTTGTATCGAGAGTTGGGCTATTTCACCTATGATCCCGGTTTTCTTTCTACCGCCAGCTGTCACAGTGCTGTTACTTTTATCGATGGTGAAGAGGGTGTGTTGCTTTACCGTGGTTACCCCATAGAGCAATTGGCAGAACACAGTAGCTTTTACGAGGTCGCTTATTTATTAATGAATGAGGAATTGCCAACACAAGGGCAACTCGATAATTTCACCACGCTTATCAGTCAACACACTATGATCAATGAGAGCCTGAAGAATTTCTATCGAGGTTTCAATCACGATGCCCACCCCATGGCAATTATGGTGGGTGTGGTTGGTTCTCTTTCGGCCTTTTATCACGACTCTACTGATATTCATAATCCAGCGCATCGTGAGATTGCCGCTCTGCGCATGATTGCCAAGATGCCCACTATCGCTGCCGCAAGTTATAAACATTCAATCGGCGAGCCTTTTGTCTACCCGCGCAATTCATATAGTTATGCCGGCAATTTGCTGCACATGATGTTCTCAGTACCCAGTGAAGAGTATGAGCTGGATCCGGTGGCAGAAAAGGCGCTCGATCTGATTTTTGTATTGCACGCCGATCATGAACAAAATGCCAGCACCTCCACCGTGCGTCTGGCCGGGAGCTCGGGAGCCAATCCTTTTGCCTGTATCGCCTCTGGCATTGCAGCCTTGTGGGGACCAGCGCATGGTGGTGCGAATGAGGCGGTGTTGCGCATGTTGGAAGAGATTGGTGATATCGCTAATATTCCTGCATACATTGCCAGAGCCAAGGATAAGGGCGATGGGTTCCGGCTAATGGGTTTTGGTCACCGAATCTATAAAAATTATGATCCGCGTGCTCGAATCATTCGCGAGATGTGTCATGAGGTATTGAGTAAGTTGGGGAATGAAAATGATCCACTTTTTGAGTTAGCGCTAAAACTGGAAGAAGTTGCACTCAATGATGATTACTTTGTGTCAAAAAAGCTCTATCCCAATGTTGATTTCTATTCGGGCCTTATTTACAGGGCCTTAGGCATACCTATCAATATGTTTACTGTGATGTTCGCAATCGCCCGTACGGTAGGTTGGGCCGCTCATTGGAAGGAAATGATTGGCGAACCTCAGCAACGTATAGGCAGACCGCGCCAGCTTTATGATGGACCGGCACACCGTGATTACCTAGCCATTGAAAAGCGCTCATCACAATAGTTTCGTACTGCTGTATTTTCCTGCTCATGAAAGAGGCTGCGAAACAGCAATATCAATAGCTAAGAAAAATTAGTTTTAAAAGGCAATGTTCAATCATTGTGTCAATGCTTGCATAAGCTCAATAAGAGCAATAGCACTTCATTAGCACAAAGACGATATTCGTAGCTTATTCGAAATCGTCCAGATATTTTCTTAGGGCCATGAATAACAAACAATTGTGATCCATATTTGTAGGATCAAACTCGATCCCAATCTGGTAGGCGCCTGCATTGGTTGATTCAGGTGCAGGATCTTTGTTTTCTGTGCACCAGGCAACGCGTCCATTGATGGCTAATTTGAAATCAGGGGCACTATAATTCAGGCGGATGCTAGTGTCTGTTGCGACTTCCTGGGGGAAGCAAAGACCGATGCCTGAAATTGAAACATCTGTAACATTTACAATTGGATAGCTTTTTCCATCAATCGTGATTTGAAATTCGCCATTGATCTCTCTGGCTATCGTCTTTCTTTCGTTCTGGCGTCTCTCATGTTCTGTAGTCATCGTCATACCCTTATAGTTCTTAATTCACTATGTTTAATCTATATCGGACACGGTGCATGACTCTGTAGCTATTTGCGCCTAGATTTTAGTCGGCTTTCCATCCAGGCTGGTTTGATTTTTATCGCGCCAATACTGCTTTATTCCATCATCCCCTTTTTTCTCAGACCAGTTGATTAATGCATCCCGGTCACCAAGATAATCAAATAAGGGCACACCCATGCCGCAGGAGGTTTGCACCATGTCGATTTCAAGATCGAAGATCTGACGTGCCCCGGGTAGCGGAGTGAAGTGGGAGTAGAGTTCGGCCCACTGCGTATCGTTTGGGTGAACAACCCTGGCCTGGCCATACAGGCGTAGAATGACTGGACTACCTTCAAAGGCGCACATCATCACGGTCATGCGTGGATTTTGTTGCCCATGAGCTGAGTCCTGTTAGGTTTACACCCAAGTTTGCCGTCCGCCGGGGGGCTGGCAATTATATAAGGGTGCTCTGCGCAGGTATGATTTCGTCACTCCGGCGAAGGCCCACTATTTTCCAGAACAACATTTTTCCAGATTAGCGAACACCATGGCTCAACAAACAAGAGACTTAAAATTATACTGTCACTCGGCTACTGTCATCCCGGCATGCTTTTAGCCGGGATCCAATGACTTTAAGCACTGGCTGCCTGCCCGTGCGCCCTTTGGGTATCCGCAGGCATGACATCATTATTCCGGACGGTTGTGGGCGAAGGCCGGAGTCTAGTGCTTTCAGAAAATTACCAGATTCTGGCTCTTGTGCCCTATGGGTATTCGCCAGAATGACTAATTCAGAAGCTCCTTAAGCTGAAGTTCCTTACTTGAAAATACGAATTACCCCTATTTATCATATAGATAAGCAAAAACAGAGTTCAAAGTTCTGTCTACACTTTTATCTTCTTGAGTAGCTGGTAAGCGTTTTGT
>CALZIO010000008.1 GCA_945787785.1 uncultured Chromatiaceae bacterium
TCCACGTATAACGTATGGCCCCACATCATATGATATTCATTGATTACAACTAAACTAATGCCCACTTTCGCGACATTCCTGCCGTTCCAAGTGGCTGGGTTTAATGGCTCTGATGGGCACAACCCGGTCAACCCCTAATCTGACACAACGAAAAACTTCTATTGATCTTCGTCTTTGCTGACTTTTTTCTCCTGTTTGGCCAGCACCCAGACGAAGATGCCGATGAGTAGCGCAATCACGCCGATTTCGATAATTACTAAAAATTCCATAGTCAGTTCCTGCGTAACTATTTATAGAGTATTCATGGGTCTTTAGAGAGATGTAAAGGCGTGTAAGTGGTGAATAAGCCGCTCAGTTCAAATATTTCTGTCGTATCATTAACGATGGCTACAATTAAACTACTTTTCAGTTGGGTTCGAGTCGCATCAGTCTGCCGTCATCTGCATCAGTCAATAGATAGAGATAACCATCGGGGCCATCACGAACATCGCGAATCCGCCCCAGCTCCCCTTTCAATAAACGTTCTTCCTTGATTATTTTGTTACCGTCGAGTTCGAGTCGCACCAGTAATTGAAACTTGAGTGAGCCAACAAACAAGTTGTTGCGCCATTGCGGTAGTTTATCGCCAGTATAAAACGCCATGCCTGATGGAGCGATGGAAGGTGTCCAGTAGTAGAGTGGTTGTTCCATGCCTTCTTTATGAGTGCCTTCACCAATTTTTGTGCCGATCACATAGTTGACGCCATAGGTGATAACCGGCCAACCGTAATTTACACCTGGTTTGATTTTATTTATTTCATCACCCCCTTGCGGGCCATGTTCATGTTGCCATAGTTCGTTGGTGTCAGGGTGCAAGGTCATGCCTTGTGGGTTGCGGTGGCCATAACTATAAATTTCCGGCTTGGCGTTTTTATTATTTGCAAATGGATTATCGTTAGGGATGCGGCCATCATCATGCAGGCGAATAACAGAACCGGCATGATCATCCAATCGTTGTGCCCGTGCTCGATCACCACGTTCACCGACAGTGATAAAAAGATAGTTGTTACGATCAAATACCAGCCGCGACCCAAAGTGTCTGCCGCCATGGCCTTTTGGGTCCATGCGAAAAATTACTTCGGTGTCCTTCAGTTTTATACCGTCTAGTTTGGCGCGAGCGACAGCGGTGCCAAGCCCGTCTGAGCCTGCCTCGCTATAGGACAGATAGATCCAGCCATTGTTTTTATAATCAGGATGAATAGCAACATCGAGTAAGCCACCTTGTCCTTGTGCAGTGATATTGGGTAGCCCCTTAATCGGTGCGGGATTAAGCTTGCCTTGCTCAACTAAACGTAATCGCCCTGGACGTTCTGTTATAAGCATGCGGTCATCGGGTAAGAAGGCCATGCCCCAGGGGTGCTCCAGACCTGCCACAATGATGGTGGTTTTGAATGTCTGCGCAGTTTGTGCCTGGCCGCATGCAAATAGGATGGCTATGAAGAATAAGCCTAATATTTGCTTTTGAAATGAAAGAGAATGTCTCATGCACAATAATAAAGTTGAATGAAAAATAGTAATGGCCAAAGTGTAGACTAAACTCTAACTACTATGAACATGAAGTTGAGACTATTGTACTGAATCTAATCATGAAGAAAAAAGTTTTATGTCTGCACGGTTATGCCATGACCAAGGATTGGCTAGCTGAATGGTTAGCGCCGCTTGAAGTTGCGCTATCAGATAGAGTGAGCTTTATCTATCTTCAAGGACCGATCGAATGTCCGGAAGATGAGGTGCGTGCCATGGTCGCTCAGTTTCAGGTGGCAATGCCTGCGTCCCGTATAGGGCCGGGCTTGAACTGGTGTTGGTATCGGGCCACGAATAATAAACCTCCCGACTATCTAGGCCTGGGTGATACCTTGAGCGCGATCAGACAATATTGCCAGCGTCATGGGCCAATCGATGGTGTGCTTGGATGGAGCCAGGGTGCAGTGCTGACAGCGATTATGGCCGCCTATCAGCAAAATGTCCCAGACTATGATTTTGGATTTGATTGGGCAGTCATGTGCGGCGGCTTTCTCCCCGGTGATCCTGCTATAAAATCACTGTTTGATTCACCATTGGCCATTCCGAGTTTACATGTGGTGGGCAAGAAGGAGTCCGAGTTTATGCTGCAACGCGCTTCAAGATTGCATGCCGCTTTTCAGGGTGGGGAATGGCTTGAAACACCCGCTGGGCATGTGATGCCAATCAATTATCCAGACTATATGATGAAGATTGCTGACTGGATAACAAAGCGAGTTAGTTAGCGTTTTATTACAGGCCCTGGTATAGGGGGCGTATCATTCAACCAGGCAGTAATCGTCCGGTTCATCCATATCTACGCTGCCATCCTTACCCAAGCGTATTTTAAGCCCCAGGTTGTTACGCGACTCTGCATTGTTCAATGCTTCTTCGGCAGAGATCTTGCCTACCTCATAGAGGTCAAACAGTGCTTGATCAAAGGTCTGCATGCCTACGTCTTTGCCCTGTTCAATCGCAGCTGAGATATCGCTGATATGGCCTTTTTGAATCAGGTCGGAAATGTGGGGCGTATTGAGCATTACTTCCACGGCCGGCACCCGTTTTTTATCGACACCGATGACCAACCGTTGTGAAATAATTGCGCGCAGACTCAGAGACAGGTCCATGTGCAGTTGACGATGGACCTTTTCCGGAAAGAAATTGATGATGCGTTCAAGTGTTTGTGAAGCATTGGTGGCATGCAGGGTCGAGAGACAAAGATGGCCGGTGTCAGCATAGGCCAATGACTGTTTCATGGTCTCCTGATCGCGGATCTCACCAATCATGATCACATCAGGTGCCTCGCGCATGGCACGTTTCAGGGCATTGGTATAAGAGTGCGTATCCAATCCCACTTCGCGCTGATTCACGATCGACTTCTGGTGCTGATGAATAAACTCGATTGGGTCCTCGATGGTAAGGATGTGCCCCGTTTTATGATGATTGCGATAGTTGATCATCGAGGCCAGGGTGGTGGACTTGCCCGAGCCGGTGGTGCCGACCACCAACACCAGGCCGCGTGGCTCCATAATAAGTTTATTCAGTATTGGCGGTAAGCTCAGGTTTTCAGTCGATTGGATTAGCGCCGTGATATAGCGAATGACAATAGAGACCTCACCGCGTTGGCGGAAAATGTTCACGCGAAAACGTCCGGTTGCCCTGGCAGATATAGCTAGATCCATTTCCAGGGTCTTTTCAAACTCCTGAATTTGTTCTTGTGACATGATGGAATAGGCCAGCTTCTTCACCGCGCCAGGTGGTAGCGAGTTATGCCCAAGGTGGGCAGTGGTGCCTTCTATTTTCATACAGGGAGGTGCGTTGGTGCTGAAAAACAGGTCGGACGCATTCTTCTCGACCATCATTTTAAGAAAGGGCGTTATATCCATATTCTCTTTGTCAGCTTAAGCTGGGTACCATTTTTAAACTGGGTAAAGAAAATATCGATCTGCTACTGGATTGCTTTAATCCACTATCATTTCCAACTAATTCAGTAGTGCAGGCACTTCCGTTGCGTGGCGTCCCGCTTCACTGGTGGCTTTGTTGCACAATACAAAGCCGCGTAGGGTTTTGCTGCGATCTATAAACCGGGCCCGCAACACATCTTCCTCATCCTCGATTTGCCATTCACCCTCAATCCCGGGTGGTGGTGGCAGCACAGAAATAGGATAGGCAGGGGTCTTCAGGGTGACAGGCATGGCTGGATAGGTCACCGGCGTGGGATTATCTGCCAGGGTTTGCGCCAGGGCGCGAGTCCCCCGCATCAGCGGATTGATATAAGGCAGCAGGTGGCCTTCGACCTCGGCGCAGTCACCCAGAGCATAGATGTCTTGGACTGATGTTTGTAGATAGCGGTCTACCACAATACCGCGATTTACCTTCAGTCCGGCATCACTCGCCAATGTTGTGCGTGCCCTGAGACCAATGGCGGACAACACCACATCGGCATTAATCTGTTTTCCATCTTCAAGTTCAAGCTCGAAATGCGTATCGCGTTTGCTCACCCGCGTCGCGGTGGTGCCACCGTGCCAGCGCACCCCTAATTGTTGCAGGGCTGCCAATAGTTTTTCGCTGACAATCTTGGGCAACAAGCTGCCCAGGGGCAGGGTGTTGCGGTCAATCAGGTCAACCTGATGGCCGCTGTTGGCCAGGTCATTGGCAAATTCACAACCAATCAGGCCGCCACCCAGAATGGCGACATGATTCTTGTGTTCCAGCGCTTGACGAAAGCGCCGGTAGTCGTTCAGGTCGTTGACCGACAACACCTGATCACTGTCACCCTCCAACGGGGGACGAAATGGATCTGCGCCAAGTGCCAGCACCAGCTTTGAATAGGACACGGTTTCGTTTTCGATTTGAAGCGTGTGTGCTTCGCTATCGATGGCCGAGACCCGCGTGTGGGTGCGGATCTCGGCGTTGAGTTGTTTTGCCATCGTGTCGGCATCGGCGCTGGCCAGTTCTGCCGCCGCCTTGTTTTTAGTCAGGGCGGTGGAGAGCATGGGTTTGGAGTAGGCGCGGCCGTCATCCGAGGTGATGATCAGCAATGGGCTGGTTTGCTCCAGCTTGCGAAACTCGCGCGCCACACCATAGCCGGCCAGGCCGGTACCGATAACAACGATTGCATCCATATTTACACTTCAACCATTTCAAAGTCAGCTTTAGCTACGCCGCAATCCGGGCAGCTCCAGTCATCCGGGATATCATTCCAGCTTGTGCCAGGTGCGATACCCTCATCCGGTAAACCATTTGCTTCATCATAGATGAAGCCACACACAACGCATTGCCACTTTTTCATTTTTTGCTCCTTTTATCAACAGTTTAAAATTTAAATACGGATTAGCTTTGGAGCTTGGCCAGAGTGTCACGGTAGTGATTGGCATGGCGCTCTTCCACTTTGGTCAGCGCGGCAAAGCGCTTGGCTGCTTTTTCCAACGTGGCCGCGAACTGTTCGGCATGCTCTTTCGACTCGGCTATCTGCTCATCGATCTCGGCCACCGCGGCGTGGTCTTTTTCTTCCAGTGCCGTGTGACGAAAAGACGGGTACATTTCAGTGTACTCATAGGTCTCACCTTCAATGGCCAACTCGAGCATCTTTGTTACCGACAAGCTTTCTTTGGGGTAGAGCAGATCCAGGTGACCAAAGGCGTGGGCAGTTTCCTGCACTGCCGTGTTTTCAAACACCTCGGCCACATCATCGGCGCCAAGCTGACGGCAAATTTTGGCGAAATATAGATACTTGCGGTTAGCCATGGACTCACCGGCAAAAGCTGCTTCGAGGTTGCTAATGGTTTTTGAAATTGTCTCGTTTGACATGTTGTTTCTCCTTGTTGGGTTGGTTGCTAGGTAACTGTGGAAGCATCTTAAGTCCTGAGGTAATATCGATCCAATGGATTAATTGAATATTAGTAATCGAAAAATACGATTTATGAATCTGCCCTCCATTCGTCAGTTGCAGTACTTTCTCGCCGTGGCCGAACTGCGCCATTTCGGCCAGGCAGCCGAGCGCTGTTTTGTCACCCAGTCGACCCTGAGTTCTGGTATTCAGGAGCTGGAGAGCCTATTGGGGGTGCAGTTGTTTGAGCGCAGCAAGCGCAAGGTCATGCCTACGCCGCTGGGCTTGGCGCTGGTGGATAAGGCACGCCAGATCATCGAAATGAGTGCTGAGCTGGTGCAGCAGGCCCATGGCGGGCAGGGCACCCTGGTGGGCGACTTGCGGTTGGGGGTGATTCCCACTATCGGTCCGTTTTTGTTGCCACAGGTGTTGCCAGACATCAGGCAGCGCTATCCAGGGCTGAAGCTGCAGTTGATCGAGGATCAGACCAGCAGATTGATGGAACGCTTGCACAACGGCCAGATCGATTGCGCCATTCTGGCATTGCCTTATGACCTGGGCGGATTTGAGTTTGAAGTTTTTTGGCAGGAGATCTTTTATGTTGCCTTCCCACCCCAGCATGCGCTGAGTCGGGGTCGCGCGATTCCCTCTGCCAAACTGCCCCTGGATGAAATCATGCTGCTGGAAGAGGGGCATTGCATGCGTGATCAGGCCCTTAGTGCCTGTCATATCAAGGGCAAACAAAGTAAAGCTGCGCTGCAGGGCACCAGTCTTTACACCATGATTGAGATGGTGGCTGGTGGCCAGGGCATTACGTTTATCCCGGCGATGGCCTTGGATTCTGCCCTGGTGCAGCAAAGCGACATTCGCTTGCGGCCGTTGGCAGAAAAAGGGCCTCACCGTGAAATCGCCCTGGTTTGGCGGCCCACCTATCAGCGCAAAGATGACATGAAGTTGCTGGCACAGGAGATGGGCTGCTTGGTGTCGAAGGCGTAACCTGTCGCGGCCGTTTTTATTTGGGAGCTTTTTTGCTTTGACTGACAATAAAGAACAGGGTGCCCATGATGGCGCCGATGATCACTGAACCACTGAGGATAAACGCGACAAAAATAATTCCAGCCGCGTATAGATTGTAATCTTGTTTGAAGTTTGCGATGCGCGCGCCAATGATCACGGTGGGGACGAGCACGATAAGGAAGAGGCTATAGCGAATGAGGGTTTCTTTAAGTGCAGCTTTTATATTCGCTTCTGAGTTGATCTTGCGAAAGAGTTGTTCCAGCTGTTGTCTTTCTTCTGTAGTCACTTGTTCTTTCTGTGAAAGACTTTGATGCAGTGTTTCATACTCCTGCATAGCATCGGAGGCGTCGCTCTGTAACAACTGATGGGCAGCAAAGGCAAACAGGACGGCAATTAGAGCAACGATGATGAGTTTAATCTGCTCTGTCATGGAGTCTGGCTTGTTATATCTGATGCGAATATTAAACAGTTAGTGGTAAGCGTTGGGGGTTATCTCCCTTTTTGAAAGCTGCGTACCTTTTCGCGATAACCGATATGACATTCAGTGCAGCTTGTCGCTAGTGTGGAAAACTTCTCCAGCACCTCAAGGCGATCTTTTTTTTCGGCAGCTTTCATCAGTTTTAGGGCGTTTTGGCGCACCTTGTCTTCATGAAGTTTGAAGGTGACGGCCTCCATCTCGAGTTTTTGCAATAGGGCTAGGCGCTTTTCCAGATCAGGGCCGGGTTGATAGGCGATATCCTCGGCAATATTCTCCACCTGCTTATAGTCTTCAACCATGATGCCAAACAGAATGTCTTGCATGTTGCTGACATTATTCTGCATGACTTCACTATAGCCGCTATCAAAAATAACTTCTTCAGCTTGGCTGGCAGTGCTTAGCAGTAACAGCAACAGAATTGTGATTGATCCAGGTAATTTATTTCGCATTTATCAAGCCCACCATGAAAAGTGTTGTGTGAGATTACTGTGTGTAAACCGCCTCTGGCGCTTCAATTTGTCAGTTCAATACGTTAACAAAAAAACTCCATGAAGACGCGGCATCACCTAACCAGCCTGGTTCGTTGCGCCAGCCACCGAATTAGTTTGTCTGTAACCATTTGTAATTCATGAATTAATTTAGGTGCGACATTATGCCACATTCCTCGAGTATTAATGTGTAAATAAGATAGCCGACATAAAAAATCACGATTCAGCCGTTTTAGTAGAGGAGATTTGAATGCGTTGTTCACCAACCCAAGTGGCTGTTAAGGCCGCAGTGGCTTCTGTTTTGGTTTTTGGTTTGTCCGGATGTGGCAGTGATAGCACAACTGCTGTGCCAGCTATTGGCGCAAACGCTGCTCAAGCAACGATTAATGGCACTGCCATAGCGGGTGCGGTGACGGGTAGTGTGGTGGTGAGCGATGCGGATGGTAATGACGTAGCAACAGGTAACGTAACAGACGGCACATTTTCGCTGACTCTGCCAATCAGTGAATTGGATGAGGTGCTGACTTTTATAGTCACGGGCAGTTACACCGATGAGGTTTCCGGAGATACGGTCAACCTGAGTTCGGCAAATCCGCTTGCCTTGATCATGGCAGCGAACCAGTTCACGGCTGGCGATACCGGTAATGCACCGGTGTCACCAGAGAGTACGGTGATTCACCACCTGGTGCGTCAGCACAACATGACCATGACCCAGGCGACGGCAGCATTTCAGAACGCCTTTGGTTATCAGCCCAATATGGCAGCAGTGCCGTTTGATCCGTCCACTACCGACAGTGCGACAGCGGCGGCTCGCCCACAAGCAGACAGGGATGCTGCCTTCCACGCCGGAGTATTCAGTCAGCTCGCTAACGACCTGAATCTGAGTGGTGATGATATTGCCGCCATGCTGGCAGCGCTGGCGGATGATTTGTCGGATGACAGCCTCGATGGTGTTGATGGGACGAATGCTGCGGTGATGATTGGCAACGCAGCGGTGAATCTGAAAACCCTGCACGAAACCAATCCGCTATCGGCGCGTTTGTTGGCAGCCCACGGTGGATTTGCTGGCAGCAGCAACAACATAGCGGGTTTGTCGGCGCCAATTATGGGCCTGCCCGCAATTGCTTACGATCTGCCAGGGACCAGTAAAACAATCACCACTGCTTCAGGCAGGATGCTGACAGTGACGTTGGATAGCGCTGTAAATGTGCCCATTATGTCCGGCTTCTCGACCTCGCGCGTCAAACATAAAATCACCCTTACGGATGCCGCGACTGGCGATCCGATTGATCTCAACAGCGACACCCATTTCAAGCAAGTGAGTCAGCACCCCTATATGCATATGCTGAGTGGGCATGATCACACCACACCTCATGGTCATGATGCTGATCTCAGCGAGGCGGCATCAGGTATCTATTATCTGGATAGCTATTACGTTATGGCTTCCCAGATGGGCATGGGTGACTCTGGCATGCCAATGGGTGTGTGGGATTACCCGGTTAACATCAGTGAAGATGTGGATGGCAACCCTGCAACGACTGACGACGTTGTCACCACATCGGTGATGTTTCATCCGCAGGTAAAGATGCCCATGGGTGGCAATACCTTCTTCTCTAAGGTCAGCAACGTAAACCATCAGTGGACCACCATGATGGCGATGACCCAGCCGCGTCCCTACCGGGTTTGGTTACATGAGGTCAGCAATAATTCAAATAGCACTCATGACTTGAGCGTATTTGTTTCTACCCAAGACATTGGCAATATGAGCATGGGCTCAATGAGTGGCGGCCATAGCATGATGACATTTCCGGCGGCATATACCGGCCAGATGCTACACGGGTCTGCCAATGATATGGGCATGCGTCCAGATGTGACATTGGCCTCGGTGACGCTTGACGTATCACTGGACGCTGGCGCCACCTGGCAGTCAATGACTGAGGACAATACAAATCACGGTTTATTCACGATCACTGGTCTGGTCGGTTTGCAAACCACACAGCAGAACACGGTTAGTTTTCGCCTAACGGTCAATGATGGAACGGCTTCTGTCATGACAACAGCAGGTGGGGATGATGCAGCACTGATCTTTACCGCACCGTAGGCAATGAAGTACCTCCCCCTTGAGTGGCGATCGCGTCTGCCCTCCCTTTTCATTACAGGCGCGATTTCCCTCCTTTTTTCCACTCAGCTCATGGCGGCATCATGTTGTGGTGGCAGTTCAGCGACATCACTGATCCTGCCCAAATTCTCCAAAGCCATGTTGGAAGCCAGTGTGGATTATGAAAAGTACGATGGCTTCTGGACCGGCGACGGCAGTTGGTCACCGGACCCACCCGGTTCGGATTTGAATCAATATCGTCTGAATCTTGGTTATGGTCATCGCCTGGCGTCACGCTGGCAGGCGTCTATTTTGCTGCCTTATGTCTGGAACCAAAATCAGTACGCCAGTTTTGAGCGCAACACCTCAGGCCTTGGTGATGCCCAGATCTCTGTGTGGTATGAGCAGTTCGATAAGATTGCCTGTGTCTGGAAGGTAAAAAGCTGGAAAGACCTGATCCCGGCAATCTACTGGGGTGGAACGCTGACCGTACCAACCGGCATATCGCCTTATGACAATGTTGAAGATAATTTTGATATCACAGGCCTGGGTTTGTATCGCCTCGATGCAAACTTTTTGGCAGACAAAACGATCTATCCCTGGAATGCCACCTTCAGCTTTAGTTATGGTAAATACTTATCGCGTTCTGTGAATCGCGAATATGGTAACTATGTTGAGCCCTATGAGCGGCAGCGTGGTGACCGTCTAAAAACATCACTGGCGTTTGGCTACACCTATTTTACCGGCAACATGCAATCGATCACCGGCACCCTGGCATACACCTATCTGGATGAGGATCAGGGCGAGATCAATGGCGTAACTGACACAACATCAGGTTTGCGCAAGCAATCTGCTTCAGCAATCCTGGCCTGGGCCAGTGACGATCGCGACTGGATAACAAAACTTATCTGGAGTCATGCCTTTGATAGGGAAGGCTGGGGCAGAAATTTTCCGACCACCGATATCGTATCTATAGTGTTGAGTCATGTATTTCGTTAATTTATATCTGTTACGCATGTTTTTGATTGCAGCCATGCTGGGCTTGTCGGCCTGTGGCGGTGATTTGACTGACGATCTGAATCCTTCCGATGCAGATCTGCGGCCCGCGGTAACCACAGGCACGATTGGCCATCAGCCGGGTCAAGTCGCAGCGGATTTCTCGCTGCGCAGCAGCACCGATCAGACCTTTCAATTGTCAGAGCACCTGGCCACGGGAAGCGCTCCGGCAGACGCTGTGGTGCTTTATTTCACCATGTGGTGTCCAATTTGTCTGGCTCATTCGGATCATATGTATAATCTGGTAATTCCCGCGTTTGAAACGCGTGGTACGGTTGTTTATGCCCTGGTTGATTATGTGTCGGGTAGCGTGCAAGGTGCCCGTGCATCAGAGATGGCCAATGGTTATGCGGGTTCGGATTTCATTACCCTGGTCGATGCTCAGCAGGGGGTGATGGAACAATTTAATGCGGCCATGGGTAGTGTGGTGGTGATTGACACTAATGGCACAATTTTGATGAATGAAGATTATCGTAACGGTGATGGCCTGACTAACACCCTGAATGACTTACTGCCATGAGATATAAATCCAAATTGATAATCGCGTTGTTATTTGTTCTGTCGCTCAATGCCCAGGCTGATGAAACCTATGAGGCAGGCAAGGAAGTCTATGAGTTTCGCTGTGCAGATACCTGTCACCAAACACCCACTGCAAGCGGCTTCAAACCCAAGCAGTGGCGTATCATTCTTAAGAATATGCAAAAGAGAATGGAGACGTCGGGTATGCCGCCACTGACAGAGCAGGAGCTTGAGCAGGTGTTTTATTTTTTAACAGCCGACCAGTGATATGAATGTAATGATCAAAAAAATACTTGTGGCGTTAGTGTTTTTGCCTTTGTGCAGTATGGCGTTGGCTGAAATAGATGCGGGTGATCAACAGCCGGTGCCTGACTTGCGCTGGATGAATGGCCAGGGTGAAGAACATCGTCTCTACGAGATTGGAAATAAACCCAAGTTGCTGCATTTTTGGGCGGCATGGTGTATTCCTTGTCGTGAAGAGATGCCTGAGTTGATTCAATGGCAAAAAGAGAATCAGGAAATCGAAGTGTTGGCCTTATCGCTGGATCAAAAGATTGCCCAGACCAAACATTTCATCAAGAAATATAAGCTCGACATGTCAGCATTACAGCTGAATGAAGATGATAGCGATGCGCTGGGTGTGCCGGTGGTGCCCTATACCCTGTTTCTGTCAGCAGATAATCGCTTGCTAGGTACCTATCCCGGGATTGCCCCGTGGCTGGAGGCTGACTTTACAGCCGAAGTGCGGGCGTTGTTGTTAAAATAGATTTAAACGACGTTGTTATTTTAATCCCGTATTTCAGGTTTTTATTTTAATGCCCGCAAGCGCCTCTAACTGTTTCACCAGGGCGGATGAATCAAGTTCGGCACCCCCTTGTTCAACTAATTGATCGAGATAGCGGCTGACCAGTTCAGCGCCGGGCAGCTTTATGCCCAGTTGTTCAGCGGTCTGCAACACAATGCCCATATCCTTTTGATGTAATCCTGCCTTGAAGCCTGGCTCAAAGTTTTCATCCAGCATGCGTTGACCATGGGCCTCCAGAATGCGGCTGCCGGCAAAGCCGCCTAATAAGGCCTGGCGCACTTTGCTGGGATCCACGCCTGATGCGCGCGCCAAGATAAATGCCTCGCCGATAGCCGCCATGCTTTGCGCCACTACCAGTTGATTGCAGGCTTTAGTCACCTGGCCTGCGCCGTGATCACCAATATAGATAATGTTTTTGCCGATCACCTGCAGCAGCGGTAAGACTTTTTCGAAAATTTCCGCTTTGCCACCGATCATGATTGACAGCGTTGCATCGATGGCACCTTGAGTGCCGCCAGACACTGGCGCGTCCAGCATCTCAATACCCTTGTTTTCAAGTTGTGTGGCGATGTGACGTGTGACCATGGGCGAGATTGTGCTCATATCAATTACAATGCTGCCGGGCCGGGCACCCATGATGATGCCATTGTCACCTAACACCACTTCTTCAACATCACCGCTGTCTGAGACATTGGTAAAGATGATATCGCAATGCTGAGCCAGCTGCTTTGCTGAAGGATAGTCACAAGCGCCGGCGTCAGTAACAGCTGTCAGTGAGGCATCGCGTCGCGCATAGACTGCAACTGAATAGCCTGCCTTGAGCAAGTTTAAAGCGATAGGCCGGCCCATCAGGCCTAAACCGATATAACCAAGTTTGGGTGACATGGCTAATTCGAAATCGACTGGATGAATGAATCGGCTTCAGCAATTGAAGCTTCCATCTCCTTAATTAACGCCGAGATATCAGAGCGTACTGAGACCAGTTCTTGTTGCAGTGATGAAATAGCCTTGGCATTAAGGTTATGTTTTAAGTAAAGCACCTGATCACGAAATGCATCCAATACCGGATCCATTTTCGCTTCCGCCCGTTTCATGGCCGTGATCAGTTTGTTGTATTCACTCTTGGTCTGTTTGAGTTTTGTTTCACTGGAACGGCGCATTGACTGGCTGCTGTATTGAGACAACTCCTCCTGCCATTCTTCAAACAGGTCATCGGCGACTTCTTCAACCTTGGCGATACGGTCGCGCACATCTTCGGCCTTTTCTTCACTCTCTTCAAATTCATCGTTAAGTTTGTTGTATTTGTCCTCGAGGTCACCACCTTCGAAGCCTAGCACTGAGCTGAATTGATCCAATGCGGATTTGAACTGTTCTTTACTTTCCTGCTGTGCGTCACGTGCATCCTCAACCCGGTCGACCAGGATGTCGCGTTTGTGGACGCCGAACTGTTCCATGGTGGCGTAGTAGGTGGTGGTGCAAGCTGATGTCAGCAAGATAAATAGTAGAGATATTGTTGGTTTGATTTGAGCTGTTGGCATGATTATGTAACTCAGTTTGTGATTGTTTTATTTTTATGGACGCTCTAATTAATTCGTCATTCACCCAGAGAACGGGCACAAGCCGAGCGAAGCATAGCGTACGAGTCCATGGATGGGCGAGGTAGACCCTGTCCGGAACAGTTGGTCGAGACCCGGAATCCAGTGCTTCTAATGCAATGCCTTACTAGATTCCGGCACTTGTGCCCTTTGGGTATGCGCCGGAATGACGAAAAACGAATTAATCTAGAGTATCCTTATAAATTAGTTGTAATTTTGTTTGAAGACAAAAAGCCAATATCGTATGGATTAATACGCAATAACTCATTGTATTCCCACAAGTCATTTCAAAGCATATCAAGTTTAATTCAGGTGCCTCAGTGTCGCCACAGCTGTTTTTGTCAGTCTTGAAATCATTGAAGCATACTGCAGGGTTTAGATGTTTCAGATAAGCGTTATTTAAAAAGCCATGTTTAACAATGGCTTAAGTTAGTGAGTGGCGGATTTCGTCAGGCTACCAGCTGACGTTTTTATAATTCTATACTCAGTTAAACAACTTCCTCGCAAAAAAAAGTGGCTCGCCCTTCGCCGGCGGCGCACTTTCCACTTCATTGCATTTCATTTCCTGGTCATCGTTGATCCTGCCCGCAAAAACCGTTCATCCGCTTATCGATACCGTTTGGGAAAAGTGAGAGGTATCCCCCTTAATTAATCCATTTTCTGCACGCTAATTATAGTAATAGCCGCTTGATTTCAGCGAAACATGCGTCTCATAACAGATATATCTCATTCAAGACAACAGCTTAAGGTATCAACATGAAAAACAGAGTAACAACTATGGCCAAATGGAAAAATGCCGGTTTTACCTTAATTGAACTAATGATCGTTGTCGCGATAATTGGCATCCTGGCCGCCATCGCCTATCCCGCTTACACAGACCATGTAAAACGGGCTAAGCGTTCTGCAACACAACAGTATCTGATGAATATCGCCAATCGTCAGGAACAATACCGCCTCGATGCCCGCACTTACGGCACCCTGGCCCAGCTGGGTCTCTCATCCCCGGATGATGTGACTGGCTATTACACCGTGACTATCGGCAATCTGGCGGCCTCGACGTTTACCGTAACCGCCACCCCAGTAGCTGGCTCAATGATGGCTGGCGAAAGCAATCAAACACTTAATGAGCTCGGCACACGCACACCAGCCGATGAGTGGTAGTCGCATGAATTACAAAGCAGTCAAAGGCTTCAGCCTGGTAGAACTCATGATCACTCTAGCGGTATTGGCGATTATATCGTCGCTGGCGGTGCCGTCATATCGTGATTTCACGGCCAATCAGAGGGTAAAAACAGCAGCACAGGATCTGCATATATCCCTGCTTTATGCTCGCAGCGAAGCGATAAAACGCAACAACCAGGTCTTCATGGTCAAAAATACCGACTGGGAAGATGGCTGGGCAATCACCACGGATGGCACCAAAACCTATGCCCAATGTGTTGCAGATGCCACCAATTGCCTGAAAATCCAGAGCAGCCTGAACAACATCGATGTGTCAGGCGGCCCCGTAATCGTCACCTTCCAACGTACCGGCCGGTTATCGGCTGGCGCTAATGTCAACTTTGATATATGCGACTCTGCGCTTAGCGCTGCAGTAAAAAAACGTTCTGTCGCTCTCGACCTGAGCGGCATGCCCAATATCACCCTGGATGGAACATGCTCATGAAAAACATACCGCAGATTAAAGGGTTTTCCATGTTGGAGGTCCTGATTACTTTGATCATCGTCGCGGTTGGTCTGCTCGGACTTGCAGCACTGCAGTCCCGTGCCCAGCAGGCTGAGTTCGAATCTTATCAACGCGCACAAGCCCTACTTCTGCTCGAAGATATGGTCAACCGCATCAATACCAATCGTGCTGCGGTGGACTGTTATGTCACCAGTGCCGGTACGACAGGCGCAGCGTATCTTGGTGAAGGCATCACCGCCATCAATAATTGTACCGCTGCTGGCACAACTGCCACCCGAGCCTTGGCGGATGCCGATATCACCGCATGGGACAACATGCTCAAAGGTACAGGTGAAACTCTGGGTGGTTCAAATACAGGCAGCATGATCGGGGGCAGGGGATGTGTTTCCTATGACGCAGGCACGGACACCTACACCATTGCCGTTGCCTGGCAAGGGTCGATTGACACCATAGTACCTACGAACACCTGTGGCCAGAATCTTTATACCGCAGAATCAAAACGCCGCGTCGTGACCCAAACAGTCCGTTTTGCAGATCTCGGTTAGCCATCAGCGAGTAACTCAATGACCAGAATTACACAGCATTTAACAACAACAAAATGTGCTCACCAGCAGCGCGGAGTTTCGCTTATCGAGCTAATGGTGGCACTCACCATTGGTTTAATACTAATGGCTGGATTAATTACGCTAATCACCAACACCAATCAAAGCTATAGCGAACTCACCAAGGCCAGCCGACAGCTGGAAAATGGCCGCTATGCAGTTCAGTTACTCAAGGAGTCTATTCAACATGCGGGTTTTTATGGTGAATATTCTGAAGCAGATACATTAACACTGCCTGGCGCACTGCCCAGCCCATGCCTGACCACTCCCGCCAGCATTGATGATGGGCTTCCGCTGCACATACAAGGCTACAACGCTCCCGCTTCGGCCGCATCGGTCAGCTGTCTGGATGATGCCAATCATGTTGCCGGCACCGACATTCTTGTCATTCGTCGTGCTACTACGAGCTCAACTGCCGTAGGCACACTGGATCAAGGAACTGTCTATATCCAAACGCGCGGTAGCAGTTTCGTGCTGGATGTAGCAGATGACGGCACCAACAACCCAACCACTTTTAATCTTCTTAAGCGAGACGGCTTCACTGTCGCTGATATTCGTGATTACCGCGTCGAAATCTATTACGTGAGTCCCTGCAATGTTCATACTGGCAGCACTTGCAGCGCCAGCTCTGACGATGGCAGACCCATCCCTACACTTAAACGCCTGGTGCTCAGCAGCGTTGGCACCACCACCAGCATGGTGACCGAACCCCTGGTCGAAGGCATCGAAAATTTCCAGATTGAGTATGGCATTGACCGCAGCGGCGATGGCATTCCTAACGAATCAGCCACGGGTGCTAATGATGAATATGTGGTTGCTCCCGCCACGACCACCGACTGGTCAAATGTTGTCAGCGCGCGAATATATTTGCTTGCCCGCAACACCGAGCTAAGCGCAGGCTATAGCGACAACAAAACCTACAATCTGGGCTTGGCCGGCTCGGTTGCCACCCCTGGCGACGCCTATAAACGACATCTATTCAGCACGGCAGTTAGGCTTGTTAATCCTGCCGGACGGAGGGAATCATGATTTCAATCAAACGCCAGCGGGGCGCCGTACTGGTGGTTAGTCTGATCATGCTGGTCATCATGACCTTGCTTGCTGTTTCCAGCATTAATACCAGCACTATCAATCTGCGCATCATCGACAATATGCAGGCCCAACAACAAACCGAGGCCGCTGTTAATGATGTGCTTGAACAGGTGATGAGCGACATCGACTACTTCAATACCAGCACCACCACGCCAACCGTGACTATTGATGGATTGTCGGTGGCTATTTCACAGCGCTCATGCATAGATACCTCACCTGCATCAGGCTACTCCGCCGCCTGGACGCTGGTGCCGGAAGACACTCATTGGGAAGTCAGTGCATCAGTCACAGATGCAGCGACAGGTGCCCAAACCGTCATTCATCAAGGCGTTGAAATCAAATTACCAGCCGGGGGCTGTCCTTAGGAGAAGTAGCATGAAGATTAAACACATATTTTCAACCTGCACGTTAGCCCTGGCGCTCGGACTCAATCACACCGTAGTGGCGGAAGATATCGATCTATTCATGGAAAATCCGGCGATCAGTGCTGATTTACCCAACGTATTATTCATGATCGATAACTCAGCCAACTGGAACTCCAACCTTGGTAGCGTGACCAAAAAAGAACTGGTGCATGAGGCCATGTATGACACCGTCACCGACGCCAAATTTACTGATAGGGTCAACATTGGTCTTTCGATATTTTCATCTGGCAACAGCCCCAAGGGCGGAAAGATATTCTCCGCTGTAAAGAAATTAACAGCCGCCGAACAGACCGCCTGGAAAACAAAACTTTATGACAACGGCCTCAAGACCGGCACAGAAATGCTGCCCAAGACCAACAACGCCCCCTATGCCTTGATGATAAATGAGGCACTACTTTATTATCGTGGCGCCACACCTGCATCCGGTCTGCAGGATGGTGTCTTCAAGGCAACAAATCCGGGAAGGAACCTTGAAGGTTATGATGCTGCTGCGATCAGTGGCGGGAACTACGTCAGCCCCTCAGCCGGCACCTGTGGCAAAAAATATATCATTCTGATTGGAAATGGCGAACCGGACAGCGGTGAAAACAACCCCGCAGAAGCAAATCTCAGCGCCCATGGCGGTGATACCAGCGCGGTGCCGGTAACACCCAGCAACTTTCAGGCGAATATGTCTGATGAATATAGCCGTTACATGGCGAATGGCGGTGATGAAATCGTCACTTACGTCATCGATGTTTATAATCCCAACTCAAATAAGAAAAACACCAATAAGTTCAAGGGAGCACGGAAGTGGCTCGAAAGCATCGCTATTCAAGGTGATGGCAAATATTACACAGCACAAAATGCATCAGATATTGCAGATGCACTGACAGAAATTCTGGATGAAATTCAGGCGGTCAATAGTGTATTTGCCTCTACCACCCTGCCGGTAAGTGTTAACGTGCGCGGCACTAACCTGAATCAGGTCTACATGGGAGTTTTCCGCCCGGATGCCAAGGCTCTGCCAAGCTGGTTTGGTAATCTCAAGCTCTATCAACTGGCCTATGATTCAGGTACCAGCACCCTCTATCTGGCTGACTCGGTAGGAACACCGGCACAGAGCCCCACCACTGGCTTTATCGTTAGCAATGCGATCAGTTACTGGACCACCGCCTCCACCTTCTGGGATTTCGACCCGCGTGGAACACCCAAATCAGGCTCTGATTCACCTGATGGCGAAGTGGTAGAAAAAGGCGCGGCGGCACAACATCTACGCGAGGACTACCCGACGCGGAATCTATATACCTGCACCGGTGCCTGCACCACTAACAGTTCACTGTCAGGAACAGCATTTGACACTGGCAATGCCGACATTACCCAAGGCAAACTCGGCGCTGCTGATGTTACAGAAAAGAACAACATCATTAACTGGGTACGCGGTGAAGACAACATGGATGAAGATGGTGACACGGTCACTAACGAAGTGCGTCCATCGATTCACGGTGATGTTCTCCATTCTCGACCTGCGGTCATCAATTACAACCGCAATAACGATGATAATGATGTCATCATTTATTACGGTTCCAATGACGGTGTATTTCACGCAGTCAACGGCGGCAAACTGGCAAATGCTACCACCGGGGATGAACTCTGGGGATTTGTGCCAGAAGAATTTTTTGGCAAGCTGAAGCGCCTGCGCGACAACACCACTAAGATCTGGACCACTAGCAATCCAGCCAATCCGCGCCGGGACTACTTTGTCGACGGCTCAATTGGTGTCTATCAATATGACGCCAATGATGATGGCAAGCTGGTCCATACAGATGGAGACAAGGTCTACATCTATCCCAGCATGCGTCGTGGTGGTCGCTTGCTGTACGCATTGGATGTGAGTAACCCGACCGATCCCAAGTTGTTATGGAAGAAGGACAACACCGATACCGGCTATAGCGAACTGGGACAAACCTGGTCCCAGCCCAAAGTCGTCACCATTAATATCGGCGGCACTGCCACGCCCGCGCTGATCATGGGGGCTGGATATGATTCGCCTGCTGAAGATGCTGAACCGGCCACTGCAGACACTATGGGCCGCGGCATTATGGTAATCAACGCCTTGACTGGTCAGCTTATCTGGCAAGCAGGCCCAAGTCCGGCCGGGGCCTCATATAATAAAACTGTCGCGGCCATGACCTATAGCATCCCATCAGACATCACCGTCCTCAACCGTGACGGCGATCCCAATAAATACACTGATCGTCTTTATGTGGGCGATACCGGAGGTAATGTCTGGCGTGCAGATATTGGTGACATCAACCCAGCTATTTGGACGGTGACCAAACTGGCCGATGTTGGCAGCGGTGGTGCTAATGCGCGTAAGTTCCTCTATCCACCAGACGTTGTCTATGAAACAGCTTATGACGTGATTCTGATCGGTTCAGGTGATCGTGAGCACCCATTCGACACCAGTATCACCAACCGATTTTATATGTTCAAGGACACGGGGGCTGGAACAATCGTGGAAGGTGACTTATATAATGCAACAGCCAACAAGATCCAGGATGGTACAGCCATAGAAAAGCTTGCCGCGGCTGCGTCTCTGGCTGCCGCCAAGGGCTGGTATATAACACTGGCAAGCGGTGAAAAAAATGTCGGTGGCTCAGTCACCCTGAATGGCAGCACTTTCTTCAATACCAACCAACCCGCAGCGGCAACCCCTGGCAGTTGCAGCAGCAACCTGGGTATTGCCCGCGCCTACATCGTCAGTTACCTGGATGCTTCGGCAACAACTGAGCAGAACAACAACGCAGGACTGACAGAAGGTGACCGAGCCTCTACTCTGCCAGGTGGTGGCTACCCACCCTCGCCAGTCCCTGTCATTGTCGAGATCGATGGGAAAAGGCATGAGGCTGTAATCTCCGGTACGGATGTAAACACCTCACCCGGCACACCGCTTGAGGCCCGCCGAAGAGTGTTCTGGTACAAGGAAATCGAATAAAGAAAAAAACAAAAGCCGGGGGATGGTCAATTCATCCCCCAAGACTTACAACCCGCCCCTCCCTATGCATTGCTCTGGCTAAAGCGTATGCAAAAACTATCCACATAGGGGGGTAGCAGTTCGGCAAGCATATTAAAAACGCGAGAGTCGACCATGTCGGCTCATTATGGTTTTAAATGGCCATTTTTGGCATATCGCGCTGCTTTCAATCAAGTAATCACGATCACAAGTCGTTATAAAAACTACACTTATATTTAATATGAAAGGAATGGTCTGACTGTTGACCTGAGAGTTGTATATGGATGGATTTATTTATCAGAGTTCCGGTGTAGGCCGGGCCAGTCAGTGGCGGAGTTTCTTTAATCAGTTTGTGGTAATAAGCTTCGCCATACTTACAACTGCCATCATCTTTCTACTGATACTGGAGCTCGCTTTCTGGATAAAGGAGCTGGTCTTTCCAGCGATGGAGCTTGTGATTCCGCGCTGGATTGCCAACACATTTTTTGCCTATCTCAGTTTTTATCTGATCGGAATTATTTTTCCCTTTATGCTGTTTCTCGGTTGGCGTCAGCTTAAATACCCAAATCAGATCGGCGATGATAAAACGACCCCGTTTGTGACCCTTGTGATTCCTGCGTATAACGAGCAGAACACGATGGCGAAAAGCCTTAAAAGCGCTCTTGAGCAAGATTACCCTAACTACGAAATTATCGTGGTTGATGATGGGTCGTTGGATTTCACTCCATACACCGTCGACAATGATTCCATCCGCTTTATTCGTTTGCGCCGCAACCGCGGTAAAGCTGCTGCCTTGAACGCCGGCATTGATCAGGCCAAAGGCGACATCATCATGTTTTCTGATTCGGACTCCCGCCTCGACAAGTCAGCGCTGCGTTATATGGTCGAGCACTTCAACGATCCGGCGGTTGGGGCGGTGGCCGGCAAGGTTTGTGTGACCAATAGTAACCTCATGCTGGAATGCTGGCAAAACCTGGAATATCTGCAGGCTCAGACCATCATGAAACTGGCCCAAATTGGTAGTGGCGGCTCTGTAACTGTGTGTCCGGGGCCGGTATGTGCCGTGCGGCGAACAGTGCTGATCGAAATGGGGGGCTATAAAGACAGAACACTGGTTGAAGACTTTGACGCCACGCTGGAAATCATCGGCCGGGGTTACCGAGCTGCTTACGAACCACGCGCAATTGCCTGGACAAACGTACCGCGCCGTTGGCGGGTATTGGGTTCGCAGCGCACCCGCTGGTATCGTGGCAATCTGCAAGTGTTATCGCAATACCGGGATATTTTTCTGCGCCGCAGTGCTGGCAGCATTGGCTTGTTTTGGATGCCATACTCGTTGTTGTCAGGCTTTGCTGCAGTGTTGCTCGAAATTGCCATGCTCGGTAGTTTTCCGTTATTACTCTATTTCTCCGGCGCGGCACTGAAACTGCTCGCCCTTGGCTTAATCATTCTGGTGCTGATTGAGCTCCTGGTTTCGATTCAATACCTGATCGCACTGGCACTTGAGAATGCCTTGAAGCCAAAGTTGATTTTCGCTGCGCTGACTGTAAAACCCTACAATCTTTTTCTAGCCTGGATTCGCCTGGTTGCCATGTACCGCGAGGCCAAAAGGCAGGAGGCCACATGGGCAGGATAATGAACCTTATGAACAAATTATTTCGCTGCGGATATGCAGCTATGTTGCTGCTGCCGTTTTTGTTGTTCGCTTCAGTAGGGCACTCGTTCGCAGCATCGGTGCCGGTATTGCTAACCTTTGATACACAGGAACAAGCAGATGCCATTGCAATCAACGCGCTTGATCTAACTCAACCGGCAACATTTTTTATGTCGGGGCAATTTGTCGAAGAGCATGGCAAACTGGTTCAACAGCTCGCGCAAAATCATACCATAGGTGCGAATGCCTACAGCTACATCAACCTGGCGGAGTTGTCGCAACCTGAATTGCGCAAAGAGCTGCTTGCCAGCAAGGTTTTGCTGCAAGATGCAATTGGTCAGCCCCCTGTTTGGTTCAGAGCGCCTATGCTTTCCTATAATCCGCAGGTGATGGACGCCCTGGAGGAACTTGGGTTTCGCTACGATAGTTCAGACTCTGAGCGTTGGGCCAAGCCGAAACAATTACTGGAGCTGCCCATTTCAATAAGTGCAGACGGTTCTAGCCAATTGGTATCGGACTATGAGGTGTTTGAACAGCTTAATATGAGTGACGTCGATGCGCTGGCGTGGTTTAAAGCGCGATATCAAGAGCGAACTGCAACAGGACGGCCGTTGGTAATGATGTTGCATCCGCGCATCATTGTTGAGCATAAGGCCATACTTGATGAATTTATTGATTACGTTATCCAGCAAAATGGCATGTTCATGTCTGCTGACGGTTGGCTGGAAAAATCACAATCAATCAAACCCAGGCAACTAGGTGTCTGGCTCAATCTCGCTCTTGAACAGCCGGAGCCTGACATCATGCTCGCGGATTTGCGTGAAAAAGGCATCACCGAAGTTTATCTCATGGCCCGTGATCCGGAGGGCAACGATTATTTCGTTAAACAGGATGACAAACTAGGCGGGCAACATGATCTCTTTGGAAAGTATGCTCAATTATTGCGAGAAGCTGGCATAAGGGTGCATGCATGGCTGCCAGTGTTTAGAAACTCGGTGCTGGCTCAATTGCATCCGGAATGGGCCATGGTTGGCGATAATGGTGCGGTATCGTTGGATTGGCTTTCACCATCAAATCCTGAGGTAAAAGATTCGATCACAAAAACTGTAAAGCAACTTGTCAGCAACTATGAGCTTGATGGTATTCACCTGGACTATGTCCGATACCCTGGTTTGTCACATGACTATTCGCCGACTGCATTACAAACGTTTGCCACGGCCAGGGCGCTGAATAGCGTCACACCTGCTCAGCTTTTGTCTGAAAATTACACCGCCTGGACAGACTGGCGCGCAGAGCAGATTAGTCAATTCGTGCATGATATAAAAACGGCACTGGACAGTCATGCCGGTATTGAGCTGTCGGCTGCCTTGATTGCCGACGCGGGTGTCACACATCAGTCGCGTGAAAAATTTGGCCAGGAGTACAGCCAGTTGGCTGAGAATCTCGATGTCGTAATGCCTATGGCGTATTTCAAAACTGAGCGTAGGCCGGTCGAATGGATTCGTCAGGTAACGATGGCAGCACGTTATCGTGTCGGCGATAAACAAGTGTTTACCGGGTTGGCGAGTTATCAAGAACCTGGCAAGTGGACCCTGTCACCTAAACAATTTGAAAAGTCCATAGCACAGGCGCAGCCTGGCTCTGATGGCTTGGTGTTTTATCCTTATTTGTATCTATTTAGTCGGGGTAAAGATGAGGGGTATAACCTGGCTCAAGGTAGCGCAGCATTATTAGATGGCATATTGCCAAGTACAGAAGTTTCTTTAAGTACTGATGATGTCGATCGTACAAGCGTTACCTTTGATGCGGAAACCACCTCAACAACATCAAATCTGAATTATGCCTGGCTTACGGCGGCCATTACCTTTGTTGCAGTGACGTTACTATTCATTATGCTCAGGCGCTGGCAGGCGCGACCAGTTCAGGGTACTCAACCATCTGCGCCTAAACGTGATCAGGCAGGGCGGCGCAGCAGCGACTATCTGCTTAACTGGCGCCAGCTATCTGCAGAGACAGAGCAGGATCTCATTAGTCACGACACTTTCATGAAGGTGTCGGCCTTGTTGCGCACAACCGGTGCAGCGAAAGTTGCATCATTTCGTCGTGCAAGAGTGCTAGATATTGTTAGCCAACGACCAAAAACATTAAATGAAATTGTGGCTGAAGCAGGCGTCCACGCACATGATGCCCGGACCTTACGTTATGTAGAAGAATCCAATTTGCTGAATTATGTTGCACTCAATGGCAATACGGTCAGCATCACTGAAAAAGGCCAGCAATATTTAATGCGCTGGAGTAATTCAGGTTATAGCAAAGACTGCCTTTCGTTCCTGGAGGCGCGATTAAAAGAAAGCCTGATGCTCGACTGTCCATATTGTGGCGCACATACTCTCGGGCATTGGTTTTGGGAAAACTTTCAATGCATTGGTTGTCATCGACATCTTGATGTCAGTGAGTCATCAGCAATACATCGCAAAGCAGAGGTGGAGTCAGCATCGATTCATTCACTATTTCATGAAGGGGACGATGATGACAGGGCGATCTCTCAATAATCTTAATATTCAATAATTAATAAGGCGCCTGTTTGTAGTGCCGGTTGGCTGTAATGATTAAGAAGATTATTAATTCACAATCTGGGCAGGCGCTCAGCACTCTATTAATCTTGATCTGCTTAATTTTGACTTCGAATGCCGCGCGTGGCACCGAAGCTGTGTCAGTAAATGAAGAACAGATCAATCAGGCTGCTGAGTATTGCGCAGAGAAGAAGTACAATCGTGGATCACGTCTATATCGCGAGATTCTTGAGCAATACGAGTCCCAATTATCTGTGGGTCGTTATCTCGAAATTATTCAGTCGTTGGTTGATTGTAATGATGTCAATAATGCAATCGATTTTCTGGAAGCGTATACCAGCGCTAATCCAAAATATACTGGTGCCAAGCTGTTGTTGGCGAGGCAGCTTGCCTGGAATGGTCGCCTGTTACAGGCAGATGAAGTTGCTGACCAAATTCTGGCTATTGACCCGTCGCATCGACAAGCACGACTAATAAAAGCAGATGCCGCCAGCTGGAGAGGAGATTTCTATACTGCGTTGCCAATATACGAACAGTTGCTTGCCGAGGAGGAAAATTTCGATGCGCGATTGGGTTATACCTATGCTTTGTTGGCTACAGGTAGTTACGAGAAAGCCAAGTTTAGTAGCTGGTGGTTATATGCAGCCGAGGCTTCAGATCGCCATACAATCATTGAAGTGAATCAGGCCTTACTTGATCAGGCAAGGCAAAATGTTTCGTGGAAAACTGAGTATCTGAATGACAAAACCGAGAGCAAACGGCTTGATCATATATTATCGTTTAATTTACCGTTCGAGCGCGCAAATATGACGCTCAGCCTACGTCAACAAAAGGCGGAGGATCCCTGGACAGCAACCCCTCAGGAGTTGAAAGGTCTGATGTTGGCTGGGCTCTGGCGCATGAATAACGCCGTGAGGTTTCTTAGCGAAGTGGCTTGGGTGAAGGTGGGCACTGATCAACAACAAGAAAACGACGAATTGAATCTACTGCTGGCGGCCACGCTGCAGATGCGACGCTGGTTTTGGCAGTTAGAACTGAGCCGTGAATTGTATGATGATTCTGCCTCAATTTTAGCCAATCATATTATCCGTCGCGATATTTATAGCTTTGCACAATATAAAGTTAATGACTGGATACGTCTTGATGGCGAACTGCGTGGCACTGATTACTCTGATGATAATGAGTCATACGAGTTAGTACTAAGGGCACGCTATGCATTGAAGTTGATATCACCACGAATCGAGCTTGGTTATAAGTATTTTCAGCAGGGCTTTCAGCGCCAAAGTGGTGGTGGCTATTTTGCGCCGGATCAGACCGATTCAAACCAGATAACCCTGGGTTTTTCTAATTACTCCAAAAAGTTCCAAGGTTCAGGCGAGGTTTTTTACGGTCGCCAAACCACCTCGATTGCGTCGCTTGACCAAGCTGAGAATATTGCCGGTTTAACGCTCGATCTCAGTTACTACTTGATGAATAGTCTCAGGGTTAATGCCTCAGTGGAAGGTGGTCACTTCGCTCTGGGTAAGGAGAATGGCTATTACTACTATCTTGCCAGCCTTGGACTGTCAGTATTTTTCTGAGTGAGCCTGCTCAATCAAACTTTGTTTCAGGTGAAGCACTTAGTTGAGATAATTGTCCAGAGTGTCAAGCATGTAACCCTTTTCCCGGAGACGCTCAATCAGTAGGGATAGTTTTGGCAAATTTACATCTTTACCGTTTCCCCGGTAACTGTTTTCGAACAGGAAATCATGAGTCAGAACGATTACCTTTCCGTTACGCGGGGGTGCCTGACAATTGATAATAGGAATAAATTTTTCAGTTGCACATGACTTGTCTGCAAATGCAGCGTCGATATCTTCGATTAACTCTTCAACGTCCTGGAGAGTTTCACTCACATTTTTCACAGCCCAGTTTGTCGGTCCCCAGTGTATATCCCAACCGAAGACACGCACATCGTTATCCGCAAAGTGATCAGACAGCTTTATTGCATTGGTGCTCGATTTCGTTTTGACTGGGCAGGCGCCAGTAGGACTCACCACTTTTACGATATCTATCTTGTCCAGAGTGCAGCAGGGGCAATCTATTGTCAGCCCGGGCAGGCGCCAGTTATTGGTATAAGGGAGTCTGGCCATTTGGTTAATTTGATTATTTGACCGGTTATAGCCTTCACCCAACACTTCCTTAATTGGCCCCTTATTCTTCGCTTCAAAGTAGGAAAGCTCTTCATCGACCTGTTTGTATGAACCGACAATGATTCGTTCAGGATCAAATGGTCTGTTGTTATGTGCCATATGATCATAGCTATGATTGCCAATGATATGACCATCTGCGATCAAGCGCTGCAGTGCCTCAGTGGCATGGGAGGCGGCTTCTCCGCCTGTTCCATGAAGGTGATGGGCATTGATAAAGAAAGTAGCCTTAACATTTTCACTTTTCAGCTGATCGAGTACGCCAAGGGTGGCATTGATCGGGCCATCATCAAAAGTCAGAAACACACGCCCCTTTGTTGAAGCCTCAGTCGCTACACTGGTGGCACTCCATAGGATGGTGGTCGCAATAAACATCTTCGTTAACAAACTTTTCATAATGTCATGCTTCCTACTTCTAATACTCAATAGATATTCAACAGAGATTATTTGTTTCAGTCGTATTGCCCGCACTTGCGGTTGTGCCAGGGAGGTAATGCAGGTAAAAAAGAATATATATTATAAGGTAATTATCCTCTGCTCTCAATCTTGAGTATCGACAGCTCCCCCGCAATCAATAGCTTCAACTCCGCATTCGGGTTTATACCGTTTATTAGGCAAATTTAGAGGTAGCAAGTAGCCTTGATGTCCAACTGGTATAGATAAATCTTCAATTTTCATGCTTCTACATATGACTCAGGCAGCTGATATTTAATTTGGTGTTTTTCTGGTGATGAAATCTACAACCAATTGTTAAATATAGAATTCGTTAGTGCGTTCAGCAATAGTTCTGAGTTAAATGCAGAGGCATGTATATTATTGTTTTAGCTGAGAATCCCTTACTTAATTTATGCGTCAGAGATTTTGTCTAAACAAAAGTAACAATGCTTGAAAAAAGGATTTATTTCACATGGATAAAAAGATGCCAGCCCTGTTCATTAGTCATGGTAGTCCCATGCTGGCAGCCGATACGGTAACGGGAGCCGAATACCGTGCCTGGGGCGACGCATTGCCGCGGCCAAAAGCGCTGTTGATCTTCTCGGCCCATTGGGAGGGAGCGCAAATTTATTTTGGTGAAACAAGTAATCATAATGAGCTGGTGTATGATTTCTCCGGTTTTCCTGAAGTACTTTATCGTTTGCAATACCCGGCACCGGGTGCAGCCTGGCTCATTACTGCAGTTAGTGAATTGTTGAATGAAACGATTACTGCAACTGACAGGGGCTTGGATCATGGTGTCTGGGTACCACTGATTCATTGTGGCCGGATGCGGATATCCCCATCTTACAGATGAGCATGCCGCACACACTCAGTAATCAGGCCTTGTTTGAACTCGGTCAGACGCTTGCACCGCTGCGCGAGCAAGGTGTAATGATCGCGGGTAGTGGCACGCTCACCCATAATTTAAGCGAGGGTTTCAGGGGCGTATATTCTGAGCCACCCGGCTGGGTCACTGAGTTTGATGCCTGGCTAGAGCGGAGTTTGCTTCAAAACAGACAGGCCTTATTGCAGTGGCAAACCGACGCACCGCATGCGCAACGCAATCATCCGACGCCCGAACATTTTCGGCCTTTGTTGATTGCTGCCGGTGCGGCAACTGAGCATGATGCAGTTACTTTTCCTGTGACAGGTTTTGAGATGATGGTGTTCAGCAAGCGCGCAGCACAATTCGGTTAGGCGCTGTTGATTAGGCCACTAAAGCGACGTCTGCGGCGTTACAGTCGAACTCATAATGCTCATGCTCTATGTGCCCAGCAACTGCCCCTGCATTACCCTACCTCGCGCCTCCCTGCGCTTGTCCGATTGCGCCTTGCGGCCATTCGCTTGATCGATTTAATCAAAGACACCTAAGCTTCGCACAAAAGCATAAGTTGGCCGCGTAGAATTCAGATAACGCTATTTAAGCCTGTCATTTGGGGCTATATCGTGCTAGATTTTATCTAGAATTAAGCAAGCGCTACACCCATACTAAGAATTAAACAAGAGGGTAAAGCCATGACTAAATTTTATGGAGTATTCGTTACGTTTGTTTGGGTCATGATGTTCGGTTTGGCCCCCATATCTACTTCCTTTGCCCTAGCCCCCCCTGCGCCGTGCAGCGGTGATTTCGATTTCGATGGGGATGTGGATGGGTCTGATCTTGCTACATTTTCTTCAGATTTTGGCCGCACTAATTGCAGCGGCGACTGCGAGGGTGACTTCGACAATGACGGCGATGTGGATGGTAGCGATTTAACATTATTTAGCGCGAGCTTTAACCGAACGGACTGCCCTATTCCCCTACCCGAGGCTAAGGATGATAGCTATGACGCGCTTGGTAACGTCTTCATCGACGTGGATGCGTCCAACGGTCTGCTTGCGAATGATCATAATGGTGTCCCACTGACGGTCACTGCTTTTAACAATCCCAGCGCTAACGGCGGCAACGTCAACGTGAACTCAGACGGCAGTTTTACCTATAATCCGCCGCCAGGCTTCGAAGGAATAGATACTTTTAGCTATACGATTCAGGATATTAATGGCATAACGGATTCTGCAGCAGTGTTCATTGATGTCAGTAATATGGTCTGGTTTATCGACAATAGCGCGGTAGCGGGTGGTGACGGTCGCCTTAGCGCGCCCTTCAACTCGGTTGCCGCCTATGGCGCCGCCGCTGATGAAACGGGCGATACCATTTTCTTGTTTGAGGGAACAGCAACTTACACACCGGGTTTTGTCCTAAAAAATGATCAACAGCTGATCGGAGAGGGTGCTGGGTTAACCAGCATCACCCCGCCGCCCTATAGCGCGCCACTACCTAGTGCTGGTGCGCGCCCAGTGTTAGGTGGTAACCCCGCAGTCACTCTGGCCCAGAATAATAGCGTGAGGGGTTTAGACATTGATGCCACCCAAGGTATCGTCGGCAATACGGTTAGCACGGCCACTATTAGTTCTATCTCCATCAATTCAAGCGGGGCTAGAGCATTAGACATCCAGAATGGTTTTCTCTCCGCCATCCTGGACAGCGTAACCAGTAACGGAAGCCCCAATGGTGGTATCCGCCTAGCTGCCGTCGGCGGTAGTCTCAGTAGCGGCAGCACGGCGATCAACCATACGGGTGGCGCGGGCATTTTGGTGACGGGCTCATTCTTTGGCGCGGGTGATGGTGCAGATTTCGGTGATACAACAGTGAATGGACCCGCAGGGATCAGTCTTAGCGCAAACGGCAGCCCGGCGACTTTTACTTTTGACAGTCTTTCCATCACGGCAAGCAATGGTCACGGCTTGCATGCAGTGAACAACGCTAACGCAACCCTCGAGATTACAGCTACCAACAATACCGTGAGCGCCACTAACGGCGCCGGTGTTCAAATTATCAATACCTCGATCGGCGAACCCGGTATTACTTTTCAAAGTATTTCTGCTTCTAGCGGGGTGAATGGCATCGTACTAAACAACACGGGCAGCCATGGTCTGACGGTTAATGGAGATGGTGGTGACGTACAAAATGGCTCGGGCGGCAGTATTACCAACACCCAGGGAGATGCCATATCCCTCGTGAATACTGCCAACATCGAGCTAAACCAAATGGCAGTTAACTCCGCTGGACGACACGGGATATTTGGTAACGGTGTAAATAATCTTACCATTAACCATAGTAGTTTTACTGCCAATGGAAACGCGGATAACGAAGACGCGCTTTCCTTCCGTTCGGGCGGTGCGACCATCACAGGAACGCTCACACTCAACAATGTGGATATTACCGACTTTAACGATACGGGATTGCATGTATTTAATTCCGCGGGCAGTGTCAGCATCAATGTAGTTAATGGTTCGGATTTCGACGACAACCACGACGTCCACGGCACCCATGGCATATTTGTAGAGACCGAGGGTAGCGCCAGTGCCAGCCTGGTGGTTAATGGCAGCCTGTTTAACGACCATGAAGGTGACATAGTACGTTTCGAGGCGGGCTCCACCGGCACCAATGACGTGGATATCCTCAACAACCGGTCCACCAATGGCGGCGGTCCCGATAATTTTCCCAATGGCGGCGGCATCAACCTACTGGTGACCAACAATGCCACCCTGACCTTTGATATCGATAACAACGATCTGCGGGATATGCGCGGTGACATCATCAATATCGTCGGCACGGCGGGGGGCGGCAACATGGAAGGTCGCATTGTGAACAACACCATCAGTGGTGGTGTGGGTACCTCGGGAGACGGGATCAGAATCGACAATGGTGGCGTTAACCCGTCCGGTATCGAGGTCTGGACTATCCTGGTTCAGGATAATTCCATTGGCGTCGACGACATCGCGGGCACCTTCAATGGTTTGGGCGACGACGGCATCCAGGTGCTGTTTAGCGATAGCAACGGCACCCTGAACCTCACGGTAGAGGACAACACCATCGCCAATACTTCATCGGAAGGCATCCGCATGTTTTTCGATGAGGACACAGGTTTGGGGTCGGGCAACCCACGCGCCAACATACGCATTGTGGACAATAATTTCAGCAATGTCGGCAGACCCGAATCCATCTATCTCTACAATCGAGATACCTCTCAGGCCTGTTACCACATGACCGGTAACACCATAGTCGGTGAGATTCGTCTGCGGGAGCGGGACAGCGCGTTCACCGAGATTACCCAGTCTAGTAGCGCTGCCTTGTCGGCCGCCAACTTCGGGGCCGTGGTGAACGTCAGCGACAATCCCATAAGCTTCAATGGCAGCTGTTTCAACCCGCCGTTGCCGACAAACTAGATCGGAAAACGATTAATTTGGTTATCCGGATTGTATGAGATAAGGATCAATATAAAAGAATAAGGAGTGACCCATGGCTGAGCCGTTTCTCGCTGAAATTCGCATCTTGGGCTTTAACTTCCCTCCTCGCGGCTGGGCGTTATGTGATGGTCAGATTCTTCCCATCAACCAATTCCAATCCCTTTATTCATTGTTGGGTACGACCTATGGTGGCGATGGCCGCACCAGCTTCGCCTTGCCCGATTTACGCGGGCGTACTCCCATACATTTTGGCAGTAGCGGTGGTATGAATCACTCACTGGGCAACAAAGGCGGTGAAGAACGCCATGAGTTGGATGCCTCGGAAATCCCGCAACATACCCATCTGTTACAGGGCTCTTCAAGTAACGCGAGCCAACAATCACCAGCGGGGAACGTCTATGCCCGCGCCTCTGCCAATACATACCACGACAGAACGAGTCCTGTGAATATGCAAAGCGATGCGGTTGGTACTACTGGGGTCAACCAAGGCCACGAAAACATGCAACCCTTTTTGACGCTAAATTTCGTCATCGCCCTTCAAGGGCTCTTTCCGTCTCGTAATTAAGGAGCTTGCCATGTCGGAACCATTTGTAGGTGAAATCAGAATGTTTGCGGGAAACTTTGCGCCACGAGGATGGGCGTTTTGTGATGGTCAACTGTTAGCCGTTTCGCAAAATGATGCGCTGTTTTCTTTACTAGGAACCATCTACGGCGGGGATGGTAGAACCACTTTCGGCTTGCCCGACATGCGCGGCAGAACCCCTATCCATGCGGGCAGTGGTCCGGGGCTTTCACCACGTAACCTGGGCGCGAAAGGGGGTGCGGAAAGGGTAACGGTTACCACACAGCAACTGCCTTCACACACCCATCAGCTGCAAGCGGATAGCGATGCGGCCAACGAACAGATTGTATCGGGTAATGTCCTGGCGAATACGTCGACCAGAATTTATCTCTCTGATGAGGTGGGGGATACTGCTATGGCTACACAAGCTATAAGCAACGTGGGAGGCAGTCGGGACCATGCCAATATTCAACCTTTCTTGTGCATAAACTTTATTATTTCACTGGTGGGAATTTACCCATCGCGTACTTAGTCTTTGGGAGGCCTTATGTCAGAGCCATTCGTCGCTGAAATAAAGATTTTCGCAGGCAACTTTGCACCACGGGGTTGGGCATTTTGTAACGGGCAATTGCTCCCTATCGCTCAGAATACGGCGCTATTTTCATTGATAGGTACCACGTATGGTGGCGATGGCCGTAGCACCACAGCGCTGCCTAATTTGCAGGGGCGCGCACCCATGCATCCAGGTCGTGGGCCGGGTTTAACCCCGCGCCGTTTAGGGGAGCGCAGCGGTGCAGAGATCGCCACCCTGACCGAGGCGCAAATGCCGAATCACACCCATAGCCTGAATATGTCTGGTGAAGCTACTGACGAGGACGGCACTACGGATCCTGCCAATGCGTTGACTGGTGAACCTGACGCTTCCGATACCATGTACGGACCAGCTACAAATCTAACACCAATGGATACGTCAGCATTGGCGAACGTAGGTGGCAGTCAATCCCACAACAATATGCAACCCTATTTAACGCTGAATTACATTATTGCATTGGTTGGATTGTATCCATCGCGTAGTTAGGGCAGACAACAAATGGATCAACAAAAGATCATTACCCGCCGACCGGTTAAGCCCGACGACCTAGAATTTATTTTTCAGGTGTATAGCAGCACGCGAGAAGAAGAGCTATCGGTAACCGGCTGGGATGCAGAAAGTAAAGTAAGATTTCTAAGACAACAGTTCAATGCGCAACGTGAGTATTATCAAGATCAGTTTACTGATGCAACTTTCGATATCGTACTCGAAGATAACACCCCCATTGGTCGCCTTTATGTAGACCGTCGGGAAGACGAAATCCGTATTATCGACATAGCGCTACTGCCCGAACAGCGTGGCCATGGTATCGGCTCTGCCTTGCTGGCAGAAATTCTCTTGGAAGCCAAACAGCGAAAAATTCCGGCACGTATACACGTAGAAAAATTTAATCGAGCTCTGCAGCTCTACAAACGGCTCGGATTTAGAGCAGTGGCAGATCGAGATCCTTATTTACTTATGCAATGGCAGGCTGGGGAACGTAACCCTCAAGTAACACCAAACTCAACAAAGGGAAAATTATCCAATCAATCTGACATTAACATATAGGATGGTTTTGATTAGTAGTCATTTGTGCAACCAATATCACTGAGAAGGAGAATCAAAATGGTAACGCGTCGGCAGTTAATACTAGGTGGGGTCGCGTTTACTTTAACCGCATTAAACCCCTTAGGTGTGGTAACGGGTTGGGGCGCCCCTTCGAAACGCCGCAAATTAGGTCGCGCACCGATTGTACCTAAATATCGCAAAGGGTATGTTCGCAGATTAAACCGGCTTAGTTTGTTTCCCGGTGTACCGCTTGATCAAACTAAAGAAAAAGCCGTTGCAATGCTTAACACACAATTTACGGTGTGGTATGACTCGGCTTATGTATTGCCGCTTAAGCTTGTGAGCGTGGAAGACGAATCAATAAAGGGCAATTTACACCAGTTTGTATTGTCCTTTAACACCCGTTGGCAGCACGACTTGCTTACTGCAGATACTTACACCATAGAGCACGCAGAACTCGGCCTTTTTAAACTTTATATTGCTCCCGTTAGTCAAGACTCGTCGGGAACTTCATATCAAGCAATCATCAATCACGTTATGAACATTCCAAATTGAGGAGTTGCTGAATAATTCAGAGGGTTATTAGTTGAACACGGCCTCATAGCACATGCCTGTTGCATCAGGACCGATGGGCACTAGAAAAAGCTCTACTTGACCAAAATCTTCTTGTTCAAGCTTATGGATGCCTTGTGCCAAAACGGGCTCGTTAGGTCCACGAAAAATAATAGAAAATGGTTCCCGTTTGTCGTCGGCGCCTTGTTCTTCTTTACGAAGGGATTTAACCTCAATAAGGTCTGCTGACAAACAAGCTCCTCCCGACTGCTCAGAAATTTTGAACGTTTTCCCTTCAAGTTGAGAGAAGTTATCTATTGTTAATTTTTCTAACATTGTTTTATCCTGTTATGTGCGAACTACTATGTTAAACGGCTACAGGCAGAAGAAATAGCCCCCCGGTAATGCGATCACCGGCGAAAATTGTTTGGAGGCACTACGTTCTTTGAACTCAAGTTTCGGAGTTCAAAATGGACGAAATAAGTGTCGACCACCGCATCACTCGTACTCCAATTGCATAGTAAATGAATCAAGCTGAAAGCTACGGATAAAAAACTCATGGACGCGTTTATCAATTGCCAGCATAACGGTATCGACTGAACAACCCAGCTTTGTATGTAGTTCATTGAGGATGCCGGATATGATGGCGCGAAATATCTGCCATAGTCGTCCGGCAAAACTGATTGAGTCCAGCTGATCCTGTATCTGTGATCGAATGTCTCCGATGCGAGAATCCTGATCTTGCAGTTTATTGTGAACCAGCATCAAGTAACGAATCGCACACAGGTGTATTGATGCGGTGTGCGACGCAAAAGTTGCCGTTTGCTCTTGAAGGAAACCAAGATGCTGTTTCGCTTCCTTGAAATAGACTTCGATCCCCCAGCGCAACGCATAGGTCTCCAGCATCTTGCTCATACTCAGCTGAATATCCGTCGTTAAGAACAGCGCCCAGTCCTTCTTGCTCACCTCTGCTTCACCGGGCTCTTTTAATCCTCGCACGAACAGCAATCGCACAGGTTGCCACCGGGGCTTTTTTTCATCTTTTTCAGCCAGATCTAATTCCACATCCAATGTCACGGCCTTCCAGGGCATGCCCCGCACTTTTTTCCACTCCCGCTTTACGGCGTAGGTATAGAGTTATCGAGCATTTAGCAATTGCTTTTTCCGTCCGCTAACCACCGCACGATATTTCATCTTGCTCTTTTTCATTCGCAGGATCGCGCAGATATCAAGCTGCAATGCAGTACGGATCATCGGCTTGGTACCAAACCAGGCATCCGCTAAGACATAATCCGCTTCCATCCCACTTCGAATCGCCCGCCTCATCATGTTCGCTGCCATTTCCGGTTTGCTCTGGGTGGTCGCTTCACTGTAACGCTTTCCAGCAACACTACGGCCATCCTTGTAGGGTTTGATCAGTTCCCGCGCTTTCACTTGGCTGACGAAAATCTGCGAATCCAAAGGCAAGAAGGCTTCTTCTGTTGCCAACCCCAGCGTCAATACCTGCTGCCCCATGACATGGCGCCCCGTCACATGATCAAAATGGCTGGAGACCCCTTCCATTTTCTTACCTTTACGGGTTTTTATCGAATCATCCAACACAAACGCCTTAACGCGACTCGCCGCCAGATTGTTTTGTTGATAAACAGCTTTAGCCGTTTGATTGTTAAGCGCGCGCCAGTTAATCTCTTCTCGTTTAAGTAAATCGTACATGACATCTTTCCTAGCGTTTGAAAATGTCCCCAAGGCCTTCTTTGAGAACATGGCTATTGATGACATGTTGAGCCATTTCCAGAGCAGCAATAAAAATACCGCCTCCGATATTTCGATTCCACTCCGCTTGGTAAAGCCTGCATCTCTGATCAGAGAATTCAATTTCAGCTTCTTCCACGTGTCTGCAAAAAGGTTGTCAATGTAGTGTTTTGAATCGGTGATTACGGCGCTGATCAGGGGTGGCAAGCTATCAGCGTTTGTGCCATTCTTCAATTGGGCCTCCGGGTAGTTTTGTTGTTTGTCTTTGAACACAAACATTTTACCATCCGTGAGGCCTACTTGTTTTTATATTCAGTAGGTTATGCGTGATTTTTTGCTGAATTTGAACTCCGAAACTTGAGTTATAACACTTAACGGTTGTTGCCTAACAGGGTGCAACGAACTGGCTCGCGGAAGTAACGCGGAGTTGGTAGGCTGGAGTCGACCCTAAGGAGCCTTTCAGAAAACGGTCTTCATTCTGCTGCAGTTAGCCAAAAACGAGCATGCAAGCATTTTGGCTAATTGCCTAGAGTCAACCTCAAGTAGCCATTTGATTATTCCATTCCATTCGTAAATCAATACTTTTATTGATATTAAACTGGAGTTAATTGCTGATTCTATGAACACATTGACAGACAATTAATGTCTCCTGCCTAGCCTGCAGTGTCGATATAATATCTTTGGCGGCCTAGAGCTGGACATTGTAAATAATTGTATAAATTGTCAGGCTTTCTGATTCTTGGTACTTCAGTTAGTGATTGATATTACCGATAATTAGATCGATTTTTCACTCTAGAATTATGAACTCAAGGATCACGTATGAAGGCTTTGGTAGTTGAAGATGACCCGCTCCTCAGGGAGTATATGAGTACCATGTTAGATTCTCATGGCTATGAACCTGTACTTTGTCATGACGGTGAAAGCGCGTGGCAATATTGTCATGAGGAAACATTTCCTTTGGTAATACTTGATCTAATGTTGCCCGGCATCAGTGGATTGGATTTTTGCCGGCGCATTCGTCGATTAACTCATGGTGATGATTTTTATATCCTGGTCGTCACATCACTCACAGGTCAACAAGATATTATCGATATTATGGAGGCAGGCGCCGATGATTACTGTGCAAAACCTGTTGATCAATGGCGCGCTAAAATACGGTTGTTGGTAGCGCAACGCAATATTCGCGCTCGTCAAGAGCGTCGCGAGAACGAAAAAAAGATGCGTTACCTCGCGACTCATGACAGCTTAACTGGCCTCAGCAATCGTCACGCGTTTTATGAGTTTTTGGATCATTCCTTATCCCACGCTCAACGTTACGAGCGACGAGGTGTTGTTGTGTTCATCGATTTAGATGGGTTTAAGGGTATCAACGACTCACTTGGTCATAGTGCTGGTGACTATGTGTTGGTAGAAACTGCAAAGCGCCTGTGCAAGATTGTGCGTGAGGCCGACTTGGTTTGCCGCTTTGGAGGTGATGAGTTTACATTGGTGATTACCGATCTGGCAGATGATCGTGACATTATGATTGTGCAAGATAAGATCAGGCAGGTCCTAACTATGCCCTACCACATTAATGGTGCCGATTATTATATCGGTGGTAGCATTGGTTTAGCGAAATATCCCGATGACGGCATTAGTGCGGACGAGTTAGTACATAAAGCCGATTTATGGATGTATGAAATGAAAAAGATGAATAAAGAGGGGGCTTCTGTTTCAGACAAACTAAAGCATCGCAATAAGGCTTAATAATAACGAACGCATCATGGTTTTCACCATATGGATACGTATTTTATCGAAATAACTAGTTGGATCCCAGAATTATAAAGTCCCTTTACACTGCACCCTGAAACTTACCCGAAATTGCGTGAACGGCGGCAAACGGAATGAATTTATCTTTGGCCTAAAATAAGAAAATGGCCGGTTTAGGCGGGTACAGTTCCTCTCAGTCTGAAGCCCAAAGGTCGGCTCCTATGGCCGGTTGCAATCGTACCGAGCAGAAATACGAGCGACAGTTAATGCGAAGTTGAGAATAAACAATGCCTCCGTATAATCAGAGGTTGTCCGTTTTGGCCAGCTTATGGTTTCGTGCACAAAGCAACTGTTACAGAGTGAAACACAATCGCGAGGGATTTGGCGCTACACTAACAAAAACAAATTCATAAAAGGCCGCTTGCTATGAACCAGAAAGTCCGTCGTCTTTTGATTATCCCTGCCATTGCTATCGGTGTGGTTGTTTTTATGCTTATGACCAAAGGCAAGAGTGAGGCGCCGCGTGAAGAACAGGGTGAGCTTGCTACGCCAGTGCGCTTTGTCACGGTGCAGGCGCAGGATGTAGTGCCGCAAGCTATAGGCAATGGCAATGTGATGCCGGCCCGGGTTTGGTCAGCTGTTAGTCAGGTGCAGGGGCGCGTTATTGAATTGCCGCCGCGCTATCGCAAGGGCATGATTATCCGTCAGGGTGATCGTCTACTGCGCATTGATGATAGCGATTACCAGCTGGATCTGGCCCAGGCTAAGGCATCAATCCTGGCGATTCAGGCCCAAATCAAACAGCTGGATGCACGCAAACGTAACCTGAATAATTCCATAAAAATAGAACAGGAGTCGCTGGAATCCGCTGAGAAGGAATTGGAGCGTCTCAACAAGCTGATCAAACAGGGCACCGTCTCAGTAAGTTCTTTAGAGTCGCAGCGGCGTGCTTATCTGGCACAAAAACAGCAGCTGCAAAATCTTACTAACAGTCTTACATTGCTGCCCTCTGATCGTGAAGTGTTAAATGCGCAGCTGGCACAACAGCAAGCACAGCTGGATCTGGCCCAACTCAATCTTCAGCGCACCGAGATTGTCGCGCCGTTTAACGCCCGCCTTGCGGAATTAAATGTAGAGCAGGATCAGTATATTCGTGTCGGTGAAGTGATAGCGGTGCTGGATGATATGGATCAGGCCGAAGTGGAGGCGCAATTTCCACTGGATCATTTTTCCCAACTTGTTCAACCGCTCGATATCAAGGCGATGATGGCAGAGAGTGAAACGCCGGGGCCACATTTGCTTGATATTGCCGCCATGGTAAGGGTACAACGCAATCGCCAGGTCAATGAGTGGCCGGCCCAGTTTGTGCGTACCGATGCCGGCATAGATGCCCAGACGCGCACTGTTGGTGCGGTGGTGAAAGTTGATGATCCTTACACCGGTGCCATGCCGCCACTGCGACCACCGTTGGTTAAGGGCACTTATGTCAGTGTCGTGCTGGAAGGCCAGCCCAAGGCCGATCAGATTGCCATTCCGCGCCAGGCCCTGCATGGCAATGTGGTCTACGTGATCAGTGGTGAGAATCGTCTGGAGCGGCGCCAGGTTGAGGTGGGATTACGTCAGCCTGGATTTGTGACTCTGACCGCTGGTCTTAAGTCACAAGAGCGCATTATTGTTTCGGATTTGATCCCAGCGGTGGATGGGATGTTGCTGGCACCGGTTGAGGATGAGGGTACCAGCGTTGCGTTGAACATGGCTGTGCTTGGCAGTCTGGGTCGCTTAAACCGCACCGGGGAGTAGACCCATGATCCGTTATTTCGCCGCGCATCCGACAGCTGCCAATCTGTTGCTGATAATCATTGTGGTGATGGGGTTGCTGTCCTTGCCCAATATGAAGCGCGAAACCTTTCCGGAATTCACCACGGGTCTGGTGCAGGTTACTGTGCCTTATCCCGGCGCCACGGCCGAGGACGTTGAAACCGGGATCTGCCGCATACTCGAAGATGCCCTCGACACTGTCAGTAATATTGATGAACTGCGTTGTGAAGCACGGGAAGGGGTGGCTATTGCTGCGGTCGAAATTCAGGAAGGTGCCGATATGCAGATCTTTCTTGATGACATCAAGACTGCGGTTGACGCCATCACCACCTTTCCAGAGCTGGCTGAAACCGTGGTGGTGCAAGAGCTTAACCGTACCGATCAGGTCATCTCCATTGCCGTGACCGGCCCGATGGCCCCAGCGCATTTGAAGCAGTATTGCGAAAACCTGAAAAGCCGTTTACTGGCGCGTGGTGATATTCCACAGATAAGCATCGGTGGCTTTTCCGAGCATCAGATTCGTATAGAACTCAAGGCCGATACCTTGCGCCAATATGGTCTGTCGGCCTCGGCCATTGCCGATACCATTCGGCGCCAGAGTTTCGATCAACCCCTGGGTGAGATCAGTGGCAACGAGCGTGAACTGTTGTTGCGTTTTGCTGAGCAGCGTCGTTCACCGCGTGAGTTTGAAGACCTCACTGTCATTGCCAGTGATAGCGGCGCCGTGTTGCGCCTGGGTGACATTGCCACCATTACAGATACCTTCGCAGATATAGAGAATCAGGTGATCTTCAATGGCGAGCGTGCCTGTTTATTGAATGTCACCAAAAATCGTAGTGAAGATACGCTGACTGTATTCGATGCAGTTGAAACTGCGCTTCAAGATGAAAAAAGCATTACCCCCCCGACCGTGTCACTCTATTTAACTCAGGATATGGCCTCACTGGTACGCGACCGTTTGACCATGATTATCAAAAACGGTTGGCAGGGTTTGATACTGGTGGGTTTAACGTTGTGGTTGTTTTTTGGTACCCGCTTTGCTTTTTGGGTTGCATTGGGTTTGCCGGTCTCATTTTTGGGTGGTTTCTTTTTCATGGATATGATGGGGCAGTCCATCAACATGATTTCACTGGTGGCGTTGTTGGTGGCGCTGGGCTTGCTGATGGATGATGCGATTGTGTTGGCAGAGAACATCGCCAGTCATCGCGCTCAGGGTAAGTCCAGTCTGCGGGCGGCGGTTGATGGAGCTAGCCAAGTAGCGCCGGGGGTGATCTCCTCTTTTCTCACGACGCTGACCGTGTTTGTGCCGCTGGCCTTTCTTAGCGGTCAGATTGGCTCGGTGTTAAAGGTAATTCCGATTGTTTTGATCTCAGTATTGGTAGTCTCGTTGATCGAGGCGTTTCTGATCCTGCCCAGCCATTTGCATCATTCACTGGCGCATCATGACCCCGGTTCCAACCGTTTTCGTCAGCGCTTTGAAGCGGGTTTGGCACATGTGCGTGAAAACTGGGCCGGCCGCCTGGTTGATCTGGCCATTGAGTGGCGTTATCTCACGGTGGGCTTAGTCATCGCCCTTTTCCTGGTCAGCCTGGGTTTGGCCAGCAGCGGCATACTGAAGTTTCAGGGTTTTCCCGAAGTGGATGGCGATCAGATTGATGCGCGTGTGTTACTGCCGCAGGGGACGCCGTTTAATAAAACCCGACAGGTGGTGGCCGAGCTGCAACGCGCCATCGAACAGGTCAATCAGGAATTCAAGCCGCGTCAGCCGGAGCAGCAGGATCTGGTGCAAAACGTGATTGTTAAATATGGAGTGAACAGCGATGCCCATGAAAGTGGGCCACACCTGGCCACCGTTAGCATTGACCTGCTGGGTGCCGAAATCCGAGATGCCCGCATTAGCGAAATATTGAACCGTTGGCGAGAACTGAGTGAGCTGCCACCCGATGTTATCAATGTCAGCTTTAAGGAGCCGGGGTTTGGCCCCGGTGGTCAGCCAATCGATATTCGTTTGCAAGGCGGTGACCTGCTAGAGATGAAAGTTGCCTCCATAGAAATTCAGCAATGGTTGTCCGGATATCGAGGTGTGAGTGATCTTTATGATGACTTGCGTCCGGGTAAACCGGAGTTACGCCTGCGCCTGAAAGAGGGAGCGCTTAATCTTGGTCTGGATGCCTCCAGCATTGCCAGCCAACTACGTGCTGCCTTTTTTGGCACTACCGCCGCTGAGATCCAGGTTGGGATTGAATCCTACGAAATCGATGTGCGTGTTGACTTGAGTGACCGTGATCAGATCATTGATCTGGAACGTTTTACGGTGCGCACCGCCAATGGCGACGATGTGCCGCTCAGCAGCGTGGCCGAAATAGAACAGGTGCGTGGTTATTCACGTATTCAACATGTGGATGGTCAGCGCACCATAACTATTCAGGGCAATCTGGATACCGAACAGAATAATGTCACGGAAATTCTGGCTGACCTGCAGGCCAGCTTTATTCCACAATTGCAGCAGCAATATCCAAATATTAAGGTGGTTTTTGAAGGTGAGACCCAGGAAAATCAGAAGACCGCCATCTCCATGTTGCGGGCGGTGGCCATCGGCTTGATTGGCATATTTGTGGTGCTCAGCTTCCAGTTCAAAAATTATCGCGAACCATTTCTGGTGATGACTATCATTCCCATGGCCTTGATTGGTGTCTTCTGGGGCCATTTCATCATGGGTCTGACGCTTTCCATGCCCAGCATCCTCGGGATGATTTCCCTCGCCGGTATTGCGGTGAATGATTCCATCCTGTTGGTCACCTTTATCAAAGAGCATCGTAAGCAAGGCATGGGTCCGCTTGAAGCTGCGCGTCAGGCCTGCCGAGCGCGGTTTCGGGCGGTGCTGCTGACCTCGGCTACCACGGTTGCCGGCCTGATTCCAATTCTGTCCGAAACCAGCCTGCAGGCACAGGTGTTGATACCCCTGGTGGCCAGTATCGCCTTTGGTTTAGTTGCGACCACGGTCATGGTATTGTTTCTCATCCCTGTGCTATATGTGATCTTTAATGACTGGGGCTGGACGCGCGAGGTGGATGAGGATGTTGAGCTGACACCAGAAGAGTCAGGTGTTCAGACTTAATTGCGTCGGCCATGCGTTTACAACCGTTGTTGTGTGAGGAAGGGAGTTCCTCTTTGTCGGCAGAATAAGACATAATATGCAGAATAATTTGAACAGGAGTAAACAATGACAATACTAGTAATGGGCGCAACAGGCAGCGTAGGAAAAGAAGTGTTAGCTGGCCTGGTCGCAAAAGGCGTCAAGGCCCGCGGTATGACGCGCTACTCCGCCAAGATCAAAGACTTTCCAAGTGGTGCCGAAGGCAGTGTCGGTGATTTGGTTGCCATGGGCAGTCTCGGCAAGCCGCTTAACGGGGTTGAGCAGGTGTTCATGGTGACGCCGCTGAGTCAGAACGAGATTCAGGCGGGACGAAATGCCATCACTGCTGCCAAGATGGCAGGTGTAAAAAAGATTGTTTATTTGTCTGAGCCGTTGCCTGCCGGGTCGGAAGCGATCCCCCATTTCAGAAACAAGGGTTTGATTGAGAAGGCGCTGAAAGATAGTGGTATCACCTATACCATTTTGCGCCCCAACAATTTTTTCCAGAACGATCTGTGGGGCCAGGCTGCCATCATGTCTTATGGTACCTATCCGCAACCCCTGGGTAATGTTGGGCTAAACCGGGTCGATTCGCGTGATGTGGCCGACGCCGCTATCAATGCGCTTCTCAACGAAGGATTTGAAAATCAGGAATTCGCCATCAATGGTACAGATGTCTTGACCGGCGACGGCATTGCCGCGATGTTTTCTAACCAGCTCAATAAAGAGATCCGTTATGGTGGTGATGATCTGGACGCCTGGGCCAAGCAGTCCCAGCACATGATGCCAGCCTGGATGGTGGAAGACTTCAAAGTGATGTACGCCTATTTTCAAGAGCATGGACTTAAGGCGTCTCAGGAAGATCTGGGTAAACAACTGGCCATTATCGGTCATGATCCGCGTAAATTTTCTGATTTTGTTGCTGAGCTGGCGCATGCGTGGTCACATAGTTAATTTGAATTTTCTCTCGGGTGCACAGTGAGCGATAAGCTGGACCAAATTGTTGCTGAGGCACAACGTGGGCGTGCCAAGCGCGAACAGGGCTATCGTGAACGTGCTTTGAAAATGTATCCCTGGGTCTGTGGCCGATGCACGCGTGAGTTTAACCGGCAAAATCTGCAAGAGCTTACTGTTCACCATCGCGACCATGATCATGATAACAATCCAGAGGATGGCAGTAACTGGGAACTGTTATGTGTCTATTGTCACGACAACGAGCACTCCCGTTTACTGGATGGCGAGGGGCGCGCTGGTAATGGCGCCAATCAAGGAGAATCCTCCGTTGCTACGCATCGGCCTTTCGGTGATTTAGCGGCGTTACTGGACAAGAAGAAATAGGAGGCGGTTACTTCAGCGCAATTTAGCCAAAGAAGGTTTATAATAAGCTAAGCTGCATATCATTTTGATACCTAGTTATGCCTGATATACCCTTAATAGATAAAATTAAAGCCAGTCCCGAATCCATCAGCTTTGATGAAATCATCAGCTTCATCGCCGAGCATTACCAGTACACACCGGTCAGATTTAGCAATGGCGCAGGCGAAAACCTTGTTATTAATGAAGCTGGATCAAATGAAGGCTCCTGCAAGATTTTTTCCTTTGCTCGGTTAAATGAGCTTTCCAGGGATGAAACACTGGCCTGTTTTGGTAAGTATTACCGTGAAGATGTACTTCTGAATCCTAAGGGGCATGATCATGCCAATATTCGTAGTTTTGTTAAACATGGTTGGAGTAGGGTTCAGTTTGATGCTGAAGCCCTTATTGCTAAATAGATGTGTTCGAACCACCTACAAGCCTTATTGAGTTTGTCGTGAAATGAAAGCCCCGGTTGATAAATTGCTCGATAAACATCAGGCGCTGGTGCACTCAGACATGAAAAAAGTCATGTCACATGTGCAGCGTCGTGATGGCGAATGGATTATCAATACCGTAATGATCGAAGGCTGCGCCACACCTTTTAGATATAAACGTAAGAAAGAGTATAAATGTTTGAAAGGTCAGAGTGTAAATTTGACCTATTACCCAACCACTGAGACAGTGGCGGGTATTGAGTTGGAAGTAATGAAGGTAGTGCGGATAAAGGTTTCGTGACGAAGCTATTTGGCCATTACCTGGCCATGTACCTTTTCAATGTTGTTATTTCTACATGGGGCTAGTTTCAGGCCTCAATACAAAGTTTGTTGAGGCGATAGTGTAACTGCCTGGCTGTCATACCCAAAGTGCGGGCAGCGAGAGTTTTGTTGCCTCTGGCTTTGCCTAATGCATTGATAATGATATCTCTTTCATCTGGATTTACTTTACTGTAAGGGCGAGACATAAAATCAAGCGGTGATGTCAGGGCAGGTCGTTCTTCTGGAGCAGCAGCACGATTTGGTTTTGCGTTTTCAATGGCTACGCCTGATTCCTCACTCAACACGGATTTAACGTCATAAGCCGTGACCAGGTCTGCATCACTCATGATGACAAGCCGTTCAATGACATTTTCAAGCTGGCGGACATTACCCGGCCATTCATATTGTTTTAATTGTGCTAGTGCAGCATCGTTTAACATCATATTGCGTCGATGCAATTGATTGCAGCGATTAAGAAAATAGAGTGCCAGCAGCTCGATATCGTCTTTGCGTTCACGCAGGGGTGGCAAGCTGATACGGATCACATTCAGACGATAGAATAAATCGAGTCGAAAACTGCCGCTGTTGACGGATTCTTCCAGGCGTTTGTTTGTGGCGGTGATAATTCGCACATCGACGGCGATTTCATGGTTGCTGCCGATTCGTTGAACGGTTCTTTCTTGTAATACACGTAATAATTTGGCCTGGAGGTTGATAGGCATATCACCAATCTCATCAAGAAACAGCGTTCCACCTGAGGCTATTTCAAATTTTCCTGCCCGATTAGTTGTTGCGCCCGTGAAAGCTCCTTTTTCGTGGCCAAACAGCTCGCTTTCAAGCAGAGATTCCGGGATGGCCGCACAATTAATGCAAACAAACGGTTTGTCGCGGCGTTCGCTGGCCAAATGGATCATGCGAGCAAAGCGTTCCTTGCCAGAGCCCGATTCTCCTACCAGCATAACCGTTGCTTGCGACACAGCGGCCTTGCGCGCTTGCTCAATCGAACTGCGTAAGTTCGCACTTTTACCGATAATTCCATGCACGGCATTGTCTTCATGCTTTCTTGATTTGAGAGCCTTGTTTTCTTCCTTAAGACAGGTAATCAAATCATGGATGTGAAGCGCCTGGCCTATCAATGACGCCATGATCTGAATGATATAGATGTCGCTATCAAAGTCGCTGAGAAAGGTGTTTAGGCGATAGACAGCCAGGACACCAACCGGTGTGTCATCACGCATTATCGGCACCGCCAGATAAGCGATGGTTGAGCCCTGTTCAGTTTTTATATTAGATACATGGGCAACATATGAGGGTTCTTTGCTGACGTCGGGTATCAATGCGATTTCACCCGTCTCCATCACCCGTCCGGTAATTCCTTCACCGATACTGTAGTGACCGCGTTCTATTTCTGCTTGACTGAGGTCATGGCTATAACGAATACGCAGCAATCCACTATTCGGGTCAGATAACACGACACGCCCCCGGGTCAAACCAAGCTTGGTCGACAAAAGCTCTAGAATTGCATCTATAGATGAGCCTGGATTTAAGCTGCCACCAACAAGCCTGGATGCCTCCTGTATGACCTCTACCACCTGGGGTGTAACAGCAGGACAGTGATTTTGTTTCACAATAAGCTTCCCTATTTATTGACTCATATTAATTTACTGGTCGGATAAAACCCTGAGTGTATGGCAGCCTGTTTGCTGATTAGTTGCATCAAGTTATTGATTTAGCGCTTAAATACAGGCTGACAAAGCAAGGTATATAGCGTTCTAGGTGATGTATCGGTCTTATCCGGGTGTTATTTAGAACTTTTTTGTATGAGTCGTTAGCGGGGAGGGAGGGGTAAGTGAAGATGGTGCAATTGTTTATCTTGCACCTGGCGCTGTCATTTAAATAATAGAACCCCGAAGGTCTAAATACTTCTTTGGGGAGGAGGGGGATTAACCTCCGGGGTTCAACGAGACTGCTCCAGCTTATGCTGTGGCGTGGCTTAATGTTGGTTGCTTAGCTGATTTGTTTGACGCCAGTTTTTGTAAATATGCATATATAGGGTCCCAGGCCATGATAGCTGTCATGATTGGATAGATCGAAAGCAGGCTGACCCAGGTAGAATTAAAGTTAGGACTGAAGATCATCGCAATCAGAATCGCGCCCAATACGAAACGGGCTAGTCGATCAGCGGTGCCAATGTTATCAAAATGTGTGTGCATCATAATGTTACTTCCTTTTGCTCTTTAGGGTTGGGGTAAGCGCGGTTACAATCCGTCCGCAGTATTGCTATTGCAGCTGCTGTGCCAAGTTGGTCGAAAGCAATTGAAATGTAATTTTTACAATGAGTTATGGTGGGGTTGGCGGTGTGTGCAAAGTTGGGAAATAGCACCGCATTGTATGAACAATGTCGACATTGTTCATATTGTTAATGGATTGTTCAGAGTTAAGACTGGCTAGCGATTTAAAATATCTATTGATGCGCCAACGCATCTTCGCTTTAGGTATGAAACGGCTTTGCTGAAGCTGACTGCTATGCGGCTTTAACAAATTGAATGGCCTATTTGGAACTAAAATATACCAGCGTAGATTTTTCCATAATAAGTTTGATTCCGCGTGGGCCCCAGTTGATAAGGGGTAAGGCCGACGAAGAGCCGGCCTTTTGTCTTGCTTGCTTACATTGATCTGATTTTCTCTAACACAGCCTGTGCATGGCCATCTGGTGTTACACCATATTCAACATCAACCAGCTTGCCGGCTTTATCGATGATGAAGGTGGAGCGCACAATCCCCATTTTTTTGATTCCGTTTTTCTCCTTTTCCTGCCACACATCATAACTTTCGCACAGGTCACCTTCGGTGTCGGCAATCAAGTCGATCTGCAAATTGAATTTGTCGATGAATTGTTGGTGGCTATCGCATGAGTCTTTGCTTACACCAATCACGACCGTGTCATGTTGAGCGAATTCATTAATCAAGGCGCTGAACTGATTGGCTTCAATGGTGCAACCAGGGGTATCGTCCTTGGGATAAAAATAAAGCACCACTTGTTTGGCGTTTTTGTAGCTCTCAAGGCTAATCGTATCACCGGCCTGGTTTGGTAGCTTGAATGGCGGTGCGGGTTGTTGTTTTTCTAGCATGTTATTGGCTCGCTGCAATGATTAAACCTGAATCATTACCCATAAGGTATTGTAATGGCAACCTTGGTAGAAATGATGGAATTGTTCGTTATTACAGCAAGTCAGGGCGATATGTATTTGACCCGGCTTGAGGCTTTGCTGATTTCAATAATTCGAAGTGTGGTGAAAACCATCCCGAATATTCCCGCCACCGAAGCAAAGGCCAATCCAGATGCAATGGCAGGGTTTCCCCAGGAGATGTAATTAATCGCCTGAGCACCGCCAGCAATTGCTGTAAAGCCACTTAGCCCTAGGGCGAGAGCGTAATTTGTTAGGTCAACCTGAGTTATTTTGTTTTTGCTCAGATTATTGATTGCGAAAACATGTACAAGACCATTGTCAATTGGTTTGCCTGCGATCTGTATGTCATCCCCATTATTTACTTTGTCTGCCAAGTCGCGATTTAGCAGGATCTTTATAGTATCCAGCTCACATTCGACAGCACCTTGGGGCTTTTCGACGGGTGTGATATTGCTGGCTTGTCCTCGCTTGATCTGCATCTCGGTCTCCATTTATGTGTGATCTTCAGTCACGTAGTTTATGGCGCTAAGACACGTCATAATTTGGGGTGGATTAATTTATGGGTTTGTATGCAGCTTTTTTTGTTGTAAGCAGTGCAAAACACTTCACATCTGAATGTTACTGATAATGGCGAAGTAGATCTAGTTTCTACTGAGGTCGATTCTCCTGGTATGACCAGGGGTTGTCTTGGTTAGGGTCGAAGTATAAGTCCCACTCCTGGTTGGCGTGGTCATAGCCGCCATCAAAGTATTCGTAGGTGCCATCTGAGCCACCACGGTCAGTTCCATCTGTGTAGGTATAACGACCGCCGGTGACAGTCGAGTCTTGCGTGTCGGTGGCCATATCAAAACTGCCGAGGCCATCAACACCAAGGCTGGGAATATTCATGGTGTTGGTGATTTCACCTGCAGTACTCATGTCGTCATAGGTGCTGTTACGCATGTCCAATGAGAAATCTGAATTAAAATCTGTTGCAGTGATAGCTTGAGTGATGCGCGCCTTTTTGTCATAACTATCCTTAAGGTACTCCATTTCGATTTCACTATCTCTGATCAGTTGGCGTACTAAGACTCTTCTCGGGTTGGCTTCAGCGTTGGCGGTATCAATGCTAGGGTCTGTGTCGAGTGGGTCGAGACCATTACCGCCGCTAGCGTCACCATCACCGCCGACCGCAGACCCAGGCCCGCCTGGAAAGCTGCCAAAACCGGCTTGAATAAATGTTTCTTGAATGAAACCATCTGCCTCGTCCCCTACAATCATGTGATAGTAAAGATCGCCTGTATCAGGGTCTGTAACAAGCTCTGGAAGCTGATTAATACCTTCCATCAGGTAAGGGGTTTGTCCTTCTATTCTATTGTTATTTTCGCCACGAGAACTAAAAGTTCTCATTTCTGCGTTTGGACCCACCGGCTGAAAGTTCAGACTGAATTCTGCCATAGCTATGGTTGAAGCAACGCATGAAGCCATGCAGCAAACTAGAGTAAATGATGATCTTGTAATTTTTGTTATCATATTTTTTGTACTTAACGTCTTCTAGTATTAAGTCGTGTGAATAGTGTGATTTTGTATTAATAATCCCCTTATTTAAATCTAGACTTCATCCACCGAAAGTCAACTTAATAAATATATATATAACAATAATTTACATATATTGGTTTTGATATTGTATCAAGCGCTTTGGAAACTGCGCCCCTTTAATTGCAAAGTGTTTTGTTAATTATTAGTTAGTGTTAAGGGGGGTGTCACAAGTGCTTCACTATGTAAGACGCTCACCTTTAAGTGATGGTTCCCTTTCTTATTTATTTATTAGTTTTGATAAGCCTTTTCCCTAGAATAACAGTTAATATTTAGACGAGGCAATGGCATTCATTAATATATTCAATATGCCTTCCAATCGCTTGATTTCAAGTTAAAATATTGTGTGGTAGGTAGTCTAGGTAAGCTCATCGCTGGCGGGTTTGCGTGATTATTGTGCTACTACTGGTTAAACGAATGTTAAATATAACTTGGCAAGTGCGGGGGATTATTGGCAAAGCTGGAAGGGGAGCCCAGGTTGATTGTCATCAACAATTACCTGTTACAGAAGTTTGGTTCATCCTAAAAATGTGATTAGCGATTACCAAGCTTTTCTCGCCACAATTGCCCAACTACTGGCAGGCAGGTAAATGCCATCTGCAGTTTGGTGTTGCGCCTCAACTCGCCGATTTCGTTCTGAGTGGGAAGAATAGGCGAAGCCAGGCGTGACTAACGATCGACGTTTTGTAGTATCTAACTGCAATAACTGTAGTAACGAGCTGCATCTATTACAAAATAAGCTGCATAAAGGGTGGGTAATTGGGGTATGGTCAATTTTTTCCGGTTGCTACAGCCATTGAAATCTTGGGTGATAAATGGACACTCTGATTAATTCTTCATTTACCCAAAGAACGGGCACAAGCCGGGCGAAGCAAAGCGTACGAGCCCAAGGATGGGCGAGGTAGACCCTGTCAGGAACATAAGGTCGAGCCCTGGAATTCAGTGGTTCTAATTCAATGTCTTAGTGGATTCCGGCCCTTGTGCCCTTTGGGTATGCGCCGGAATGACGAACGAATTAATCAGAGTGTCCTTAATCGTTTATTGTACTAATGCCTGGGCTAATCTAAATTTACAGTCTTACATGTAGGAAACCAGCTAAGTGACTAGCACCGCTGCGCTGACAAAAGGATTTAGAGATGAAAAGACAAACAAAAATTTCACTATCGCTTATAACATTCTCGCTATTGAGTTGTACCTATGTATCGCAGGGCGTGGTCACCAGTGGTGATCGTTATGCCGAAGTGATGAAAGAGGATTACTTTGGTGACTCATTCGAAAAGATAGTTTATCTCGATCAAAACTGGGATCGCTGGGACAGCCTCTGGTTTTATACGACGACCCAGGGGTCTGATTTTATGCCCTACGATCTGTTCCTGCATCTTGAACAGGCCGATAGCGATGTCTTGTTTCGTGATGCAGACAATATGAGCAAATATCGTTATCTGATCCAACGCGAGAGTTGGGATAATCCCGATGGCCTGCCTGTTGGTTTTGTAAAGGATAGCTATCAAGGTAAAGACTATATGGGATTCACCTGCGCTGCTTGTCACACGGGGCAGGTAAATTATCAGGGTGTGGGGATTCGTATCGATGGTGGCCCGGCACTGGCAGATATGGATGGCATGTTACGGGCGTTGGAATCGGCACTGCAAGCTACGCGGGATGATGAAATGAAGTTGGCGCGTCTGGCTCAGAACATGTCGCAGGATTTGTCCTCGGTCCAGGTAGAAGTAAAGGCATCGTTGGATTGGTTGCGTGAATACAATCAAATCAATCTGTCAGTCAATAACGGCCAGCTGGTTGATTACGGCTATGGCCGGCTTGATGCCTTTGGCCGTATCTATAATCGTGTGCTGGGCCATATGACACCGGGAGATAGTTCCAACTCAAATCCGCCTAACGCACCCGTCAGTTATCCATTTTTATGGGATACCCCGCAGCATGATTTTGTTCAGTGGAACGGTGTAGCTAATAATAATGAAGGCCCCCCGGCTGGTTTTCTTGGGCCACTAGGTAGAAATACAGGTGAGGTGTTGGGTGTGTTTGCCAGCTTCAGCCTGGAAGAACAAGATACTCATCTTGGTTATAAAGCTTCAGTCGATAAACGTAATCTGGGCAGATTAGAACGGCACTTGGCTGGTTTGCAGTCACCACTCTGGCCAGAAGATATTTTGCCCGCCATTGATAAACAATTGGCGGAGCAGGGTGAAGAAGTGTTCGAGGCCTACAAGTGTCAGCTATGTCACAGTGATGATGAAAGCTTTGTTCGTGATGATAAAAAGCGCCTGGTGGTGGCGCAATTCAGCAGTTTGTCGCTGATCGGCACCGACCCGCAAATGGCTGACAATGCCCTGAATTATCAGGGCGACAGCGGTATGTTAAAAGGCCGCGCGATTACTATCGGTGGCAATGATAAATTTAGTGATACGACCCATGTGGTGTTTGCACTGCAAAACGCAGCACAAGGGGTGATAGTGGCGCGTGATCCTGATAAATCCTGGTTACGTGCACGGGCCGAGTGGCTCTACGATATTGTCGTCGCCTTCTTCCATAATCCGGTGGTAGAGGAAACTCAGTTTCATCTGGATTTTGAAATCAATAATAATTTCCCTAACAATTTGAATGCCTATAAGGCCAGACCCTTGAATGGTATCTGGGCGACCGCGCCTTATTTGCATAATGGGTCGGTGCCGAATCTTTATGATCTGTTTCTGCCCAGTTGTAGCGACGATGAAATTACTGCAGGTAAAGAGTGCCGCCCCAATCGTTTTACGCTTGGCAGTCGCGAGTTTGATCCTATCAAGGTTGGTTTGGTGAGTAAGGACAAGGTGGAGTTTCCAGGGCTATTTGAGTTTGATACTTCGCTGCCTGCTAACGGTAATGCCGGGCATGAATATGCCGCAGGTGTCACAGCGGTGATCAAAGTAGATGCCTCAGGAAAAGCAATCAGAAAAGCAGATGGTTCGTTTGATCTGGAGTTGTTGCCGGCGATCAATGAACAGCAGCGTTTGGCTTTGGTCGAGTATTTAAAAACGCTTTAACACTTTCATCAACATAACAAAGGCGGCACTGTCAGATGCCGCCTTTGCTCCATTTTATTTTTCCCACGAGAAGCGATACTGCTCCGGAAATGGCTTGCCAAGATATTTCATTGGGCCGACTGGCTTGATGCCAGGGCGGCGTAATACCTGGCGCACCATTTCAGGGATCATCATCATGCCGACAATCTTGCCCATGCATTCGTGTGACCCGAAGCCAAAATGAAAACTTTTTCCATAGGATCGTTCGGGATTAAACCGGTCAGGGTCTTCAAAAGCGACAGGATCAAACATGGCCGAGGCAATCACGTTGAGTACAGTGCTACCTTTGGAAATGGTGGTGGCTGTTTCTGTGCCCCGCCCCAGAGTGTAATCAATGGCTGCCTTGCGAAAGATATATGGTGCAATTGGCCTGAAGCGCAGTGCCTCCCAGCAGATCTTGTCAAAGGCCTCGGTGTCATCTTGTTGAGCCAGCTCAATCGCTTTAGAAAACATGTCTGGGTGTTCTGTCAATTGGGTGAAGATGTGAGCAACTGCTTCTGAGGTGGTTTCAACCGCACCAACCAGCAAGCCACCGGCATTAATACCCTGGCGCAAAATATTGAACTTCGTTTCTTTTGGGTAGTGTTCCTGCAGCATGCGGCTGACCGTATCGTTTTTCGGTTTACCACGAAAAATGTGCCACCATTTACGCAGCAATAGAAAGCCGACATAGATGCCGAGCATGCGGTTGGCTTGCTTGGTTTTGCTATGAACGCTTGCCGAATTGCCAGATTCATGAAAAGGCTGGTTTCTGAAAGCATCATACTGATTCCAGTATGACCACTCGATGAGTTTGTTCGGATTGATGCCGTCGAGTCCAAAAATATTTTGTACCATCAAGGTTGGCACCAAGCGGCCATATTGGTTGACCAGCTCGATGCTGTCACCAGCGCGTTCAAGAATGTCGTTGCCGGTTTCTGCGACAAAGTTGCGAATGCGTGGCAAATCCTCACGCCTTAGCAATGACAGCATAATTTCTTTCTCGGTGTTATGCATGTGGGTGTCATCTTCAGTCATCAGATAGGCACCCATTTTGGGTTTGTATAAATCAACCGTGAAGATAGTTGGTTGGTTTAAAATTTCAGTGACGTCTTCGAAGCGTGTTACCAGAGTGCATTCAGGTGTGACCAAGGCCGGGCGTTTAGCGCGTAGTTCTTTGTAGAAAGGTAGCGGGCTGTCTTTCATCCACTGTCTTACCAGCGGCCATTGTTCTGCTTCCGGGGTTAGGTCGAATTGTTTAATAAAGCTTGTTGTTTCTTTTTCTTCTGATAGTGATTCTGCTGAATCCATATTTTCGGTTATAGCAGTCATAGTTCTCCCCTTGAGGTGGCATAGATCTAAGGAAGCTCGGAATAAGTAACAATTCGTCACTCCGGCGTATACCCAAAAGGGCACAAGGGCCGGAGTTTAGTGTTTTCAGAAAGTTACTGGATTCTGGCATGCGCCAGAATGACGTGTTCAGAGGTTCCCTAATTGAGCCAAGTAATAGCAGATTATAGGGGAGTGGGCAAAAACTTCATCATTATCAACAAATGAAGTTTTTCTAACGGGTTTATAAGCGCAATGCTTGTGTGGAGATCGGCTAAAGGCCTACGTTTTAAATGTGTTTAAGGAGGTGTTAATTAATTCGATGGGTTTCTAAAGCTTGAAGTTGTGCCTGATTAATCCATTCCTTGCGTTTTGCCTCAAGGTACTCATCTTGCTCTAACTCATATAGCTGCTTTGAATATTCTTGGGTCATTTCATACCAGCGAAGAGTGCGGGCCTTGTGACGCTCTTCAGGCAATAGCTGCGCTGTCTCCAGGTAAGCTTTCATAGCCAGGTAATAACGCATGGCATTGCGTTCGATCACTGCTTGTGAGCCGCGAATAAATATGGGTTGGCCAGCTGCATCAATGCCTTCTATGCTGAAACCCAGTTTGTCTCGCCCTTTTGTCGCCAAGTATGCTGAACTGGCTAGATTGCTCATCCAGCTGTTGCTGTAGGCCACGTTAATGCGCAGCAGGGTTTGTCCATTAAAGGGAATGGCATCAATTTCTATTAGGTAATCTTTGGTGCCGATTGGGCCTTTATCCGCAGATAATACAACCTTGAATCCATCATCATTGCTATATTTGGTTTGGTGGTCATAACTTAACGTATAGGCATCGTCGGGTGTCTGATAAAACTTACGTCCGACATAGAGCGTTAATTGGTGGTCCTTGTCAGAGTGACTATATGTACAAGCCTTAACATTGAGATTAAGCGGCACAAACTTACACCAGTTTTCGATGTTGGTTAATGCTTGTGCAACAACGTTAAGTGGTTGATCAAGTACGCTGTATATTTCCGCGCTGAGCCGGCGCTTGTTTTCCTGTGAACGGATCGCAATGGGGGTGGCAAATGTTGTTGCTGATTCGGCGCTTAGCTGATGGTATGCCTTGATGAGAGCTGAAGATTCTGCCGGGGCTGACCAGCTTAGGTTTGACCAAACAATAAAAAATACAAACAGAATCAACGGAGATTTTCTTGGCATAAGCTACCCGGATTTCTAACAACAAAATTAACCTGGCGATCATTTACGGATCAGCCTTACAAATTTGGCATCAGTTCATTAGCCAAGTTCAAAAATTGTTGTGTTTTTTAGCCAAGCCGTTGTGCCCCGGGAATATTTTCCTGGGGCAGATGGGCTGAAGCGATAGATTATTCCGGTGTGTAACCGAGGTTAGGTGCCAGCCAGTATTCGGCATCCTTAATGCTCATGCCTTTGCGTTGTGCATATTCAGTCACCTGATCTTTATTAATCTTGCCGACGGCAAAATAACTTGCTTCCGGATGACCATAATAGATACCACTAACCGCTGCGGTGGGTACCATGGCCTTGGCTTCGGTAAGCCAGATGCCGGTGTTGGCTTGCACATCCATCAAATTCCAGATCGAATCTTTTTCGGTGTGATCGGGGCAGGCGGGATAGCCGGCAGCGGGGCGAATACCTTTGTACTCTTCCTTGATCAATTGCTTAAAATAAGCCTCATCTCGAACAGCCGCGGCCGCTCCCGACATCCTGTCTCCCGCGGCACTTGTGCTTCCCTGCACTTCGTACCCCCAGAACTCTTGTCTGACTCGTTCATGCATGCGTTCGGCAAAAGCTTCGGCCAGGCGGTCAGCCAAGGCTTTGAGCATGATGGCCTTGTAGTCATCGTGATCTTTTTCGTAATCGGCGACGCGTTCATCGATGCCAATGCCGGTAGTAACAGCGAAGGCGCCGATGTAGTCTTGTTTGCCACTCTCTTTCGGTGCGACAAAATCAGTCAGGCAGCGGTTGGGTTTGCCCTTTGGTTTTTGTTGTTGCTGACGCAGATTGTGGAAGGTGGTTAACACTTCACTGCGTGAATCATCTGCATAAACTTCGAGATCATCGCCGATGGCATTGGCCGGATAGAGACCGATCACCGCGTTGGCCTGCAACCACTTTTCCTCGACAATCTGTTTCAGCATGGCCTTTGCATCGGCAAACAGTTTTTTGGCCTCTTCACCTTTTTCAGCATCGTCGAAAATCTTCGGATATGAACCTTTTAATTCCCAGCTGTGGAAGAAGGGTGTCCAGTCAATGTAGTCGATTAGCTCGCCCAGCGGATAGTCGTCGAAAACTTTGGTGCCGATGAGTTTTGGCGTGGTGGGTTCATAAGCGCTCCAGTCGATCTTGATTTGGTTGGCACGCGCCTGTTTCAGGGGCAGCCATTTTGTTTCTGACTGGCGAGCGGCATGACGTTCGCGCACACCGTGATAATCTGTCTTGAGATCGGCAACAAACTGGTTGCGCAACTCTTCCGAGATCAGGCTTTGCGCTACGCCCACCGCGCGTGAAGCATCCTTGACCCAGACAATGGGTTGTTCGTAGTGCTGATCGATTTTGACCGCAGTGTGGGCCTTTGATGTTGTGGCGCCGCCAATCATTACCGGGATAGACATCCCCAGACGTTGCATCTCTTTGGCGATGTGGGTCATCTCTTCCAAAGAAGGTGTGATTAGCCCCGACAGGCCAATGACATCAACGTTATGTTTTTGCGCCTCTTCGAGAATAGTTACCGCCGGCACCATGACGCCGATATCGATGACCTCGAAGTTGTTACATTGCAACACCACGCCGACAATGTTTTTACCGATGTCGTGTACATCGCCCTTTACCGTCGCCATCAGAATCTTGCCGTTGCTTCGCTGGCCTTCGCCCTTCTCGGCTTCGATGAACGGAATCAGGTGGGCCACTGCCTTTTTCATTACCCGTGCAGACTTGACCACCTGGGGCAGAAACATCTTGCCGTCGCCAAACAGGTCGCCGACCACGTTCATGCCGTCCATCAACGGCCCTTCGATGACATGAATTGGCCGATCAAACGATAGTCTTGCCTCTTCCGTGTCTTCGGTAACGAAGCTGTCGATACCTTTTACCAGGGCGTGCTCAAGCCGCTTGGCCACCGGCCAGCGGCGCCACTCCAGGTCTTCCTTTTTGGCCTGGACGCCGTCGCCTTTGTATTGGTCAGCGATCTCCAGCAAGCGATCGGTGGCGTCTTCACGGCGATTGAGTACCACATCTTCAACGCGTTCACGCAGTTCTTCCGGCAGATCATCGTACACGGCCAGCTGGGCCGCGTTAACGATGCCCATATCCATGCCTTTCTTAATGCAGTGATACAGAAACACGGCATGGATCGCTTCGCGTACCGGGTTATTACCACGGAAGGAAAATGACACATTAGAAACGCCACCCGAGATCATGGCATGGGGCAGGTTTTGTTTTATCCAGTCGGTCGCATTGATGAAATCGACAGCATAGTTGTTGTGTTCCTCAATGCCAGTGGCCACAGCAAAGATATTGGGATCGAAGATGATGTCTTCCGGTGGCAGGCCCACTTCATTAACCAGGATGTCGTAAGAGCGTTTGCAGATCTCGCTCTTGCGCTCAAAGGTATCCGCTTGGCCAGTTTCATCAAACGCCATTACTACGGTGGCGGCACCATACTTCTTGATCAGCCTGGCATGTTTGACGAACTCTTCCTTACCTTCCTTTAGCGAAATAGAGTTGACGATACCTTTGCCCTGAATGCACTTCAGGCCGGCCTCGATAATTTCCCACTTGGAGGAATCAACCATTACCGGCACCTTGGAGATGTCGGGTTCAGAAGCAACTAGATTCAGATAGGTAATCATGGCCTGCTTGCCATCGAGCATGGCTTCGTCCATGTTGACGTCGATGACCTGAGCGCCGTTTTCCACCTGCTCGCGACAGACATCCAGCGCCTCGTCGTAGTTGCCTTCCAGTACCAGGCGTTTGAACTTGGCCGAGCCAGTAACGTTGGCGCGTTCGCCCACATTAACAAACAGTGACTCGGGTCCGATGTTAAGCGGTTCCAGGCCAGACAGACGGCATTCAACAGGAACATCTGGAATCTGGCGGGGTGAAATATCTTTAACTGTGTCGGCAATGGCCTCGATGAAGTCGGGTGAGGTGCCACAGCAACCACCGATGATGTTGAGAAAACCGCTCTCGGCCCATTCTTTAATGTGGCCTGCCATGTTCTCCGGCGTGTCATCGTAACCGGTTGGCGCCAACGGGTTGGGTAGGCCGGCGTTAGGATGGGCGCTGATGTAGCAGTTGGCCACGCGGGATAATTCTTCTACATACTGGCGCAACTCTTCGGCACCGAGGGCGCAGTTCAAACCAATCGAGATCGGATTGGCATGGACCAGCGAGTTATAGAATGCTTCGGTCACCTGACCCGACAGGGTGCGGCCCGAGGCATCGGTGATGGTGCCGGAGATCATGATCGGCAGCTCGGTACCCAGTTCTTCAAAGACGCTCTTGACGGCAAAGATAGCTGCCTTGGCATTCAGGGTGTCGAAGATAGTCTCGATCAGGATGGTGTCGGCACCGCCTTCGATCAACCCCTTTGTGGCTTCGGAGTAGGCAACAACCAGTTCGTCGAAAGTGACATTGCGCGCGCCCGGATCATTCACATCGGGTGAGATAGAGCAGGTGCGGTTGGTTGGGCCAAGCACGCCGGCGACAAAGCGTGGTTGATTTGGGGTGGCGACAGCATCACAGGCCTCACGGGCAAGACGGGCACCGGCCACATTCATCTCATAAGCCAGGTCCTGCATGTCGTAATCGGCCATGGCAATGGTGGTAGCGCCAAAGGTGTTGGTCTCGATAATGTCGGCGCCGGCACCCAGGTATTCGGTGTGGATAGCTTTGATAATCTCAGGCTGGCTCAGCACCAACAGGTCATTGTTGCCCTTTAGATCTGATGGCCAGTCAGCAAAACGCTCACCCCGGTAGTCTTTTTCCTCTAGCTTGTAGCGCTGAATCATGGTGCCCATAGCACCGTCGAGGATCAGGATGCGTTGTTTAAGTAAAGACTCTAGATTTGCCATTGTGACTACCGCACTCTATATAGGGGGCGGCTATTTTAGCAGAAATGATTGTTTTGGCGTGGATCAGGCTTTGACGCTGCCTGGCATTAACGTTTGACCATGCTTATAATCACCCAATGACAATCTGGTTAGTGCGGTGGGATCCTGTAAAAACTTGTGCCCCAGTATGTAGGCTGCCGCTGACCAGGTCTGGTTGAAATTGGCACGGCGGCCAATCAGGCGGCCATCCTTGCCATCGTAATATTCCGGCCATTGGTCTTTAGGTAGGCGTTGATCCATCTGCGTAAACGCTTTTTGAGCCAGATCCTCGCGTCCCATCTTGAGTGCCGCAGCCATGAATGCCCACAGTAGGGTCGGCCAGCTGCCGCCGTTATGATAGGACCAGGGAATGTTCTTCGGGTCAGAGCCAGTCAGCAGTTGCCATTCGCGTCCCTGCATGGCGGGAAACAGAACTTTGACTGGCATTACTCCCATCAGATCTTTCCAGCGTTGATCGAATAGATCCAGAATTTTGTGTGATTGCTCGTCTGTGGTCAGGCCAAACAGGATTGCCAGCAAGTTACCAAACGAGAAAAAGCGAAAATCCATGCGCCCCGGTCCCAGGTTGCCGACCAGATAACCGGCACTCTCGGGCAGCCAATCCACTACCCAGTCGGGAATGGTTTCGGGGTGGATATTGAGCGTGTTGGCACTGTCGTGGCCGAACAGTTCAGTCTTGTAGCGGTGGATCTCATTGAGACGTTGTGGGTCAAGCCAGTAGAATTCGCGCACATAATCAGTCAAGACTTCAAGCCGCTTGGAGGTCAGCTCCAGGATGGGATGGTTTTGCGGGTCATCATTTGTCAGTAATTCAACGGCGGTATTCAGCGCGGCATAAAACAGCGATTGTATCTCTAGCGGGTGGCCATAAATGCTCATGCGGCGGTCGATCATGGAGCAGCCATCGGGTACCAGCAGAGTGGGGAAGACTTCAAATCGATCACGCAAGCAGATTCCCATAATCAGACGAATGCCGCGTTGGATCTCTTCGCGCTGGGCAAATTCACGGTCACCGGTGGCATGCACGTAAGCCTGAATCAGAAGAATCCACCACATCATGGAGTCAACTGGGGCCACCCGGCCGATGGCGCGATCGCCAAAATCGGCATGCAGCTCTTCGCTACCGTCTTCATGAGTAATGATCTTGAAACTGGCCGGCATCACCCGCGGCAGCATCTGGTGACCTTCGATTTCCTCCTGGGTATCACGTGCCTTGAGCGAAATTTCGAGGAAATTACGCACGATTTCAGGCTGATCATCGAGCAGGTAGACAAAGGCGCTTGATACAAAGTCGCGCACAAAACAGTCGGCATAGTTGGCGGCCGGGGCGTTGGGGTCATGACTGGCGACTGTGCCTACGGGCTTGCCCTGGTAAAAGATGACTGAGTCCTGCAGGACTTTATAAGCACTTTTTAGAGAATCAGAATCCAAAGTGGGCTCTCCAGGCTAGGGTTATGACGCCGGTCTAGTGAGTTTACTAGGGCCTGTTAACAGGCCCTAGTTTGATGTTACATCTATTTGAACTTAAGAGAAAATTTGTCTAAATTCATTGATAGCTACAAAACTAGAGAACTCTTTATTTTTAAGTGAGGCATCAGAATGACTAAAAAACCGGGTCTGCGGGAACGAAAATTCGCCAGAACACGTCTGAAACTAGCTTATGCCCTGGTCAAACGCCTGGAGCAATCCACTCTTGAAGAGGTGGTGGTGCGTGATCTGTGTGACGATGTTGAGGTCTCCGAGGCGACCTTTTTTAATTATTTTCCGCACAAGAAGGATCTGCTCGATTACTACATCCAGTTGTGGATGCTTGAGCTTGGATGGCGTTGTCAGCGTTCCGAGGTCAGTGGGCTGGCGGCCATTGCGGTGTCATTCGATTTAATGGCGACTGCTTTCCAGAAGCAGCCGGGGGTCATGAGTGAAATCATTGCGCGTCAGGCTTTGATGCGGGAAAAGTCAGACCCTGTCGAGATTGGTCTTGCAGAGCGTTTGATCGCCTACCCCGACTATGATGGCATCGAAGAGATGCCCGTCGGTGGTATCGACAAAGTTTGGTTGCCGACACTGGAGCGTGCCCTGCGTACTGGAGAATTGCCCGTCAATTCCCATATGCCAACCATCATGGTCGGCTTGGCATCCCTGTTTTACGGGGTACCGCTGGTGTTGCGCCAAAGTAATCTTGCTGCAATATCGAGCATGTACCATCAGCAGCTCGCTGTGTTTTGGGCCGGTATTCGTACCGCCTCGCAAGGATCGGGTTGATGAAAAAAAAGAACGTACTATTTTTATGCACTGGCAACTCCTGCCGCAGCCAGATGGCCGAGGGTTGGGCCAAAGCACTCAAAGGTGACAACTACAACTTCTATTCCGCCGGTATCGAAACCCATGGGCTCAATCCCAATGCGGTCAAGGTGATGGCTGAGGCTGGGGTGGATATTTCTGGCCACCGCTCGGACAACGTCAACGATTTGGATGTGGAGTTCGATGTGGTTTTCACCGTCTGCGGCCATGCTGATGAAAACTGCCCTGTTTTCGGGGGAGCGCCCAGGGTGATCCATGTGGGATTTGATGACCCGCCCAAACTGGCCAAGCAAGCGAAGACAGAAGAAGAGGCCTTGGGGCATTACCGCCGCGTACGCGATGAGATTCGTGTCTTTATAGAAAACATCGAAGAGTATCTTTAAGTTAGGGCCGCTGTTGCTGGCCGGGTTGTTCGAAGCCAGACCATTTCTAACGGTATCAATTCCCCCTCAATTGGCAGTACCATAGCGGCCATCAAAAGATGGAGTAGTTATGGCTTTAATTACCTTGCGCGATGTGGTGGTCAGTTTTGGTGGTCCACCGCTGTTAGATGGTTTGAATCTGCAGATAGATCCTGGCGAGCGTGTTTGCCTGGTTGGCCGCAATGGTGCCGGCAAGTCCACCCTGATGAAGGTGTTGGCCGGGCAGATCATCCCTGACGATGGCCAGATCGAACGCCAACAAGGTCTGGTGGTGACGCGCCTCAAGCAGGAGGTTCCGCATGACACCAGCGGGTCGGTGTATGACGTGGTGGCCGAAGGCCTGGGTAAGCAGGGCGAGCTGCTGTCGCATTATCACCATGCCAGTCAGCGTCTCGCCACCGACTTCAGTGATGCCGCCATGGCCGAGCTGGAACGCGCCCAGCATGCCTTGGAGGCCAATGACGGCTGGGATGCTAGTCAGCGCATCGATACTGTCATTTCGCGTCTGGATCTGCCCGCCGATGCTGAGTTTAGTGCACTCTCCGGTGGTATGAAGCGCCGTGTGCTCATGGCCCAGGCCCTGGTGCTGGATCCTGACCTGTTGTTACTCGATGAGCCCACCAACCACCTTGATATCGAGGCCATCAACTGGATGGAAGAGTTTCTACTCAGTTATAAGGCAACGCTTTTGTTCGTTACCCATGACAGGATGCTGCTGCAACACTTGGCGACACGCATCATCGATCTCGACCGAGGCAGGCTCACCTCCTGGCCCGGCGACTACGCTACTTATCTGGAACGTAAAGAAGCGGCGCTGGAAGCAGAAGAAACCGCCAATGCCCTGTTTGATAAGAAGCTGGCGGAAGAGGAGAAGTGGATCCGTCAGGGCATCAAGGCACGCCGCACCCGTAACGAAGGCCGCGTCCGCGCCTTAAAGGCGATGCGCCAGGAACACAGCGAACGGCGCAAGCGCATGGGCACCGCCAATATCAAAACCCAGGCCACCGAGACCTCGGGCAAGATTGTTATCGAAGTTGAAAATGTCAGCCAGGCCTATGGCGACAAGGTGATACTAAAAGATTTTTCCACCACCATTATGCGCGGTGACAAGATAGGCATCATCGGCCCCAATGGTGCCGGTAAATCGACTCTGCTAAAGATTTTGCTTGGTAAGCTTGAACCGCAGCAGGGCACGGTCAAGCAAGGCACTAAGCTGGAGATTGCATACTTCGATCAACATCGTGCCCAGCTCGATGCCGAAAAGACAGTGATCGATAACATCGGTGACGGCAGTGACGAGATTCTCATCAACGGCAAACCGCGTCACGTCATCAGCTACATGCAGGACTTTCTTTTTTCACCGCAACGGGCGCGCACACCGGTCAAGGCCTTGTCCGGTGGCGAGCGTAATCGGCTGCTGCTAGCCAAGCTGTTTACCAGACCCGCCAACATGTTGGTGATGGATGAGCCCACCAATGATCTGGATGTGGAAACACTGGAACTGCTGGAAGAGCTGCTGATTGAATACAAAGGTACCTTGTTGCTGGTCAGTCATGACCGTGCCTTTATTAATAACGTGGTGACTGACTCGCTGGTGTTTGAAGGTAATGGTCAGGTGAATGACTATGTGGGTGGCTATGATGACTGGTTACGCCAACGTAAGGTGAATGATGATAAACCTGCAGCCAAAGCCAAGCCGGTAGAACAACAAACAAAACAAAAGCCGTCTAAAAAACTGAGTTACAAAGATCAGCGTGAGCTGGATGCCTTGCCGAAACAAATCGAAGCGCTTGAAGCAGAGATGGAACAGATTCAACAAAGTATGTCTGATCCGGAGTTTTATCAAAAACAAGGTGACAAGGTAAGCGAACTGAACGCAAGGCGTGAAGAGATCGAGAAAGAATTGGCGCAGTGTTATGAGCGTTGGGAAGCGCTTGATGCGTAGTAGATGGCGTCCTTATATGTAGCGGTTATGATGGTTTGATTCAAAATGTAGGGTGGGTTAGCCGTGTTTTGGCGTAACCCACCAAACGTTGCGCAGCAACTCAAAACCGAATCGTCTATTCATTCGGTGCAATGTGTTTCACTAATTGCACTCTATGGGCCTTTAGTAATTTCTATCCTGCATTAAGCAGCAGGTATGCGTAAATACTAGCTTGTGACACAATGTTGTCGAAACCGAGTGGAATGCATGCGACTAACAATAAGAAAAAATCGTCAACGGTGAATTATCATGAAGAGCGGTCTAATTACAATATTTTGTCTTGCAATATTGGCTCCATCGATATTGAATGCAGCGACTTTTGATTATCAGTATAACGTGATTGATCTAGGTGCTCTTCCAGGAAGTAAGGATCATAGTGTTGCGGCGGATATCAATAACCTTGGTCAAGTCGTGGGCTGGAGTCGTATAAGTGATTTCTTCGGTGGCGATAGGGACCGAGCTGTCCTTTGGTCTGGTGGGGATATTATTGACCTGGATATCAATGTCGGCTTGAGCATGAAAGCGTCCTCGTCCTATTTTAACCATAGCTATGCACACTCAATCAATGATTATGGTCAAATCGTTGGTGATGATGGTGACCCCTATGGAAGGGACGGGGCTTTTTTGTGGCAGAACCATAGAAGTACAGAGCTCATTGGCTTGTCACACGCGAACGATATCAATAACCAAGGCCAAGTTGCCGGCAGCATTGCCAATAGTAAATTTGGGGGAGCCGCGTTATGGGAAGAAGGTGTTGTCACGGATATTGGGCGCTTGCCTAACACAGGCTATGCTTGGCGGATGCCGGGTGTTTCTGCGCGAGCTATCAACGAGGTGGGCACCGTAGTTGGGGATAGCAATGGGATCGCTTTAGTGTGGAATGAAAATGAAGGCATTTCTGAGGTCGATGTTTTCCCTCCACCTCAACCAAGGGAACCTTTTCCAGATTTACCACCGGGTTCAATTTGTGGGTGTTTTACAAGTTTCTCGCCATCATTAATATATAGCAGCGCTGTAGCAGTTAATGACTTAGATCAAATTATCGGTTCCTCTACAAGAGGCGCATTTCTCTGGGGCAATGGCGTCACCACGTTATTGGATGAAGTTGACGGATTCGACTTGCTGCCTTCGGATATCAATAGCTCGTCGCAAATTGTTGGGACCATTAAGTCCACTTCTAACCAAAATGAAATAGAACGGGCATTTATTTGGGAGCCAGATCAGGATATACAGGACCTTAATTTTTTGATTGATCCTATGGAGGAGTGGATAATTGTCAGCGCCGCAGCGATAAATAACAATGGACAAATCGCCGCCACCGGTTTTAATGGATTAGTGACTCATGCCCTGCTACTCGAACCAATATCTCCGGTGCCAGAACCTTGGGCGTGGCAGTTAATGGTAATGGGATTAGGATTCGTCGCATTCGCTGCTCGTCACAACACGAAAATTAGTGTAGTGAAAGTTTAGTAGTCATGCCAGGGTGGGTATGTGGTCTATACTTTCAACGTCAGCTTTGGCTGAAAATACCCGTTCGGTGATGCTAAGGTGAATACCCGCTATCAGTATCACCCCACCACTCTTTAATTATTAGCCAATATCCACAGTTGGCCGGCTTTATATTCTGAACTACTACATCAAATTTAATAAACAGGTACCAGCTCTCGCCCATCAAAACCGTCGCCATGTTGTCTGTACAAAGTCCAGTACTTGGATGTCGTCTCCTGGCACATGCCATAACGAAACGGCTGGTTTATGCTTGGTATGACAAAACGCAAATCACCAAACCAGGTGCATTGTTCAGTGTGGTTGTTATTCAGCTCAACTAAAAACGGCAATACGGCAAATTTTCGATATAGATCAAACTCAGTGCGGTTCCATGCTTCAATAACTTGAGTTTAGCCGTTGACTTGTTGGTATACCTTCCACTCAAGTTGATCGCTTGGATGGTAGTAATTAACAAGGTTCAGGATTGACGTATTGTTTAATTCAGGTTGTTGAAAGGGCTACGCAGTTCACCTTGTTGGCCAATGTTGCCAACAAGAGTGCAGAGGCCGTGACTGCGGCGACGAGAGCGTCGCTAACACCTTACAAATAGGCGCTGCATACCATTACGGCGGATATCGGGAACAAATTTGCGTATCACGAGCAACTGACAGAAGCGCTGGGCACAGCCGTCTACTTTGCCCGCCCATACCATTCATGGGAAAGAGGCTTGAACGAAAACACAAACGGCCTTTTACGACAGTATTGGCCTAAAGACACAGACTTCAAGAAAGTCAGTAATGATGAAGTGTATGATGTGGTCACTGAACTCAGCAAGTGGCCACACAAATCATTGGGCTTTAAAACACCGGAGCATTTAATGCACTACTACTTGGCAGCGCAGGCTGCTTGAACCGTATGCACTTCAAAGTTGAATCCGCGTTTTACATTTGATTACAAACCAGGTAATTATTATCGCTACAATGAAAAAAGAAACGTAGACGATAGTCGTCAGTATTACGGTAAAAAGCATCACTCCTGAATGGTCAGATCTAATTGTGATGTTGTAAAGCATTAATTAATAATTAAGTGATAAAGGGTATTTCGCTCCAGAAGTCTGGCAGTTTTTTGAGCTCATTGTGTGCTGGTGAGAACATATGCCTATTGCTCATCGTATGGAAATGTTGGCGTGAACTTATTAGCAAAAAGGTAGCTCGCTGTAGGAGGGCGGTTAAGGGCGAGATATAAAAGCCACTGATACGCGTTCGTGGACGCACCGAAGCGCTAAGAAAACAGCTGTAGAAGTTGATTGTTAGGATAGGAAAAAATTTAGAGTATTCTTTCGAACCGATATGGATATGACATGGCTTTAAGAAAGACGACGGGGGTCGCTAATGGATGGCACTTGTACCAAAGCAACAAACTTGTATGATTCGAATTCATCTGATGAGAGGCGGCTACTTTATGTCGAGTGCGATGGCGCTCCGGCCAAGTTACAGTTGACCGACGGTGTTACAGGATGGGAACAACACAAGGTGCGTGATATTGAACATGCCTGTTTGCTTGCACATAGCGGAATGTTTCGTGTCGGCCTGTTGTCGTTGGATGCGTGTGACGTTCAGGGTGTATTAGATTGCGCACCTGAGTTATTAGCAGTATCGCCTTCAATGTAGTGGATCGCACTTGTATCGCCAGCGATGGTCCATAACGCTGAAATTCGTGAGCTCATTGCAAACGGGTTCTTTGATTTTCATACACTGCCAATCGATCCGCAGCGTTTGAGGGTTACCCTGGGTCATGCCTATGGCATGGCGGAACTCTTGCACCGCACCGTAACCGGACCTTTGAATCACAAATCCATAAGTCATGAAATAGTGGGCGTAAGCCGATCCGTTCAGCAACTTATCAATGAAATAAGAAAAGTCGCTGCTGTCGATGAGCCAGTATTAGTTACCGGCGAAAGCGGTACTGGCAAAGAAATGGTGTCCCAGCAAATTCATCAGCTCTCTGCGCGCGCAAACTGTCAATTTCACGCTGTAAACTGTGGAGCACTGCCCAGCGCGCTGATCCAGTCCGAACTATTTGGTCACGAAAAAGGTGCGTTTACTGGGGCTCACAAGCGCAAAATTGGTCGTATAGAATCCGCCTCAGGAGGCACTTTGCTGTTGGACGAAGTCGGTGACCTCTCGCCAGATGCGCAGGCTGCTTTGCTGCGCTTTCTCCAAGAAAAGGTCATCGTGCGTGTTGGGGGAAGCGAAAGCATTCCCGTCGATGTACGCATAATTGCCGCGACCCATATTGATCTTAAACAGGCGATTAGCGACGGTGCTTTTCGTAATGATTTATATCATAGACTGAACGTTCTTCACATTGAAACGCCGAGTTTGTGTTCGCGCGAAGGTGACATTGAATTTCTGGCACACTTTTTCTTAAAGGAATTCAGAAGCGAAAACATGTCAGGGCCGCGCGGCTTCAGTGATCGGGCCTTGCATTTAATGAATGTTTACGAATGGCCGGGTAACGTGCGTGAGCTGAGGAACCGCATACATCAAGCAGCGGTCATGGCGGACGGCCGATTGATTAGCCCGAAAGACCTGGGCTTGGATAGGCGCAGCATTGTGCGTCGGCGAGCGACCTTGGATGATGTGCGAGCACGGGCGGAAAAAAACGCCATTATGTGCGCACTGCGACATACCGGGCAAAATGTGACGCTCGCCGCCAAGCAGCTTGGAGTATCCCGAGTGACACTCTACCGAATGATAGATAAATACGAAATTTTAAGGTCGTGTAATGTGTTGGACGAAGCCGCTAGTAGAATTTGATGTTTAACCAGAATCCGTGCAACGTGTTCCTATCCTTGCAAAGGACTCACATACTGCTTCGTTGTGCGCGAACATAGGCCATGCATGTTTCTATGGTTGATTTAGACCAGTAAATCAAGCACCCCCCTCCGTCCAAAAAAGTGCCAGCTGTCAACGTGGGGTGGAAGCCCTGCTGTCGGGCACCCGGCGGGTTATAGATATTTCAGCATGCTCCCCCAGGTCATCCAAGTTTTTTCCTGAGGAATCCTAAATGCTGCTCAACCCTCTCTGAAGGTGCGCCGTAACGAGTCCTTCAACGGCTGCAAAAGGTATTGAAGCATCGTCCGCTCGCCTGTGACGATAAGCACGTCTGCGGGCATGCCAGGGGTTATTTTGATGTCTTGACCGAGTTTTTCCAGTTCCTCTAGCGGTACCTCCACTCGAGCGAGATAATAGCTCTCGCCGGTGATCTCATCCATCAGGCTATCGGCAGAGATCGATCGCACCACGCCCGTGATCTGTGGCAGGTTGCGCTCAGACAAGGCCAGAAAGTGAATTTGGGCCGTCTGTCCGGGGGCGACCACGTCAATGTCTACAGGTCTAACGCGTGCGTCGATCAGCAGCTCGGCATCCTGCGGCACGATATCCAGAATAGGTTGCCCAGGTCCGACAACGCCGCCCGTAGTGTGAAAACGCTTCTGCATGATCACACCCGAAACCGGCGCCACGATTAACGTTCGCTCCAGGATGTCGCGCTGAGCGTTAATGCGTTCCTCGACGGAGGCCAGCTCCGACCGCGTTTCGGGCAACTCGGAGGTAATCTCATCCAGCCGTCTTGAGTCTTCATTGACAACCTGCAGTTTCGTCTCGCCAATTTTCTGTTTGGCGCGCGCAATATTGGCGACATTTTCTGCGATCTCGCCTTCGATCTCGGCTTTTAGGCGCTGCAGTGCGAGGAACTCTGGGCGCGGCAGCATGCCCTGGTCAACCAGCCTTTGCTTCGCAACAATTTCCTCATCGAGAAACCCCAGCTGTTCGCGCTGGCTTTTGATCTGCGACTGTAAGCCGCTGATCTCTTCGTTAAGCTCAGCAACGCGGCTGCCGCCAACTTTCTTACGGCCTTCGTGAACCTTGCGTCGGGACGCAAACAGGTCCCGTTCCGCACCTAGGGTCTGGCTGAGCTCAGCGTCATGCGTTTCTGCTTCGCGCAGCCATTCGGGGAACACTACTTCGTCCTTCCCCGCTTGCTCCGCAAGCAATCGCGCTAACTTTGCGGCAAGCCACTGCCTCTGCCCTTGCAATAGCTGAAAGGCGGATCGCGCCTGAGTCTCTTGCAAGACGACTAATGGATCTCCTGTTTGCACCGTATCTCCATCCTCGACCAGCATCTCGGCGATGATCCCGCCTTCTAAGTGCTGGATTGTCTTGCGGCTACCTTCGGGGCTGATCACGCCCATCGCAACGGCGGCACTAGCGATGTACGCCGTGGCCGCCCAAGCCCCAAACCCGCCAAAGAACAGAGCCACGACAACAACACCGGCCACGATGGGCCCGCGTAGCAGCGTCATCGGCATGCTAGTCATCCAGCGCTTTGCGGCAGTGCCGCCGCTTGGCGGTAAATTTTTCTCAGACACAGCGTGTTTCCTCAAGAAATTTGCGTGGGCGCTTGATCGCTAGCAAGGGCCGGGGTTTGGATTTGGACTGTCGTGGGTTTGGGCCTTGCGCGCTGCGCCGGTTCGCTGCGGTTCATGTGGGCCAATACCTCGTTTCTCGGCCCGAAGGCGTCCATCTTGCCTTCACGCAAGACCAGCAGTTTATCTGCGTTTTCCAGCATGGTGGCGTGGTGGACCACCATAACGATGGTCGTGCCCCGCTGTTTGAGCGCCTGGAGTGTGCGCACCAGGGCGGCCTCGCCAATGCGGTCGAGATTGGAATTGGGTTCGTCCAGTACCACAACCTTGGGCTGCCGGAACAGAGCGCGGGCCAGGCCAATGCGCTGGCGCTGGCCGCCGGATAGAATTGCGCCGCCTTCGCCGATCTGCGTGTCATAACCGTTTGGCAGGCGAAGAATCATATCGTGCACCTCGGCCAGTTTGGCTGTGTTGATCACATCCTCGTCGCTGGCCTCGGTCATGCGCGCGATGTTCTGACGCACCGTGCCCGCAAACAGTTCCACGTCCTGCGGTAGGTAGCCAACGTAGCGGCCAAATTCCTCGCGATTCCATGCATGAACCTCGGCCGAATCCAGCCGCACCGAGCCGAGGGTTGGCGGCCAAATCCCGACCAAAAGCCGGCACAGGGTGCTCTTGCCCGCCGCCGACGGTCCCACAATGCCGAGGCTCTCGCCGGGGGCCAAAGCAAAGGCGACGCGTTGCAGCACTAAATTTTCAGCACCCGGTGGTTTAAAGCTCAGGTTCTCCACGTGAATGTGGCCCTGTGGCGGCGGCAGCATGATGGCCGGCGGCACTTCAGGAGAGGCATGCAGCAGCTCTTGAAGGCGCACGTAACTCGTTCGAGCGGTGATGAAGGTGCGCCACGCGGCCATAGATTGTTCCACTGGGGCAAGCGCACGACCCAGCAGAATCGAAGCCGCGATCATCTGCCCGGGAGTCAGCTCGGCGCGAAGCACCAACATCGCACCCAAACCCAAAACGCCGACCTGAACCGACAAGCGCAGAAAACGGGAGAGTCCAAGGATCATGGCCGAGCGTGAGCTCGCGGTCTCTTGCTTATCGAGGGCACCGGTGTTCAGCTCATGCCAGCGCGCAAGCAGACCTGGCATCATCCCCATTGCCTGGACCGCCTCAGCGTTGCGCAACGACGCCTCAGCGAAGCGATAGGCGCCCGATTGCTCTCGGCTGGCCTCGCTTTGGGGTTTGCGTGTTGAGAGTTCATTCACCAGTGCCAGCACAAACAGCGCCACGGCACTGGCTGCCGCCAACATGCCCAGCCACGGATGCATCAGCCAAATCACGGCAACGAACACAGGCACCCAGGGTGAATCAAAGAGAGCAGTAATACCCTGGCCACCGATGAACGCCTGCATTTGTCCCAGCTCGCGCAGCGGCTGGGCGCCGCTAGTCTTGCCGGCGAGTGCGCTGGTCAAACTGGCCGAAAGCAATCGCCCACTGAGCACGCCACTCAGCCAGCTGCTGATGCGGCTCAAAATCCAGGACCGGATTGTGTGCAGCAGGCCGAGAATCAAGATCGCAAACACGGTCACCACAGTGAGGTAAAACAGCGTCGGCAGATGACCGCTGCCCAACACGCGCTGGAACACCTGAATCATATACAGCGGTGTGGCCAGCATCAGCAAGTTGAGAAAGAAACTGAAGACAGCGACGGCGATAAATCCTGTCCGCACTTTGCGCAGCGCCTCCTGCAGGGAGGTCTGTTGGCTGGTTAAATGTTTAGCTGCTTGCATAAGTCGAGACTTCCATTTTTATCACCGAAAGATAGCACGGCATAGGTTTTGCGAATGCAAACAATTGTCTGACACGAATGGCACTTACTAAGAGAATTTCACTGCATTTTATCCCCCCTCCTTTATGCCCTTGGGTGCTCGACGGGAGGGGGTTAGGGGGAGGGTGAAAACTCGAAATATAGTGGCATTACTAAACATTCCACCCTCACCCCAGCCCTCCCCTTTATGCCCTTTGGGTGCATCAAGGGGGAGGAAGTCAAAATTCTTAAGTAAGTACCATTCTTGTCTGCCCCCCCCCTTTGTGCGCGCGCAACCTACTAACCTACTCCGCAACAAATGCATTCTGTTCCATTCAGTCAAACTGATGGAGATGCTACATCGGTCGACTGCCCGTCTGTAGTTACTGTTGAAATAACGATTGTTCTATTGTGATGTCAAGCATGAGAAACACTGCTGCGCGACAATCCCGCACAACCGTACACGACTTGTCGGCGCTTTTCCAACCCCTGAAACTGTGCTTTTGTATAGGCCGACGTTGAGTATAGAAACGTTTACACCACAGTTGCACCGCAACTATACACATGTACGCGTGATGTCATCTGTCGGAACTATTTACCTGTCGTACACCCGAGTAAGCGCACCGTCTACCAACCGCAGCAGAGCAAAATGTCCCCCGAGTCATGGATTATCTTGGCCTGGCAAAGACCACGACCGCTATCCACGCCCAAGCCCCTGAGGCGTAGCGAGTCGGAAAGTGTTCCATAAATGATACGTTCGATTTCTCGATGACTTGGTGAGTGAAAACAGTTAGTTAGCTTTATACCCCGTCTGAAGTGTAACAAAACTGAAACACTACGAGCCCCAAGTCGACGTGCGCTTAGCGCTTGGGCGCGGGAAATATCAATACATATCAAGCGTTTAAAAAGCTGGCCCAAATCGTGCCACTGCATTGTGAATGATAATAAGTCGTACTTACATACCTGACTAGGAGTTAGGAGTACGGCAAACGTGCTATTCGGACCCGCTGCAAAAGCAACATCAGGAGAATAATAAATCATGGCTGACCAGAACAATACTTTCGACCTGCAAAACACACTCATCGTCGATACCGACAAGCTGGACTACGCGCCAGGTGAAACGGCGATATTTACAGTTAATGGTGTTGAACAAGGCGGAACCATAGAGCTCCAGGTTCAGCACGTCACCGACGCAGGCGAAGACGGCATCTTCGGTACCCTAGATGACACGCTAGATGCAGGCCCCGACGGTGTGACTGGAACGGATGACGACGGCTACGGCACCACAGGCGCAGGCCATGAACCCTTTTATGTCACCGACGGTGGAGAGGGGGATCTAGACGGCGTTGCCAACGGCACCATCGTCACAGACTGGTATGTTAATCCCGATGACTCGCTGGATGAAACGTTTCTGCTGACCGCTACGGACACCTCCACCGGCGAGGTGGCGACGTCGTCGTTTACGGATTCAGGAGGTGCCTATACCCTCAATTTCGCGGCTGGAAATCCCGCGGATTACATCCCTCCCATTCCGTTTCCCGCTGACCTCACTGCTCCTACCGGTCGTGGTGATGGGGATCTGTTGATTCCCTTGGCTGAGTTTAATGACGGCAGTACTGACGTTAAGGTTGAGAGTCTCGCACCTCAGGACATGGCTCTAGGTCAGATCGTCCCTTTCGAGACCAAGATCACGGTTTCTGGCGACACGACACCTGAAAACGGCGTGATCACCTTCGTGCTTGGTTGGAATACGTTAACCACCAATAGTGGTGACTTCGGCTACGACGCTCGCGTAGACGACGTGGGTTACGGTGTCATCGGAGCCTTCATCGATACTGGCGACGGCGCCTTTATCGATGCCAACAATGACGCAACCGTTGACTCATTCAGCTGGTCACTCATCAACGACGAGATCGTAGGCGTTTTCACAGTAAGCGGGCTCGATGACGGCGACAACGTCGTGCTTGAGACGTGGCTGGTCTTGGACGACACCATCCCTGCGGGAATTGGCGGCAACGTTCAGTCACGATTGATCGCAGGGGCGACAGGATCAGATCAGACGATCAACGTAGCCAATAGCGGTTCCATCACTCTTGTTAATGGGGACGCCATCACCACTGGCAATCAAACGGTACCACTGCTAAAGCCAAGCGATTTCTTTACTGCAGATGTTGATCTATCCGTCACAAAAACGGACGACATTGATCCAATAGTTCAGGGTGAGACGCTCACCTATACGATCACGGCTTCTAATGCCCTCGGCTCCGCAGTAGCCAATACCGTTGTCGTATACGACGAACTAGATCCAAATGTCACCTTTGTGTCAGCTTCTGACGGTGGTTTCATCAATACTGACGCCGGGGATACGATTCCTGATGGTGCAGTGCAGTGGAATGTGGGTGCTTTAGCCCCCGGCGATTCGGTGGAGTACACCGTTACTGTAACTGTCAATGAAGACGCGCCGACAGCAAGCGAAACCGCAGACCTCTTGAATACGGTCACTGTCACAACGATTTCCAACGATACGGATCCTAGTAACAATACTGCCACACAACCAACGGATGTTTCTGCCAATGCGCAGCCACCGGTTGCGAGCGATAACGAAAGTTTAGCCAACGCAGCCGGCGCAGTTGTTCAGGAAGTTATCCTGGACGACGACGGTGACGGCGTTGACACCGATCCCGACGGTGTGCTGGACACCACCTCTATCGATTTAGATCCAGGCACGGCCGGTATCCAGAAAATATTAGTGGTCGCCGGCGAAGGCACCTGGACTGAAAATGGTGCGGGGAATGTCACCTTCACCCCGGAAGCAGGCTTCAGCGACGATCCGACACCGATTAGCTACACGATTTTGGACAATGACGGCAACGTCTCCAATGCAGCGATTATAGCGGTTGACTACGTCCCGGTAGCGACGGCTGATGAGAGCCTGGGCAATACCACCAACAACCCGGTCACGGTCGATGTATTGGCCAATGACACGACGGGCGATGCGGTCGATCCGGCCACGGTCCAGATCGTCGGGGAAACTAGCCCCGGCGAGAAGGTTGTTGCGGGCGAAGGCACCTGGACGGTGAACCCGACCACGGGCGCCATCACCTTCACCCCGGAAGTAGGCTTCACCGCCGATCCGACTGATATTACCTACACGGTAGACGATGATGAGGGCAATACCTCTGCTGCGGTCAGCGTGAATATCGAATACGTTGCGCAGCCACCGGTTGCGAGCGATAACGAAAGTTTAGCCAACGCAGCCGGCGCAGTTGTTCAGGAAGTTATCCTGGACGACGACGGTGACGGCGTTGACACCGATCCCGACGGTGTGCTG
>CALZIO010000009.1 GCA_945787785.1 uncultured Chromatiaceae bacterium
TTTCTCATTATTTTCAATGTGTTAGATAACAAGGATAGCAAACATCACCGGAACTTTTTACTCGCATATGCCGATTTTTGTATTTAATTTCATGGTGTTAGTGTTTATGGACGGACACTAGATAGCAATTATAATCATTCTTAGAACTATTTCGTGTAGACTGCGAAATTTTTGACAACAACTTAGAGGGTAAAACAGAGTGTATAAAAATAATAAAGTGCTAATCAGGATGAGCCTTGTTATGGCTTGTACGTTACAGCCTTTGGCTGCGCAGGCCGTATTTTGTACTGACGATGAGAAATTGACTCGCCTTACAGGCAAAATTTTTAATAACGCGGTTCAACCTGGAACAACCTTAGGCACGGTAAATCTCAAACTGGGCAGGAAATGGATGAAGTGTGGCGTGCTTGGTCAAGGTGCAGCAAGCAGTGATGGTTCACTCAATTTCGTTCACACGATTGTGTGTAATGATAAGGTCATTTTCCCGCTGACCGGGGAGATTATCCATTCTCAGGTCACTCTGAATAGCACAGGTTTTGCTAACGTTCAGGCGTGTCCTGCGGGTTTTCCCCCGGGTTCAATGTCTGGAACCTTTCAGGAGAAATCCAAGCCTATCCCAGGCACGGGCCGAGGGGTATTCGCGGATATTGGTCGTGGGGTGATCAATCTAAGAGGCACAATAAACTGTCTATCCACCATCGATATAAGCTTTTCGGGTGCTGTCTGCCTGAAGAAGCCGGAATAGTTTGTGGGAAATAAAAATCCCCGCCGCAAGCGGACGGGGTATTGCTAAGGAGTTGCCCGGGAATCTAAAGACTCCCATCGCAACAGTTTTTCTCTCGTGGCAAGCCACGGGGAATTACACCCTCAGAGATTTAAGTTATAAATTAAATATTGGCATCGTAACTGCTCAAAAAGTTTTCTATGGCCTTGTCAAAAAGACAAAGACTGGCTGTGCATTTTATGAATTGTCCGGACTAATGGAACCTTTCAAGGTTATTTTTCGTTATTCCTGTGGTGAGACAAGGTACGGTTTTGATAACTTCGAAGAACTTAGGGGGAGTCCAATGAACCAAACATCACGAAATATCTCATTTAAAGTGTTATTAGTGCTTGAATCCGATCGATATTCTGAATAATTCGCGTATTCAGGTAACGTGAAATGCGATTTCAATTGTATGTGCATGATTTCCACGAGGGAGGCACAACATGGATGTTCATGTTAAGAAACTAAGGGAGATATGTCGCAATGGCTTGCCTAATCACTCACAGAAACAAGACTACCCGTTAGGCATTTCATCCTCTATGCGTCTTGTGGATGAAAAAATCCAAGTTCTGGCGCCCTACATCCAAACCCCTGTATTAATTTCCGGTGAGTCAGGGGTTGGCAAAGAAGTGGTGGCACGGCGGCTACATGCGATACAAAACTCTCCTGGTCCGTTTGTTGCCATAAATTGCGCAGCGATACCGGTTTCTCTAATAGAATCTGAACTTTTTGGCCATGAAAAAGGGGCTTTCACCGGATCAACAAAGATGCATAAAGGTGTATTCGAGCAGGCTAATAGTGGGACCTTGCTCTTGGACGAAATTGGTGAGATGCCGCTGGAGACTCAAGCAAAGCTACTCCGCGTTATCCAAGAACAAATAGTTGTTCGGCTCGGTGGGGAGCAAGATATCCCAGTCAATCTTCGCATTATCTGCGCGACCAATTGCGATCTTCGATCTAAGGTCGAATGTGGTGAATTTCGAGAAGACCTGTATTACAGAATTAACGTCATCGAACTTAATATTAAACCAATACGAAATCGCCAAGAGGATATCCTCCCGCTGGCGAACAAATTCTTGAATGTTCATGCTGAAGTATATTCTGGTGAAGTTAAAAAACTTGATGCATTAGCCAGTCAGGCGTTACTTGAACATTCTTGGCCAGGAAATGTAAGAGAACTAAAAAATACTATGGAGCGCGCATGCATAATGACGCCAGGGTCAACAATTTTTACCCATGATATTTTTCCTCAACAACCAGAGCTCGCCAATGAAGAAGAAAATAGAACGCTTAAAATTTTTCTCCAAGCTAGAGAGCGTACATACATCGACGTAACTTTAAGAGAAAATAATTGGAATATTACGGGCACTGCGACGATTCTCGGCATTAGCCGAAAATCTTTATGGGAAAAGATGAAGAAATACGATATGCAGAAATCTACTGTAGAATAGAAGATAAATACTAAAAGCGTTTCTTTATCCCTTTTTGTTGCCGGGCTTGCGGTATTTTTATTTCCTCATCAATAATCTTATTAACTTGCGATAACTGCATCCGGTAGAATCTGGACTGAAACTCGTTCACCCGCCTTAAAGTCGCTACGCTCTTCCGACAACACCAACAAGCTATTGGCCTGGACCATCGATGTCAGTATGCCACTGCCAAGGGGACCGCTTAATCTGGTTTTATAACAACCCGCATCATAATCATAGGTTGTTAGTGCACGGGCAAAATGACGCCGCCCTGGTCGTTGCCGGATATCTTCAAGCAGCTCTGCCTCTACTTGTGATAATTGTAAATTCTGCAAGCCCTGCATTTTCCGTAAGGTGGGATATACAAACTGATAAAAGGCCACCATGCACGAGACAGGATTGCCGGGCAGCCCGAACAACAAAGTTGGGCGATGCCCTGCCCGTCCCTTCAATGTGCCGAACGCCACCGGATGACCGGGACGCATCTTGACACGCCAGAAATGCATTTCACAGCCAAGCTCTTTCAATACTTCTTTTACGTAATCGTATTTACCAACTGAGACGCCACCGACAACAATTGCTATATCGGCAGCAGAGGCCTCAAGTATCTTGGCTGTTAACTCTTCACGATTATCTCCGGCAGTGTGCAACATCAATGGTTTGGCACCACTTTCATGTACTAGACCGGACACTGAGAATGCATTGCTGTTAATAATCTTTTCAGGCCCCAAATCATCCCCAGGTTCTGCCAGTTCGTTGCCCGTTGCAAGAATCGAGACACGTGGCTGCTGATAAATCTGTGTCCAGACATGGCCAGCAGTGGCGAGCATGCCTAATTCTGCCGGACGAACTTGTTGGCCTGCTGAAATCACGGTCTGCCCGGTTTGAATGTCTTCGCCATGTAGTCGAATGTTCGCTCCCTTTTTTGGCGCCTTGATGATGGCAACATGTTCACCCTCGTGCGTTGTATCCTCAACACGCACAACGGTATCGGCATTCTCAGGTACCGGTGCCCCGGTCATGATTGAGACGGCCTCACCCTCAGCCAGCGCCTGTTTCGGCATCCCACCTGCAGCAACTTCATCGACGATTGGTAAGATCGCAGGGGCATCCGCGTTGGCTGACTGAATGTCGTGCCAGCGTACGGCGTAACCATCCATTGCCGAGTTATTCCAGGGCGGATGCTCACGCTTGGATATGATGTCCTCAGAAAGCACTTTGCCAAGTGTGTCGGTGATTGCAACGCGCTCGGTTCCCATAACCACGGTTTGCGCCAGAACTATTTCAGTTGCCTCATCAACAGACAGCATGGTCAGCATTTCATCCATTACACCCCTCCTTTATCACTGAGTACGTTACGTTTTACCTTTGACCTTGTTGGATAAGCATACTATTAATAACTTACAGCAGGATGCTTATTTTCTCATGGCTGACATTAAATCGTCTGGGCTATTGACGTTTGTCCAGGCCGATGTCAGTTCGGCAGGAGGACGAGGTGTGCTGATTTTTTCATGTTGCGCGACTAGGTGTGGTGCACACCTGCCCTTGGCAGCAATATCTTCACACAATCGTCCCGCACGCCAGTCATAATAGGCCAGCAATGGTTCTACTCCCTCGTTTCCAAGACGCGGCAATACACCCCAGTGGCCCGGAGCACGTGCATTCAACAACCAACGTAAAGCATCAGAGGAAAGTTGAGGCAAATCGCAGGCACACATCAGCCAGGAGGCATGTGGTGCCCAGCGCATGGCGGCGAGTATTCCTGATAACGGCCCGGACAGGCCCGGCACGTCAGGCAGACGAACAACAGAAATATGCGCAGGAATGTCTCCAGCGCCGACAATAACAACTTCATCCACCACAACTTTCAATTGTTCAATGGTATCTTCAAGCCAGACCCTACCATTCACCTTGATAAGGTGTTTGGGCTGGCCCATACGCGTACTCTTGCCACCAATCAGTATTGCACCAAACACCTGAGTCCGCTGCCATTGCGTCGGCAACCATTCGTCAATATAGTCAAGCAGCCATGCTGCGCGATCAATATTCCGGTCTAGCACGCTTACTATATTTTGTCTCTCTACGGGCGGCTCCTCACCATCTCCCAACAGCCAAATCTTTTGTAATGGCGATTGCTTAAATCCTTCTACTACTACTAGATCATACATTGGAGCGAGCCGTAAGATGGATGTGCAAAGCGAAGCAGACTGACCATCATGGCTCCGTAGCAAACATTCATCCGGACCTTGTAAAAAAGCATCAGCCCCAGCTTCAAATAGCCTGGCGCTATCCTTACCAGGGTGATCCACATTGAGCCCATGGACATCATGCTTGATGACTACAACACGCAATCCCTTGCCAATCAATTCTGGCAACACCTTCTCGATCAGCGTAGTCTTACCCGAACCGCTATTTCCCGCGACAGCAAGCACGGGAATATTATATTTATGCAATTCTAAGCCCTCTGTCATCAACCGGGCTGGGCGCGCTGCTGTTCCTTCACCAAGCGCGGCTGACAACAAGCGCAATCTGCAGGATCGCCACGCAGCTTTTTGATGCCATGCGGCAATGCCTTGATGATTGCTTCCATGTTCTCTACTGCGCCACGTTCGGAGCCTGGCAGATTAACGATGAAGGTCGATCCACGTATACCTGATGTCCCTCGTGACAGAATGGCTGTCGGTGTTTTGGCCAACGATGCCAGTCGCATCGCTTCATCAAATCCGGGGGTGGCTCGTTCGACTACTTCACTTGTTGCTTCGGGTGTTATATCTCGCGGTGCAGGCCCGGTACCACCGGCTGTCACCAGCAGGTCAATGGAATAGTGATCACAGTAACGCTGCAGTATTTCACTTATGGCAGCTTTATCATCAGGAACCAAATCGATATGCTGTATGTGTGCCTGAAGTTCGTGACGCAACAGGTCAGCAACGGCAGGGCCCGCAGTATCGACTGTTTCGCCTCGAAAGCAACGGTCGCTAACCGTGATAACGACGGCCTGGGGTACTGAGCGCGGCACCTCTTCAAACACTTCGATGGTGTCGTTTTGTAACACCTCACCCTCTTGTTCGACGGTGGCAAACACTCCGGCATGAGCCATCAGGTATTCACCGCTAATTCGTTCGACGTGGTCAGGCTGATGAAAATGTTTACCGATCTGGCTGATTGTTAGAATCGCATTTTTTCCTAGACGTAGGCGCGTGCCAACACCAAGGGTCGCCAGAGGAAAATCCCGACAAACGATATTTTCTGAAAACGTCCCAGGACGCCACTTGCCATTGGTCAGTGAATGTAAATCCTCCTCGGCAAGCAGACTTACTTGTCGATGGCCTAGGCCGGCATGCCAATCACCATCTATTCCCGACCCCACTATGAGCGATGCTCTTTCCACTGAGTGTTTGATTCCTGGCCGATCACTTACACATATGTGTTGAATAGTTGCCATGTGTTCCTCCTATCAGATGGTAAGATTCATACATTAGTATTACAGATCTTCAATTTTTTTAGCACCTTTAATAATCCATATTTTTCAACGTAACTTCTCGTGCGCTTGCTTTCCATGAAGTTACAAGCCTCACGCTCTTCATTGATTAGCTGAAAAGCATCATCGGGTAGTTGTCAAATCATGTTTAACCAAATCGGTAAGCGAGAATCTTGCATCACTACAATCAATAATCCGCTCGCTCATATTCCTTCCACTATCTATTACTGCGCAAATGACAGCACCAATACTATTGCTATTGTCATAGCAAATTCTGTTCCAGAGGATCTATTGAGATTTTGGAGGGCAGATATGCAATTGATTGTTATAAAGTAATACCCATACCAGGAAAGTGAAGTGAGCAACGGAGAGCCCTGCAGTGTTACCAAATGGTAACAACGCAAACATTAAGAAACCCTACTCGTACTGAATGTACATTGTTCAAAAAGTTGTTTTAGCTGATTAATCAATAATCAAAAGAAATGGAAGATCCTCAAGTCTATCACCTACTTTCAGCGTCTCATCCAGCAAGGCAATTTCTACAGTCAGGCCTAGCAAGGATGAAATCTAAGCTCTTTGCAGAGAATTATTAGGTTCCGTGTACGGTGTTTTTAAGTTTCAGTAATATTTTCAGCCTAAGAGTAAACGTTACTCATTTGTAACATCTACGTGATATATCGAAGATATAGTAGAGCAACCATATTACTTTGCTTGATACATAGCAGAAATCAACATTGCTAGAAATTAAAATGTAGAAACCTCACCATTTTCATGCAGACCGTACTTACGCATCTTTTCCCAAAGGTTTTTACGACTGATGCCAAGTATCGAGGCGGTTTTTGAAACTTGCCAGCCATTTTCAAGAAGGTGACTCAACAGATGCTCGCGTTCACACAACGAGAGAAAAGCTTTCAAGTCCGGTTCATCTTTGATATCCGCATTCTCAGAATTGGTTGAACCTAATTCTGCTGGTCCGAGCATCTCATTATAATTAAGCACACAGGCACGTTCTATTGCGTGGCGCAGTTCGCGTATGTTTCCAGGCCAATTCTGCTGCAATAAATATTTTTCACAGTTTGGCAATAAGAAATGCTGTTTTTTATGCTGCTCGTAAAATTCTTGCAAGAACTTATGCGCAAACCAGATGATATCCTCTTTTCGTTCACGTAACGGCGGCATATGCACATGAATCACGTTGAGACGGTAAAACAAGTCCTCTCTGAATTCGCCTCTTGCGACCATCGCTTTCAGATCACGATTAGTGGCGCAGACAAGTCGCACACCCACCTGAATGGATTTCTCTCCGCCGACTCGCTGTACTTTCTGATCCTGAATCACACGCAATAATTTGGCTTGCATAACCGACGTCATTTCCCCTATTTCATCAAGAAACAAGGTTCCACCATTCGCTTGCTCAAAAACACCATGGTGTGTTCGTGTGGCACCGGTGAATGCGCCTTTTTCATGACCAAACAATTCCGCCTCTAACAAGCTTTCACTAAGGGCGGCGCAATTGATCGCGACAAACGGTTTCATATCTTTAGAGTTTTCCGGCCGCTCTGGATTTCCCTTGCAATGCATATAGTAAGCGGCATATTCTTTACCTACGCCGGATTCTCCAGTAATTAGCGTACTGGTCTTGTGATCAGAAAGGCGCGCTAGCATTTCTTGTATGGAGCGCATCACAGGGGAAATTCCCAACACTGGTTCCAGGCCATCTTTCTCACTCGAGCTGAAAAGAGACGGAGATAAGTCATGTAATTTATCAAGTAGCTCATCCAAGTCAAAAGGTTTGGTTATATAATCTCGCGCCCCTAGTTTTAATAGATTTACTGCCTGATCGATAGAACCAAATCCAGTAATAAAGATTGTGGCAGGGGGAGGAGCATCTCCTTCAAGCAAGCTGGCAAATAATTCCTCCCCGCTTATATCCGGCAACCGTATGTCACTCAACAAAGCAGAATATTTATGCTTAATGAGCGCATTTAAAGCATTTTTACCATCTTTAAACCAGTCACACTCAACTCCTTCAAGAGAAAATCTTTGGGTTAATGACTCGCCCATAATGGGGTCATCCTCTACCAGACATAGCCGTCCACGTTTAGTTTTCATGCCGCACGCTCCAGGGGTAAGCTAACAGAAAATATTGTTCGACCAGTGTCATTCTTTACGTCAATTTCGCCATTCAGTTGTCTTACCAGTTGATAAGTAACCCAAAGCCCAAGTCCATGGCCATTTGGATTATCATGTACAAGTGGTTCAAACATATTGCTGATTCTATTCTCATCAATATGGCCGCTATCATTTTCTATATTGATTCGCAGATCATTTTGTTCACGATTGATATAACACCAGACACTACCACCTTCTTCTGATGCCTGAACGGCATTCATTGAAAGGTTGATGAGAATCTGGCGTGTCTGCGTAGAAGGTATTGCAACTGTTTCATGAAGATTGTTTTGCCATTCTATGTTTATGGTACGTAGCCGGGCATCAGATTGTATCAACGTATAAATATCATCCACATCCTGTGGTGTCAGAGGATGACCTTCTACGCGAGCCTCTACTAACAATGCTGATACCGTTTCTCGAATTTGGCAGAGTCCCCTTTCGAGTAGAGACATTGTGCTATCAGAAATATCATTGCTTGATCCATGATGTTTAAACGTATTAATGGAATTTAGCATCCCCCCCAAGGGATTATTGATCTCGTGTGCCACACCTGCAGCTAACCTACCCACTGCAGCCAGCCGCTCTGATTCAACCATTTTCTTTTCCAGACTTTCTTTTTCTGCAAGCTCTTTGATCATGTTTCGAAAATTAACCCCAAGCTGACCAACCTCATCATCCCCTTCATGCAAACTGCAGCTGATTTTTCCTGGCGGTTCCTTCCCAACACGGCTGAGACAGTGCGCAAGCTTGGTTAACGGCTTGGCCATTCGCTTACCCATATAGGCCCCTAGAGGCACGAGAATCAGCATCACCGCGAGCAATGCAAAAATCACCCTTTTCACAATTGCATAAAAACGTGGCAACAAAATGGAACGTGAATAACCAACAATTAACGTCCCCAACGCCACACCATCATCAATTATGGGTGAAACAATATAGATACGCAGATTACTGGGATGCTCATATGTATAAGGTTCTAAAGAATTAAATTTAAGAAAATGTGCTTCCAAACGAGCCATCTCTGCATTAACTGAGCGTAACTCACTATTTAAAGGAAACAGTTTGGGGTGATCAGATGCGTATACTGTATAGTCATTAGTAAGCATTATAAATACACGCTCATCCAGACCATCATTCTGGGCGGACGCATTTTCAAGAGTCTGGTAGGCCAGCCAGACATTGTCTTGTTTCAATGCAGATACCAACGTGTCGTTTATGACCGTACCCACCTTAATTGCATTGTGAAACAGCTCGTCACGTAGATCTTCCACAGTGCGCCATGTCATGATAACTGTAACAATAAGTCCAGTGAATATAATGGTAAAAACCATTACCAATGGCACTTTATAGCGATAACTCATTTGTCCCAACATAGTGCTAATCCTCACCAATCGAATTCGCCGCGGCGAGAATGTCAAAATAAAGCCTGTCATCACTCACCATGAAACCATCGAGATTGAGACGCTGCAGTAACAGTTGGCCTTCGGAATCAGAAGACATGGATAGAAATGCTTTTTGTAATTTGTTAAGACGTTCGGGCTTAATCCCCAAGTAAGTGGCGATAGGTGGAAAACCAAATTTTTTTGATTTCATGACGACGCGGGTACGTTTTATTAAAGACGGATCAATCGTTTTCAAGGTTTCCCACACGTAACCATCTACTGCCCCACCCTGCGCCAATTCAACGGCAACTGCTTCGATTACATCACGGTGCGACCAGGCAAAAAAAGTTCGTTGGAAAAAATGCTTGGGATCGAAGCCTTTGGAGGTTATTGCCACTTGCGCCACCAAATATCCTGAGTTTGAATCAGGGTCCGAATAGGCAAAAACTTTCCCCTTAAGATCGGATATATCACGGGTCTTGTTATCACTGTTCGGTACAATAAGGTATGACTGGTACAACGGTTCGCCCTCATATACCGGAACAGCCACTAATTGCAAAGAAATATTATGCCTGACATAGGGGAAGCCGCAGATCCATGCTGCATCCAGGTGCCGCCCCAATAGCAAATCTGTAATTTCACCATAGGTATCACGCTGAACAAATTCGACTTTTGCATCCAGTTGGCGTTCGAGATAAGACTGCCACTGCTTCAATGCAGAAGATTGATCGTGGAGAAAAACGGGGGTCAAACCAATACGGTAGGTATCATGACTGGCGATAGCAATGGTCGAAAAAGAAAATAGACACAAGGCATAGAAAACCGAAATTAAGGCAGCATAAATAAGCTTTACCTTCAGAAAAGGTTTTGGGCCATGCAGATCGAATCGTGCCTTCGTAGACAGAATCATTTGTTACTCCCCACCCTTGATACCCGCTTTCCATTTATTATAGTTCGTATAAGATTATGCGTGTTGTCACACAAAAAGTACGCCTATTCAAAGCGTTGAGCCGGCTCCCTCATGTCACACAATCCCTTCGGCACCACAAAAGGCACTGTACCTGGTTCAACATATACTTCCTCGACTATCTCAACCGGAAATCCCGCTGCTTGCCAAGCATTGATACCACCCTGAAGCAAATAAACCTTATTTTCGGGAATATCTATCCGTTGAATCCAGGAACGAATGTTTGCTCCGGTATCAGGATCATCTGTTATCAGCACCATCGATTTGCCTGATTTTCTGGGTAAATACCCTTGTGGGTCCAGCCCCGCATCCACTGCGCCCATGATCGTTCCCGTCATGTACACTTCATGTCCGCGAATATCGAGTAAGAGTGGTGGTTCATTTGAGTTGAGCCAACGCATCAGTTTTTCCGGCGAGATTGTCTGATGTGCTGCACTAATAAATGGAAGGCCAAACAGGAATAGTCCAAGGCATGCATGTACAATAAAATTTTTTTTGTAATAACTAAACCTTGCCTTATCCATTATCCTTCCTGTTGCGTCGCGCTTACTTCTCTTAAGCCATAAACTTTATCGGGATTTCCGAAACCTGGCACTTAAGCACCGTAGACAGTGTTGAACAATCATACTTCTGCACCAAATCCTCAGTCACGATTACTGCTTCCACACCTCCTTCTGTGGCAAGATTTTCAAAGTGTTTTACTGTGGTTGCACCTCCAGAAAGCCAGATGTCTCCAGAAAACCAGCGACGCGCCCGCTCGAGCATGTCCAGATCGAAACCCGAGCCTGCACTTTGCGCATCCAGTGCATGTAACCATAAACGTTTGAAGCCCAGGCGTGATGCTTTGGTTAGTGCTTCCTCAAGGCTTGAGTCGCTATCACCATCAGTCACTCGATAACCGCGAATAGTCGTAGTATCCGGAGCGTAGACCTTAAAACCCTCACCGTGACTGACATTGGAAAAGTCATAACGCCTGGCTGATTTTTTAATGTCCAGCCGAGGCACCCAGGTCAGTCCAGAAAACTCATCACACAATCGGGCGCTTTCAGTCAGTCCACAGTCTGTCGTCCACACCACATCGTCATGCTCCGACCATGCTTGGTTAATATCAGGGTCTTCGGCGCGCAATATAATCATTGATGTTGAAATATTTGCTACCTCATTGGGTGACACCAATGCAGGATCGATAACAAGACCATCCGCACCATCGAAGAGTTCTATTGATTTCTCTGTTATTGGGTTTGTTGTCTTTTCTACAAAAAGTCGGATCTGATCCATAACAACCTCCACAGCATCTATTGACCTATCCAGGACAGCTTTCTATCTATAACTTTAAATAATATTAGTCGAGCAAGCGTTCCCAAAACGCCTCATGATCTTCCCGGAGCGAAGTATCAGCATCGCGCTCACGATAGAGTCGTTCACGTTCCACCGCTTTTGCAACTTGCCCGGCGAGATTCGTAAATGCAGTTGCAGCCTTACCTTGATCATTGGATATCACCAGTGGCTGGCCTCTATCGGCGGCATCCTGACCGGCAGGATCAAGAGGTATACCACCTAGATAGGCTACATGTTTTCGTGACGCCAATGATTTGGCACCGCCTACAGGAAAGAGGGCCTGTTCCTCACCACAACAGGGACATACGTATCGATCCATATTCTCTATGATCCCGAATACAGGAATATCAAGCTCATGAAACAAGGCGATGCCGCGCTCAGCATCCACCAGCGCCAGCTGTTGCGGAGTGGTGACGATAACAACGCCACTCACAGGCACCTGTTCCAGTATCGTTAACTGAACATCACCGGTGCCAGGCGGAAGATCGACCAGCAAAATATCCAGGTCAGGCCATACCACTTCACGAAACATCTGCACCAAGGTTTGCGCCACCAGTGGTCCCTTCCATGACAGCGCAGCCTCGGGTGGCACGACGTTGGCGATGGACACCGCGTAGATGTCATGGTTTTCAGCCGGCAGGGTCATACCATTATCATCTCGATCCAAGCCGACATTCACACCCAACATCCGGGTAATCGATGGTCCGTAGAGATCTGCATCCAAGATCCCCACCCTCATGCCTTGACGTCGCAATGCACAGGCCAGGTTTACCGTTACCGTAGATTTACCCACTCCACCTTTGCCACTGGCAACCAATATCACATCATCAACACCTTGGATCGGCTCCTCGGGTTCGGCATACCAGGGTTCATCAGTGTCACCTCGGTGTTGACTATCATTGCCTGTGGATTCAGCAATGACGGGGATCGGGAAAGGGCGATTGGCATCCCAGTTCATATGTCGTCTCCTCAGTTTGTTAACGATGCATCCTCAGCACCTTGAGTGCGCGGCAAGCCCAGAAGAAGGGTAAGCTGGGCTGCTATATTTGAATATAGCCGCGTAAACAACGTGTCTTGAGACACACTCACAAGGGGTACACCCTTGTCTGAATGGTGCGCGACATCCGGTTCAAATGGGATACTTGCCAAAAGTGGAATACCCATTTGTTCTGTCAACTGGACGCCACCGCCCTCCCCGAATACTGACCCAATGTGGCCACATTGCCGACAACTTACACCGGCCATATTTTCCACCACACCCAGGCATGGAACAGCGAGATCTGCAAACATTTCCATACCCCGGCGCACATCATCTATAGAGACCTGGCCTGGCGCAGTAACCGTGATGATTCCTGACAGTGCTACCTGACGGGCTGATGCTAAGTGCACGTCAGAGGTGCCCGGGGGCAAATCAATCAACAGCAGGTCAAGCTCACCCCAATCCACATCCGTGAACAGTTGCGGTAGTCCCTGATCCACCAGAGAGCCACGCCACATCAACGCCTGCCCTGCCGGCAACAAAAGCCCGAGCGACATGAACTTTACTCCATGAGCAATGAAGGGTTGGACACGATCGCCGTCATCGGTAGTGCTAGCTCGGCCAGATTTACCTAATAGAGTTGGCACGGAAGGCCCGTAAACATCCGCGTCGAGCAGTCCCACTTTCAGACCTTTGGCAGCCAGGGTCACTGCCAAGTTGACTGCGACCGTGGATTTACCAACACCGCCTTTGCCACTGTGTACGCCAACAACATGCGCAATGCCAGGCAGTTTCTGGCGCAAGGCGACAGAGCGCGGCCGTGGTTTTATCACGGCTCTCTGCACACCCGGCACTGACTCCACCAGTGGTGTAATAAATTCCGCCAGCGTTTGTTGATCCTGTTCGTTAATACGCTCCTGATCCAGCAACACCCGCACAGCACCATCGGTGGCGACAACATCAAAAACCTGACCTGTTGATACAATATCCGGACCATCCGGACGATCGCTAACTGTCTGCAAAACAGACATCACCGCATTTTCCAGCTCAGTTGAATCCATTGTTGCTTGATTCATGGACATACCATCCCCTCCTTCAGATAATTCTTAATCACCTCAGCCTCGCTATCATTGATCACGTCTGCAGCACCTTGCTGTTCACGCATGGTGTCGACAATCGTCACACGCTTACTCCGGGAGAACTGACACATATCCGAGAGCGTGTGGCAAGCCGAGCAACGTGTGACATAGATCTCCTTTGCTGTACGCGGTTGTTTTGTCCACCACCAGACCACACTGCACAACAGCGATAGCAGCACAACCACAACAGCCCACTTAACTTTCCAACATTGCCATCCATTCGTCATCGAGTTCTTGTTCATTGCTGCATGTTAAACATAGCGTTTCTGTTTCTGTCTGCGGGATAAAGGGATGCCTGCATTGGCTACACTCTTTTTGGTGTCGATACATGAGTAGAGTTCGAGGCGCGACTACTTCATCCACATTCGCGACTGGGTGAGGTTCAACTGCATTCATTGGACAAAGCTGGGTACATAGCCCGCAATCGGTGCATAGGACAGGTTCAAAACTGATACCCCGCCCCGCCTGGCTCTCTTCTGCTTGAAGGGCACCGGTAGGACAACGTTGCCCGCAGCTTAGACATGCACTGCATTCATCATTAAGGGTACGGCTTCGCCATGGTAGTTCTGTGGTAGTCCAGGGCAATTCAGCGACATGTTCAGCGAGCAGTGACTGATAAACTTCGGCTTGTTGGCGGTCAACCTCCCCCTGATAAAATCCCTGCAGCGCTAAAGTTTCCTCTTCTTCCTCGATTGGCACTAACCATTGAGTTGCACTCTCTAAAGCCTGCACACCAGCAAATCTTAGGAAGTTACGCCGGCTCATCTGAGGTTGATTCTGGTACTGCCGATCTCCCTCAACTGTAATGCATTCTTCGGCCAAAACCAGCTGAGGCGCCTCTTCACCAAACCAATACTCCAACTGCTGTTGTACCTCAGTCACATAATCGATGGCATTGCCTTTGTCGCATGCCTCGCAATGGGTAAGTCCATGTAGATGAAATGTGTTTGTGCCACCACTGGCAAAAGCTGCCGCTATAAGACGTGCATCCAGCACACGATGACAGGGAATGACAACACCCCCGCCTTTGTCGGTGCTGGCACTGCAATGAATATGCGCCTCGTCTTTACTCTCAAGCACCTCCACAAATCGCCGTGGTGAGAAACCACTGAGCTGTAAGACACCTGCTGGGCAGGATGGTAGGCAGGCACCGCAACCTGTGCAGGATTCGGAATTCAGTTCAATGGCGTCTTCAGTCAGGTCGAGCGCATCTACATTGCAGGCGTCAGCACAGGAATTGCACGACAAGGTGCGACCACGCAGGTTCAGACACAACTCTTCGTCGATAAGCAGCGCCTCACCACTCCAGACTGAACTCATGTCGGGACGCTTGCTCATGATCGTCAGCCTCCCATTACCATTCAGCCACCACTCGTGGCTACAATCTTGTCTGGTTCAGTAGATTCAGTCTGTGAGTTGAGCTTCCTGCCCAACCAGTAAGTCAAAGCAACACCACTGACCATGTTTGTGGCCAAGGGAATATTGTTGAGATCACAGGCGCGGTAAAAAGGTGTAATGTCTGGCTCATCAAGGCGATTGCTTTCTGGATCGCGGATAAAATAAACGGCACGGATGGTATTGGTGCAGATCAAACCGCACAACTGCAATTCACCACCACGGCGGCCTGAGAACAGGTGCGTCACTTCCAAGCCCAGGGCTTCCTCAATCGCCTCCCCGGTCTCTGTGGTTGCCAGTAAACGATACTCCTCAAACACATCGCGCCGTTTGCTCATCAGCTTGATAAGGTCGCCTACCTTATTGTCGTGAGCGATGAGTATGATAGTTTTTCCTAAACCCATAATTCAGATCACCCTTCGCTGTTTAATGCCTTGCCTGACAATATCTCCAACGACACATCTGCGTTCAGGTTTTCAAATACACTTTTGTACAGACGAGTGTGGGAGCCAGCCAAACGTTGGATCGCCGCAGTGACAGATTCCTCCTGCATCAGTGTTGTCTGCATAGTCTTAAGTTGATCAGCATGAGTGGACAGCTGATAAAGCGTTTCTGACCAGGCATGCCTATCATCGTATTTCAGCGTAAAACCGTGATGCCCCTCCTGAAACCATGCCCCCTGAACCCGGTCTGAACGTAACAGTGGAACGGCGAATGCGGCTGCAAGATCTGTTAAAGGGCTCTTGCAAAGCTTGGCATAAGGCATGACAGAAAGATGTGTCTTCATAAACAGGTCGGCCACACATTCCGCTTCCACATAACGATCAATCACCGTTATCCTCAGCCGTTCCCTGGCCCGGGCCAAGAGATCAGTTGCCACACCCCGCATCACGCCTTCACCAGCAATTACAAAATGGAGCTGCGCTGGCCACTCTTTTCTGTTACCAAGCACATCCAACAAGAAAGACAAGCCCTTGCGTGTACTGCCATGACCAAAATAGAGCAAGCGGAATTCATCATCTACAGGCATGGGTAGTTCCGTCAGCCTGCGTCTAGGTGCAGCGGGATGTGCCATAAGATTTGGACTACCAGGTAAAAAGATCAGCCGTAGCTTCGATAGATCGAAGATTTCCTCAAGTCCCCAGGCAATGTGCCTGTCTCGCGCAACCACCCGATCAACAAGCCGATAAATGGCCCGGTATAGAGGCATGGTAGCCCAGCGTGCACGATGGGGCAGAATGTTATGGGGCGTATAGATGACACGGATTCCACGTCGATGTGCCCATTGAATGAACAACAATACGGCCAGGGCATTATCTACCCATTGTATGTGGACCACATCCACAGGTGTCTTCTTGATATGGCGTTTCAGTTCACTCCAGACGCGCCAGCCCTCGGTTTTACATGCGTGTTTGGTGAAAGGCACTGGCCAGCTGGAAAGTTCATCCCGTTTCCCTGTTATCAATGTCACCTGATGCCCTTCCTCATGCAGTCCTAACGACAGCGCGTGAGCGTAGTGACACAGAAAACCACGGCCAGAGGATTCAACAAGCATCACTCTCACGGCAGAGCTCCTAAAGACCGGAGGCCTTGCGAAAATCGGCGTCGTAGTCCAACTTCCTTGGTTCACGTCGATTCAGTTGTGCCAGCTCGCGCAGCTGACGCCGGTCTGCGCTGGCCGCCAGCTCTGTCCAGAGCAATTGTTCGGTGAGTGCAAGTATATTCTGGTAAAAAGGATGTAGCGCTGCAGCTGCTGCCCGCTGACACCAACTAGGTGCCCAAGACCCGATCTCCTTAAGCAAAAACTGGATACGTTGCTCGGCCCATTGTTGCGCCGCCTGATGATCGCCCTTTTCCAGAGCATCCGCTTCCGCATTGGCGAGCACACCGACAAAGGACAGCATAGTACCGATATGGTCGGGAAACTCACCACTCAATAGATGCTTATAATCCCACCCTGCCTTGCGGTAGGCAGCCACGGCACGGTCACAAGCTTCACGATACATTGCGCCGGTCTCGAATACTGATGCATAGGGACTCAAGCCCCCCGGCGCAACGAACAGGCCGGTGTATTCCACAGCAAGCGTTTCCAGCAGTTCAGTCTCAGGCACAGAATAGAAATCCGCATCTAGATTAAAACCCGCTTCTGCCAATGGCAGGCGCAGGTCGCCACGCAACAGCATAAGCAGTTCGCTGTCGACCTCTTCTTCCAGGCACCGCCCTGCCAATTGAAAAAGACCTGCACGTGCCCTTTGCGCCTCTATCTCATCATCTATTGTTACCGTTGTGCTTACCTTTTCAACCACCTGCTCTGTTTGCATCACATACCCTCCCTCTAAAAAGGCTGATTGACTAATGGCTGCTGCCGTGCAGTTCTGGTTTGGGTAAATTATCCCAGTCGACGTCGACCTCCTTGTGATTGCTCCGGTGTATGTCACCGGTATACGCGTAACGCAGAGTCTCTTCATAATCTTTCAAGGACTGTTCCACACTAACTTTGACGTCGCCATATTTATCTCCAGCCTCCGCCTTGGCTACCGTCACTACAGTGTCATACCAGCCTTGCGAGCCGCCAATTGGGTCGATTGCCAACTGAATGATGGGGTTGGGATGGACACCCTTGTCATTCCACCAGACGTTATGGCTGACATCAGGGTCTCCGCCTTGTGCCCATTCTGCTGCTGCTTCACGCTGTTTAAGCTGCGCAAGTCTGCCGTAGGCAGAATGACCACAGGCCGTGGATATCGCGACCACTTCTGGGTGAATCCCTTCGGTCACATGGGCGCGGGTAACGAGATAACCCAGCTTGGATGTGACCCGGATTAAATCGCCATCGTTGATGCCGCGTGCTGATGCGGTTTTAGGATTAATCCAGGCGGGATTTTTGTGATAAAGCTCCGCCAGGTATTTCACTGAAGCCGTACGGCTCTGGGTGTGCACATTGACCTTGTAGGTTGTCAGCACTAACTCACTGTCTTTTTTACTGCGCGAAGGTAAGGGCTTATAGACTGGCAAGGGATTAAAGCCGTATTTCTTGTAGCTATCTTTATACAGCTCAATCTTCCGCGATGGTGTGCCAAAACCGACATAGTTTTTACCGTCTACGCGCACACCAATAGAGTGGTCACCTTTTCTGATTGTGCCATGGTTACCAACGTCAGCTCCTTGCATATCACCACTGGACAGTTCACTTTTGTACAACTCATAGTCAGGCTCGACTTCGTTGTTGTTGCGGTCGACGATCTTGGCAGTCTCGGGATCCACTTTGCCGTAGATAGGCCACACGCCCTTCTTCTTCAGAAAGTTGTAACCGCCCTCTTCCTTGAGGCCGGGAATGTTATCGAAATGCGCCCGCATCCAGTCCTCGACAGTGTTGAAGGCAAAGTATTTTCTCATACCCATCGAACCATCCTGATCAAGCTTGTGTATGGTATCGATGAGCGTCTGGCGAAACTCCTGAGTCCCGCCCAATGGTTTGATTACCGGTTGACGGATAGACAAACATGGATACAAACCACCAGGCATGGATTCAGGGTCATGGCGTTCCAGATAGGTCACATCCGGAATGATGAGGTCAGACAATTCCGTTGTTTCCGACATATAAGGGCTAAAGGAAACAAGAAACGGGACCTGCTTTTCATCTTTTAAAAAGCTTTCCCAGACGTGGCTTGATGGATAGGTATAAACAGGGTTGTCGTAATATGTCATCCACACCGAAACCTTTGCTTCACCCTTCATGATCATATAGGGTGCATTGGTAGAGACATGATGAGATGCCAATGGATACAACGGCGGAGTAGCGATTGGACTCGGCGTCGCTGGTCCATGTGGGACAGGTTCGGGTTGAGGCCAACCCATGCCCCGTGGTAAACAGTAACCTCCCTTCTTCTCTACATTGCCGGTGATGACATTGAGCATATGAATGGCGGCTTCCTGATAACTGCCATAGACATGTTTACATGGGCCGCGGTATGAGAAGGTCGTCGCTGGTTTGGTAGTGGCAAACTCACGTGCAATGCGGCGAATATCCCTGGCTGACATGCCTGACTCCTGCTCGGCATATTCGGGCGTATAGGGTTTTAAATGATCGATGAGTTGTTTTGACGTGACATTGGTCCAATCACGAATGAAATCCTCATCATAGAGTCCCTCATTCATGATGACATGCGCCATGGCCAGGGCAATCGCACCATCAGACCCGGGAAAGGGGTAAAACGCTTCGTCGGCAAAGCCTGATGTGTTTGACATACGCACATCGAAGCTCACCAGTTTAGCCTTGTTACCCACCACCCCATCCACCAGCCGCTGGGCATTGGGATTCATGAAATAGGCAGTTTCAAGAATATTTGAACCGAAGTTGATGATGTACTTGGTATTGGCCCAATCACAGGACTCAATATCCGGCCCCCATGATGGCTCCAGGCCTACTTTTTTGGACGATTCGCAGACGTTGGTATGGTTCAGCATGGCATTGGAACCCAGTGTGTGCATAAAGCGCTGCACTGCACCCCCGGTACGATCGCGTCCCCACTTGAAGACGATCTCGTTGCGGATGCCAGGATCATGCTCAGCCTCGGCACGATCAATCACTTCCTTAAGCTTTGTTGCTAACAGAGTCGTCGCTTCATCATAGGAAATGCGTTTCCATTTACCTTCGCCACGAGCACCTGTACGAACCAGTGGTGTCATGATCCGGTCCGGGTCATAAACATGCAAGAAACCCGCGTTACCCTTGGCACAGAGTTTACCGCGGGTGTTGGGGTGATCCATGTTTCCTTCGAGTTTGACAACGCGGCCATTTTCAACATAAGCCACGCCGCCATCCTCGATGTTACAGGCCAGACAAGTAAAGGGAATGGCCTCGCGTTCCGCTCCCGTCATTGATGAGTAATCCGTCCCGCCCAGATCCTGTTCCATTGCCCGAAGACGTTTGCTTCCAAGCGTCAAAGCTCCCGCCGCACCACCTGCCGCGAGCCCTAATTTCATAAAGTCTCGGCGGCTTATGTAATTGATACCCTTCGTGCTCATTATCGTACCCTCCTATACTCAAAAATAGAGCTGTGGCAGCTGTCCGGCGAAAATCAACACCTCGCGAAAACTGTAAGCCCCAACAGCGCTTAACACACCGGCCAGTGTCACCATCTTCGGATCCTTGGCCAGTTTAGGTAAGGCCACTAAGAGCAGCGGAATAAGAATGCCTACGACTAAGGTCAACAACCAGAACTTTATGCCAAACTCATTCATGATGAATTGCCCGGCATGTTGTTGTTCTTCAGTACCATAGGAAAGCACTACCCATTCCGCCAGGAACAAGGCAAGTGTTGTCCCCACAGAAACAAACAGGATAATACGCAGTAGTTGAGTCACTGGTGGTGTCAAACCCTTACCCAACAACAATATTAAGGCTGACAAACCAGTGCCAGAACTCATGGACAGGATGACAAACAAGACTGGTATTGTTGGGCTGCTCCACAGTTCGCGCGCCTGATTTACCATTAGATCGAGTCCTGTGTATAGCGGCATGCTCAGTGCCAACAGACTACCGATGATTCCGAGTGGTTTAAGCAAGTTAGGCTTATTAAAGGCCAAGCCATACAAGAAACCAATAATGCACAAACCAAACAATGGTAAAAATAACGTGCCCCAGGACAACGGTGAGGTCCAGTGAAAATAGATGATAGGATAAAGGAAACGCGCAGGTTGCCCGATATCGGCAATCAATAATGGAACACATATCATCAGAATAACCAGGGCAACCAATATGCCCTTTTTCTGAAATGGCTCCATTACCTTGGTAACTCCACCAAACACATTGGGTGCCGCCGCCAATACAAACACCATACTGGCGGTGCCGATGAGAAAGAAGTAAGCCACGATCTCATAGCCCCAGGGAGCGATGTTGTATTCTGTATATTCGAACATGGTGACACCCTCCTTACAGGACGCCGGAGAAGAACTTGCTTCCCCGGTTATGTTGGTAGAACGCATGAGCATCTGATCTTGCTGCATATGATACCGGGTGACTTGCAATCTGCTCGGTCATCACCCTGTCAGGTTTGATGTAATACACCTGTGGTTGAGTACCTTTTTCCGGTTTGAGCACTACGGTGCTGTTCCGAGCTACCAGGCGTGACACCTCACTCTTTGGATCATTGAGATCACCAAAAATTCGAGAGCGGCCAAGACAGGTCTGTACACAGGCGGGAACCAATCCCTTTTCCACTCGGTGATTGCAGAATGTGCATTTGTCGATTACGCCGCTGATCTTGATCCGATCACGGTTTTTAGGCAGCACGTGGCGTGCATTGTAAGGACATGCGGCGATGCAGGTACGACACGTAATACATCGATCGTAGCGTTGTAACACGAAACCGTCCTCATGCTTATAGGTCGCCTCAGTAGGACAGTTACGCACACAAGGTGGATTATCACAGTGATTACATAAGCGCGGCATGAAATGTCGTTTGGTATTGGGGTAATTCCCCGTATCCTTGACCTTGACTATAGTGCGCCACACTCCCAAAGGCACATCAAACTCAGCCTTGTCGGCGCAGACACAGGCCATGCAACCAATACAGCGTCTTAAGTCGATGACCATTGCCCATCTTTTCTTTCCCGGAACGCCTAACGACGGCTCCGCTTGGAGACCAATTGGCATGGCAGATCCTCCTCAAATTGAGTTCTGAGTTTTTGCCGAGGAGTAACGACATGGTATGCCCGGCAATTGCCCGATAATTCGTTATAGATACCCTCGACAACTCATGTGCACGAGCCATACCAGATAACTGGCAATCGTTTTTAACTATTGATTTTCTTGAGCTTATTTAGGAATAAAGCGCACTACTGAAAATGGCTACAAAATGAATATGTTACTGACTGGTAACAATATCTCTTTAGATAGATAGTAACTGCTTGAAATATAACAAAAGGTATAAATATTTTAGATGACAAGAGGTTTGTTACGGATTGGTAACCATACTCTTTCCTGCAGGATGTCTTCAAAGAAATAGGCGATAAAGATAAAAGCTTATGGTTAAGAAATATCTACATACATTCTGATTATCGCTGTTATCTTAAGCATCCAGAATGCAATAAAGTCTTACACCCTCTTCACAATCTGTCACTTTAAGGCGAGGAAGTAACACGGCCTTGACGGGGAAACGCATCTTATGCCGTGAATCATCAAATAGTTCGCCATAGGCCACACCGGTAATCTTCATCTGCTTGCGGCGATGACGCTCATCAAGATCATCTACCTCTTCAAGCTTTTGGGTAACAAATCGCTTGAATATCCACCCCTCTGCATCCATGCGATATAGCATCTCTGATAATAGCCCTATTACAGTTGTCGGAATATCAAATCCATACCAAGAGATTTCAATTTCCTCTCTTTCCTCAACAGTATCCTGGTCCCACATAAACAAACACATGGCTGCCGCAGCCGCGTTGAACATTTCAAAATGATCTCGGGCTACAATTTCCATTCCCACTCCACCCTTGGGATCTTCAACAAATGAGTATTGTGCCATTCAATAACCCTTCTGAATTTTTTTGGATTTACAATTATACGCAGGAGAACTTTAAATTGGCATGCCAATAGGGGTAGGGTCTATGGTTTTGCCGTAAACAGTTCCACAGGTTGAGAAAAGGTTGTACGTAATCTGACGCTCAATCGACCAATGCATAGAAAAAATCCTCAGGCGATGTGTAGTCGCCTGCCATCTTTTTCATTTGTCGTTTCTTTAACATTCGCATGAGTTCAATCTCCACTAATGTAGTTTGAGCACAGCGTAAAGCGGATTTTTTATCACGCTGGGCTGTAAGCAAAAGTCTCGAACGCCATCGTACGTTATCCGCTTAGATACAGGACATAAACAGCCAAAGGCTAGTCCTTTTTCACAACGTCGTGGCTCTTTTCCTTCTTGAAGACGTTGCTGATATCAATGCCAAAGTATCTCAAACAAGAAAGTAGCAGCAGTACCGCTGCGGCCTCATCCAGATTTCCGATAATGGGTATATTGTCTGGGATTAGTTCAAATAGTCCTGCGCCAGGATTGAGCAAGTACACTAATGATAACAACCCAATCACGATGACAACGATGTTCTTTAACATGACTTATGTCCAATCACTCAGTATTTATTATGACTAGCTACGTTGCTTCAATTGCAGCCTGACTTTATCAAGAAACTCCTGACACTCCTGTTCCAGCACCTTGTCACCGCCGGCAAACTGCGTGGCCTTCAGCGCGAACTGTTCTGCTTTGTTTAAATCGCCCGAGTCAAAATGCAATTTGGCCAGGTGCAACCAGGCATAACCGTTACGTGGTTCGATGCGCACCGCTCGCTCTAGCAAGGCGATGGCTTGGGCATTCTCACCATTTGCCGCTTGTTGGTCGGCTTGTGCCATTAATTCCGCGGCAGGCCCACTCGTGGTTTCTTGAGTTTGTTGGGGTGGTTGCACAGCGCAGGAGTTCAACAAAAATATAGTCAAAACAAGAATAAGTTTTTTCATCTGAACAATCCTTTAACCCGGTCGACAAAACTTCCCACTGAACGCTTCACCGCTCCGCCTGCGCACGGGGCGTATTCGGCAGGCGCCGTGTTGGTGATAAAAGGTAAATCATAGCGTTGATTACAGCCTACGTCTGCCCGCAGGCCTGTTTCTGGATCAATCGAGACATATTCGATATCCACAGGCTGCACAGCCGCAGCGTCGGTAACATTGATCTGGCGCATGATGTCTGCCCACACTGGCAACGCACCGCTGGCACCGGTCAGTCCTATGGCGGCATTGTCATCATTGCCAAGCCAAACGACACCAACATAGTCACTGCCAAAACCAGCAAACCAGCTATCGCGCAGGCCATCGGTGGTACCTGTTTTACCTGCCAGGAACAGTGCCGTTGGCAGCTGTTGGCCCACGCTCTGCCCTGTTCCCTGGTGCAGCGCCATGCGCAAAGTCTCTTTGACCAGAAAGGTCTGACCGGGAGCGAAGCGTTGTTCGGTATCGAGTGAATATCGATGTAATGGCTGGTGTTTGGCATCCAGCACCTCGCGTACGGCGCGCAGCGGAGTAAAGAATCCCTCGTCACCCAGGGTCTGATACATCTGGGTTATATCCAGCGGCGACAGTTCCAACGAGCCAAGCATCACTGCGGGATAGGGTGGAATTTTCTTTTCAATACCAAGTGCGTGTAATGTTTCAACCACCTGAGGCAGACCCAACTCAAGTCCTAGCTGAACGGCGGCCTGGTTGTATGAGTGGATCAGTGCCTCGGCAAGCAACACATTGCCATGGTTCTCATGATCATAATTAGCCGGTGACCAGACGCTGCCATCGGACTGTTTCAATTCAAGCGGCGCGTCGTCGATGAGACTCGCCAAGGTATAACGCTGTGGTTGCGACAATGCCGTCAGATAGAGCGCCGGTTTCAACAATGAGCCGACAGGGCGTTGCATATCAACTGCGCGGTTAAAGCCTTCAAAACGTGGATGACGGCCGCCCACCACCGCACTGACCTCGGCACTGCCCAGACGTGAGATCACCACCCCACCTTCGAGCATGCCGGGCTGACGTTCAAGGCGTTTTATCTGTGTGATCAATGTATCTTCAGCCACGTGCTGGATGATCGGGTCCAGGGTGGTAAAAATGCGCAAGCCTTCACTGCGCAAATCTTCGTCGCGGTAATCCTTCTGAAGCTGCCGTTTCACCAGTCCAATAAAGGCGGGATAACGGCTGTTGCCGAGATTGGGTTTCGGCGTGACGCCAAGTGTTGCTGCCTGGGCGGCTTTGGCCTGTTGCCGATCGATCTGGCCATCACGCCACAGGATCTCGATCACATGGTTGCGCCGTTCAAGAGCACGCTCGGGATGACGGCGTGGGTTGTAATAGGCCGGGCCGCGCAGAATGGCAACCAACAAGGCGGACTCGGCCACAGTCAACTCTTGCGATGGTTTGTTGAAATAAAATTGCGCCGCCAAGCCAAAACCATGGATGGCACGATTGCCGTCCTGGCCCAGATAGATCTCGTTGGCATAGGCCTCAAGAATCTCTTGTTTGTCATAACGCAGCTCCAGCAGCACAGACATAATGGCCTCGTTGAATTTGCGTGTCAGGGTGCGCTCGCTACCGAGATAGAAATTTTTAACCAGCTGCTGGGTCAGGGTACTACCACCCTGCACTACTTTACTGGCACGCAGATTGGCCCAGGCGGCACGGGCAATACCTTGCAAGTCGATGCCGTGATGACTGGCAAACTTACGATCTTCAATGGCTTGCAGGGCGAGCGTCAGTTCGGACGGCAGGTCATCAAGGCGAACCAGAATCCTGTCTTCGCGGTGGGCTGGATAAATAAGACCGATCAGCATGGGTTCGAGCCGAATCAATGTCAGCGCTTCGGCTGTCGCGGCATCGGCAAGTGTTGCCAGTTGATTGTTGCTGCTTTCAAAACTGAGCGCGATGGAACGGCCGGGTTCTACGCTATCCCAGTGACGAAATGCGCGTGTCGTGATGACAAACTGCTTACCGTTGTGCAGATACGTGCCGGGCACCCTACCATCGACTGACGGTTGATATCCGATCAGCTTGAGTTCGGCTAATAAGTTCTCAGCCGTCAGCAGTTTTTGCGGATAAAGCTCGATTGCGCGGGCATAGACCCGAGACGGCACCGACCAGCGTTTGCCTTCGAATTTGGCTTGCACCACCTGATCGAGATATAGCACATACAGTGCCAGCGCGAATGAGAGCGGCACAGCCAGTAATAAAGGAATCTTCAACCAGAGGCGTTTGCGGGGTGGTTTTGACTTCGCCCGACGGCGGCGTTTAGTTGGCATGAAGCGATTATATCAAGCCGCCGGATGGCCAACATGGGTTTTTGCCTGAAACAGCACCGTTCACTTTACTGATATGATCTTTCATTACATTTCCCTCTACCGAGCCCACTCATTGCAGGCGACATTGTTCTCGCAGCGTGTCTCCTATATCCTTCCTCAGTATGCCGTTTCACGTTAATATGGGTTAGCTGTTTGATTGTTGTCAGTAGGAATATGCAGAAACTTACAAAACACTTATCGTTACTTGGGCTTTTGCTGATGTTTGGCCAGAACGAGGTTGGGTTCGCCAAAGACGTCAATGTTCCGGGCACGTACGCTACCATTCAAGAAGCAATCGACGCCATCGATGAAGATCCCGATGAAGGCGACACCATTGTTGTTGCGCGCGGCAGCTATGAAGAAAGCCTGACGCTTATAAGCGACATTACCCTGCGAGGTGAAGAGACTGCTGGCACGATATTAAAACCAGCCGTTCAGGTTGAAGCTCAGCCCATTGCCACCATCACAAACTTGAACGACGTTATTATCCGGAATTTTACATTTACCGATGCTGGGACCGGAATCCGCGTGACCAATAGTGTTAACGTAAGAATCGAGAACAACTCGTTAAATCTCGGCAATGACAGTACCGCCATCAATGTGACTGATAACTCTACAGTCGATGTCATCAATAATACGTTTTATGACAACACCACTGCGCTTGTACGTGCCTCTATTGATGTTGAGATCACTAATAATATTTTTTCTAATAATGATATTGCCATTAGTCCTGCCAACTTCATTGACAATATCACCAACAATTGCTTTATCAACAATGACGACGATGGAGTGACTGGTGATAATCCTGAGGCTGCTGACGATGCCTTGTTTGTTAATCCAGCCCTACTGGATTTTCATCTTAAACAAGATTCACCCTGCATCGACAAGGGGATAGGCACGGACATCATCGATGGCACCGACGCAGATACCGGGGCTTATGGAGGTGATTTTGCCGACACGCTTCCATTCCCAGTTCAGAATGTTACAGCTGCGGATGCAAGCGCTGAAACCGGAACACCATCCATCAGGATCAACTGGGAGGCCAATGAATCGTACCTGGTAACCAATACCGAGACGCCAGTAGGTGGGTATAAGGTCTACTACGATTCAGACGAGTCGCTGCCACCGTATGAAGGGACGGATGCGGGCGCCGGCAGTCTGCCATCGCCAATCAACGCGGGCAACGTCACGACATACACATTAACTCAACTGTCACCCATTCACGGTGCGCCGGGGATTCCCACTATCACTTCGGTTTCACCCAGCAATCAGAGCGTGGCCGTAAGCTGGACGGCATCCGACAATGCCACTAGTTATAAGTTGTATTGGGGTATAGCAAGCGTCAATGAAAAAAGTGAAAACGTCGGTAATGTTACGCAATATACATTGACCGGATTGGAAAACGGAGCCACCTATATCATTGCAGTGTCAGCGCTTGCGCAAGCAACGTATTACATTAGCGTCACGGCCTATGACAGCACGGGAAATCCTAGCCATGAAAGTAATTATTCCTCAGAAGTCAGTGTGCCGCTGGGGGATTCATCCGAGAGCGGATTATCAGCCTCAATGACCGCCATTCCAGAAGAAGTGTTTGCATATCCCCTACTTTCCGGCGAGGGCTGTTTTATCGCTACGGCTGCCTACGGTAGTTACGATGCTGCACAAGTGCAAGCCTTGCGTGATTTCAGGGATCAGTATCTTCTCACCAATGAGTTCGGGCGTAGTTTTGTGAGCTGGTATTACCAGCACAGCCCGGCTGCCGCGCGTTACTTGGAAGCACACCAGGAGTGGAAACCGATCATCAGTGCGCTCTTGGCACCGTTGGTGATATTGGCGCTGTTTTTCACGCAAGCATCCTGGCTAATAAAATCCGTTGTCTTGATACTAAGCTGTGTTGTGCTTACCCGTTTTTATCTGCGCCGGCGACGCCGCAGACGTATACACGCCATGGCGCCAGTCTGAGCATGGTCATGATGATAATGCATTCAACAAAGTTGACACTCACCACAACAGGCATTATTACGTGTTTGTTTATGATGATTGCGTGGTCAGGCAAGGCACTTGCCGACGATGACGTCAAAGATAGACCCCACTGGTCCTTTGAATTCAAAGGCGGCGTTTATTATCCCGAAGAAGATCAGTGGGATCGCTTCTACGGCAATGACCACACCGGCCAAATTGGCATGGCGCTGGGCTATAAATTCAAAAGGCGCTTGGAGTTTGGTATTGAGAGCTATTATATTCAAGATAGAGGTATGGGCTTTTTACCGTTAAACGACACCACCGGTGGCGAGGTCTCCATAAATTTGTATCCAGTCAATCTATTCCTGCTGTATCGCGCTGTGTTTAATGAAAATCAAATAGTGGTTCCTTATATCGGCGGTGGTTGGACACACATGTTTTATAATCAGAAAATAACCGGGCAGGACAATTTTGATGGATCGGTAGATGGATACCACCTTAGGGCCGGCATTCAGTTTTTGCTGGACAATTTAGACAAAAGCGGCACATACAGGTCCGCGAGCCGGGGCATTAATAACACTTATTTTTTCATTGAGGCGGAGTCAATCCAGGCTGAGGAAAAAAAGACTTCGTCTAATTTAGGTGGGCAACTCTATACCCTGGGCGTACTAATAGAGTTTTGACCACTGATTGCCTGTATTCAGTAGGGTGTGACAAAGCTTCAACAAACTATTCACACGAAACTCAACTTTGCATTCAGATTAAACCCCATCACTGACAACCTCGCCCCCTAACATTCTTAACTTCACACTCAGGCGGCGAAAGGTCGTGCTATCAACACTATCCGGCATCACGACTGCTGGCAACATCCGCCCACCTTGTTCCGGTTTGAAGTTGAGCACAATCAGCCAGGGATTCACAAAGCTGCTGCCCATCAACCGGGCATTTATGGTATCGCCGGTCGCAGTTTCCAACCGCCATTGATCCTGCTCTTGCCAAATCATGCTCTTGACCGCTCGCTTACTTGTTTTAAACAGATATTGGCGCGCGTGGTAAATGAATCCCACGATTAGTGCTGTAAGCAAAATTAATTTTATCAATGCGTTTAATTCAAATACCCAGAGCCAATAGAAGGCACCGAGATACATTATGAGCAATGCGCCATTAAGTAGAAACGATGTTTTAAGTGTAATTCTAAACGGTACTGCGAACTTTGCTGATGATGCCATTGAGTCTCCCATCCTCCGGTTTCTTTTGTAACATGAGACATTCCAGTAACTCCTGATCCTGGAAGTCGAGCAGCGCGTGAAATTGTTGTTTTTCTTCTTCGCTAAGTTTGTCGTAAACGTTTTCGACAAAGGGTTCTAGCAGCAAATCCAGCTCGAGCATGCCGCGGCGGCAACGCCATTGCAGACGTGCCTTATCTCTCTCACTTGTTTCTGGATTTGCGCCCATTTAGGTGTTGTTTTTAAGCATGATCTTTTTGATTTCGCCAATCGCCTTGGTTGGATTCAGCTCTTTGGGGCAGACATTGGTGCAATTCATAATCGTGTGACAACGAAATAGCCTATATGGCCCTTCCAGTTCTTCGAGCCGCTGGGCAGTCGCCTGGTCGCGGCTGTCAGCAATAAAACGATAAGATTGCAACAGTGCTGCCGGACCGCGGAATTTATCTGGGTTCCACCAAAACGAGGGACAAGCAGTCGAGCAACAGCCGCACAGAATACATTCATACAGGCCATCAAGCTTTTCACGTTCTTCCGGAGACTGGCGGTACTCCTCTTCCGGCTCAGGATCATGCACTATCAAATAAGGTTTGACTGACCGGTATTGATGATAGAACTGGGTCATGTCGACCACCAGATCACGAATCACTGGCCGACCGGGCAAGGGCCGCACTTCAACCGGTTCTTTCAGTGGCGAGATCGGTGTGATGCAGGCCAGACCATTGGTGCCATTAATGTTGAGCGCATCCGATCCACATACGCCTTCGCCACATGAATGGCGGAATGTAAAACTTTCATCCTGCTCTTTGATATTCAATAGTGCGTCACGCAACATCATGCCTGCGTTAACGACAACCTCAAAATCCTGCATGTAGGGTTTGTTATCAGTTTCAGGGTTGTAACGGTAAATTGAAAAACGCATCACGACACCTCAAAAAAATTCGCTGAAGCTGCGCTGGCGGCGTTACAAGCGAACTCAAAATGCTCATTTACTCCATGTAAATTCCGCTTTCTCGCTCGCTTGTGCCTTGCCATCATCAGCTTGATCAAATTTTTTTAACACGCATTCTAAAAGCCTTTAATAAACTCGTGCCTTGGGTGGGAAGGAGTCAACCGACAAAGGTTTCATGCGTACGGGTTTATAGTCGAGCCTGCGCTCTTCCTTAAAAAACAGGGTATGTTTGAGCCAGCGCTCATCGTCACGATCCGGAAAATCAATTCTCGAATGGGCGCCGCGGCTCTCTTTGCGGGCATGGGCTGAACAGACTGTCGCAATTGCCACGTCCATGAGATTTTCCAGTTCCAGCGCCTCAACCCGCGCGGTGTTGAAGACCTTGCTGTGATCTCTAAGTCGTGCGTTTTCCAGCCGTTGTTCCAGTTCGATAACTTTGTCTACACCCTCAGCCAGAACCTCATCGGTCCTGAAGACACCGCAGTAATCTTCCATGGTCTTTTTAAGATCATCTCTAACCTGCTTGACTGATTCGCCCTCACCCTTCTGGTCCCAACGGGCCAGTCGTGCCATGGCTTTATCGACGCTGTCTCCGGTGAGTGGACGATGGTAACGATTCTCTTCAAGAAATTCGATAATATGATTACCAGCAGCGCGACCAAACACAACAATATCGAGCAACGAATTACCGCCTAAGCGATTAGCGCCATGCACTGAAACACAGGCGCACTCACCCGCGGCATAAAGACCAGGCACAGTCTCTTCAGCGGTATTCCCCAACGGCGCCACCACCTGGCCATATCGATTGGTGGGAATTCCACCCATGGTGTAATGTGCAGTGGGATAAATGGGGATAGGCTCATTAATCGGATCAATATGTAAAAAGGTTTGGATGGTTGCGCGAATACCGGGCAGGCGTTTTTGAATAACTTCCGGCCCAAGGTGCTCAAGCTTGAGCATGACATGATCAGCATTCGGTCCGCAGCCACGGCCCTCTTTCACTTCAGTATAGATAGCACGACTGACCACATCGCGACTCGCCAGGTCTTTGGCATTGGGTGCATAACGCTCCATAAAGCGTTCACCATCTTTGTTTAACAGGTAACCACCTTCGCCGCGCGCCCCTTCGGTAATCAACATGCCTTTACCAGCAATGCCGGTGGGATGAAACTGGAAGAACTCCATGTCTTGTAGTGGAATTCCTGCCCGCAATGCCATACCCAAACCATCACCGGTATTGATATGAGCATTGGTATTGGTACGAAAGATTTGGCCCGCGCCACCAGTAGCTAGCAATGTCGCCTTTGCTTCGATAATTAAAGGCTCGCCGGTTTCAATCTCGATGACCACCGCACCAAGGATATAACCGCTTTCATCCCTGATTAAATCAAGCGCCAGGTATTCATCAAAGAAGTGGGTCTTGGCATGAATGTTTTGTTGATAAAGCGAATGCAGAATGGCATGACCGGTACGGTCGGCAGCGGCACAGGTGCGGGCGGCCTGGTCACCACCGAAGTTCTGGCTTTGACCACCGAAAGGGCGTTGGTAAATCTTGCCATTATCCAGACGCGAAAATGGCACGCCGGCATGCTCCAGCTCCACTACTAATCTGGGTGCGGCACGGCACATATATTCAACTGCATCCTGATCAGCCAGATAATCACTGCCTTTAATGGTATCGAACATGTGCCAGTGCCAGTTGTCCGGTAAGACATTGGCCAGAGCGGCGTTCATGCCTCCCTGCGCTGCGACAGTGTGAGAACGGGTTGGAAAAACTTTTGAGACTACCGCCACATGAGACTCGGCCTGGGCAAGCTGAAGTGCAGCCCTTAAGCCACCACCCCCGGCACCAATAACCAAGGTATCGAATCTTCGTACCGGGATAGAGCTACTCACTGGCGTACCTTCTCACTAGACTGAACCTCCTGCCAATAGAATGCGTATCACCCACAAAGCCATAAATGCCAGGCCCGAGGCTAAAATAACTAAAAGTGTAAGCCTCAGAGTAAAAGGCTTTACGTAATCCAGTAACACATCACGTATTCCAACCCAGGCATGGGAAAAAAGTGCCAGGAAAAAGAACGTCATCGCCAGGGACATAACACCGGACGTGATCCAGGCATGCCAGTCAGCATAGGATTTGGGAGTGCAAATCATCAGTGTGACCAGGAAATAAACCAGAAAACCGGCAAGGTAAACGGCGCTGACACGTTGTATCAACCATGCCGTCATTCCACTCATGCGCCAGCTCATAAAATGATTACCATCGCAAATAACACGCCAACTACACCGAGCGCATTTACAATCATGGCACTCTTGCGGGCGGTCTCCAGATCAATCCCAATATCAATATCCAGTAAAAGAAAACGGATACCGGCAAAGAGATGATGCGCGACAGACCATGCAATAAGTAGGGCGAATAGTTTCACAAGACCGTTGTCGAGCAATGAGATTACTTGCGCGTACCCTTGTGGACTTTGGAGTGATCGATCAAGCAACCAGATGACAAACGGAATAGAAATGAACAACAACACGCCAGATATACGGTGGGCAATCGACGCAATCGCAGTAACGGGCTGACGAATGCTCAACAGATTCAGATTAACCGGCCTAGTGTCGGGTTTTTTGTCTTTCATACAGGCTCTTAGTGTATCTGAGTAAAAATATTAGTCCATTATTACTTATACGCCAAGACTACTGTTATTATGTCGGCCTAAATTAGAATCAATCTTAATCCTTTGGTGAATAAAAAATCATGAATGAATTTGATGCCGTATTAAAACAAGACACTGCCGTCGAGCTATCTGACTACGGTCTAATCAAGGTCGAGGGAGACGATGCACAGACATTCCTGCATAACCAATTCACCAATGACCTTGAGCATGGGGTAACAGAAACCACGAGTCAGCTTAGTGCATACTGCAGTCCCAAGGGGCGCATACTGGCGCTGTTCCGCATTTTCTTATCAAATGGCGCTTATTATCTGGCCATGCCCAAGGAACTGATTGAAGCAACCCAGAAACGATTGAGCATGTTTGTGCTTATGTCCAAGGTTAGCCTTGAAGACGTCAGTGACAGTGTCAAACAACTGGGGGTTGCCGGTCGGGGCATTGAGGAAAAACTCAGGGCCTTAGTGGGCCAGCCCCCGGAAGAGATGAACGGTGTGGCCACATCAGAGAATGTAAGCATTATTCGTATTCCTGGTCCGTTTCCTCGTTTTCAACTGGTTGGCCCTGCCGATGAGATCAGCTCCCTTTCCAGTAAATTGACTACTTTTGCCACAGAAATTTCACCTAATGCCTGGGAGTTGCTCGATATTCGTACAGCCATACCCGTAATCAAGCAGGCGAATGTTGATGCGTTTGTGCCACAAATGGTCAACCTACAGGCAGTCGACGGCCTGAACTTTAAAAAAGGCTGTTATCCCGGCCAGGAAATCGTCGCCCGCATGCAATACCTGGGCAAATTAAAGCGGCGCATGTATCTGGCCCATAGCAATAGTGAGCCAGCGGCGCCAGGGGATTCAATCTATGTGCATGAAGCTGAGCCACGTAAAGTGGGTACAGTTATCATGGCCCAAACCAATCCGGAAGGCGGCTCTGACCTATTGCTGGTTGCCGAGATTGAGGCCACCGACAGCCAGCCCTTACATCTATTAGAAAATACTGATTCAGCACTGGAACTCCAGGAACTGCCCTATTCACTTTAGCCAATACCCACACAACCTTTTATCGCGTGTGGATTCGATGTAGATTGAAATAAAAAGCATTTGTTAAACCCGGGATACGACTTGAGTTAAGAGAAAGCTAGCCGATAAGTTAAGCAGCTTCTTTTTAAACAGGGACTGTCACGAGTGAATGCTGAAGACAAATTCATCGCCACATTGATGGACGATGTCACTAAGGGTCAACTTGATCTACCGACACTTCCTGAGGTTGCACTTAAGGTCAGAAAACTGGTCGATGACCCAACGTCATCACCCGACAAAATAGCCAAGCTAGTCGGCACGGACGCTGCGCTATCAGCAAGGCTACTGCAAGTCGCCAATAGTGCATTCTTCCGCGGACTGAACTCTGTCGAGAACGTTCGCACCGCCGTGATTCGTTTGGGCGGTGTCTGTGTGCGCAACGTGGTTGCCAGCCTGGTCATGCGGCAGACCTACCAGGCGGATAAAATGGGGGCCATCAAAAAGGAGTTACTCAATCTTTGGGTTCATGGAGCCAGGGTTGCCGCCATCAGTCACGTAATAGCCAAACGCTTCACTGATCTCAATCCCGACGAAGCCATGTTAGGTGGATTGATTCACGACATTGGCGTGCTGCCAATTCTGAAGCGGGCGTCAAAATTTCCCGAAGTGATCGAAGACAAGGAAATCCTCTATCGAGTCATTGATAAAATGCATCAGGAAATCGGCAAACTGATCCTGGAAGAGTGGCACTTTCCGGAATCACTGGTATCAGTTGCGGCGGAGCACGAAAACCTGATGCGCAATACCGGCTCGGAGGTGGACTACGTGGATGTGGTGATGATCGCCAATCTGCACAGCTATATGGGACAGCCAAAGCATAGACTGAATAAAGTCGATTGGAATGAAATCCCTGCCTTTGACAAACTGATGCTGACACCAGAGCAAAGCATCCAGGCCATGACCGAAGCCCAGGCGGACATAGCTGAAATCCAAAAAATCATTTCTGGATAACAGGTTAAATAACTATTTTAATTTATTACCTAAGGAATTATTGTGGAACTGGAAAGCCAACTACTGTCAAAATTCCTGGATGACATCAACAATAACCGCATCAATCTTCCCACCTTGCCTGAGGTCGCATTCAAGGTTCGCCAGGTTATAGAAGACCCTGAGTCATCAGCTGCGAAAATCGCCATTACCATAGGGTCTGATCCGGTCTTATCTACCAAACTGCTACAAGTCGCAAATAGCCCACTCTATCGCGCTTCATCACCGATTGAAAATCTGCAGAATGCAATTGCGCGATTGGGTCAAACAGTAGTGCGCAACATTGTCACCAGCATGGTCATGCAACAGATCTATCAAAAAGGTGTCAATCCAAAGGTCGACAAGCACTTAAAACAACTATGGATGCACAGCACCAAAGTGGCCGCTATCAGTCATGTGCTGGCACGCAGATTTACTAAATTGAAACCCGACCAAGCCATGCTGGCTGGCTTAATTCATGACATCGGGGCCATTCCGGTGTACACCGAGGCGCCAAATATCCCAGAGCTGGACGATGAAGAGGTATTGCAGCGCGTTGTGGCAAAAATTCATAACCTGGTCGGCTCAACCATCCTCGACGATTGGAACTTCCCTCAGGAGCTGATCGATGTCGTGTCAAACCACGAAGATCTGAACTACGACTCAGGTGAGAAAGTTGATTACGTCGATATTGTCACCGTAGCCAATATTCTCAGCTATATCGGCACACAACACCCTTTGACCAAAACTGAGTGGACCGAAATCCCAGCCTTCAAAAAACTGGGCTTAAGCCCGGAAGAAAGCATCGCCACCATGGAAGAGGCACAAGAAGAGGTTGTTCTGATTCAGGGTATGTTCACTAGCTAGAGCATTTATTAGAAACCACCCCTAACTTCTTGATATAAAACATATATCTCCCATCATATCCGATTTTGTTGTTTTTAAGCCTCAGGCCGCATGTAGGGAAATAACAACACATCCCGAATCGATGGGGCATCGGTAAACAACATTACCAGACGGTCAATACCAATCCCCTCACCCGCGGTGGGTGGCATGCCATGCTCCAGGGCACGAACGTAGTCAGCATCGAAATGCATCGCCTCATCGTCCCCCGCCTCTTTCTCTTCCACCTGTTTACGGAAACGTTCGGCCTGATCCTCGGCATCATTCAACTCGGTAAAGCCATTGGCGATTTCGCGGCCGCCAACAAAGAATTCAAACCGGTCTGTGACAAATGGATCATCGTCATTGCGTCGTGCCAGTGGCGAGACTTCAGTGGGATAGGCAGTAATAAAAGTCGGCTCCTTTAAACGGTGCTCGACGGTCTTTTCAAAGATCTCAATCTGAACCTTGCCCAAACCATAACCATCCTTGAGCTGAATACCCAAACGCTCGGCAATACCACGGGCTTTATCAAGATCATCCAACTCTGCTTCACTGATATCCTCGTTGAAATACAGAATTGACTGCTTTACTGACAGACGCGCAAAGGGTTTACCAAAATCATATTCATCACCTTGATAGTTGAGTTTGGTATCACCCATTATTTCCAGAGCCATACCACGCAGCATTTCTTCGGTATGATCCATCAAGTCGCGATAATCGGCATAGGCCTCATAGAATTCGAGCATGGTGAATTCCGGGTTATGCCGGGTCGAGACACCTTCATTACGGAAGTTGCGGTTGATCTCGTAGACCTTTTCAAATCCACCCACAACGAGTCGTTTCAAATAAAGCTCAGGCGCGACACGCAAAAACATCTGCAGATCCAGCGCATTGTGGTGAGTAATGAAAGGTCTTGCGGTCGCACCACCGGGAATGGCATGCATCATGGGGGTCTCGACTTCGAGAAAACCCTTGCTATCGAGATAATGACGCATAAACTGCACGATGCGAGTACGCACACGAAAAACCTCGCGTGAAGTCTCGTTCATTATTAGGTCCAGATAACGCTGGCGATAGCGGGTCTCCTGATCTGAAAGACCGTGAAATTTTTCCGGTAGAGGTCGCAAAGATTTGGTCAACAAACGAATGGCATCTGCTTTTACTGATAGCTCACCTGTCTTGGTGCGAAACATGACCCCTTCTGCACCGACGATGTCGCCTATGTCCCAGCTCTTGAATTCTTTATAGATGTCTTCACCCACACTATCGCGCTGTACAAACACTTGCATGCGCCCAGACTCATCCAGCAACTGGGCAAAACTGGCTTTTCCCATCACGCGCTTGGCCATCAGGCGACCGGCTATTTTTACGCGTACGGGTTCAGCATCCAGTACTTCTTTATCTTTTTCGCCATATTCAGCATGTAACTCACCTGCTATGACATTGCGGCGAAAATCACTGGGGAAGGCAATCCGCTTTTCACGAATTTCATTCAGTTTGGCGCGCCGTTCGGCGATGAGGCGATGTTCGTCTTGTTGTTCGTCTGTCATTGCTACAACTCTTGTTTTTGTTGGTTACAGGCCGCTCTTGAGGCTGGCCTCGATAAATTGATCCAGATCACCGTCCAGCACGGCCTGAGTATTACCGGTCTCAACGCCGGTGCGCAGATCCTTAATGCGCGACTGATCCAGCACGTAGGAGCGAATCTGACTACCCCAGCCGATATCGGCCTTGCTGTCTTCTACTATCTGCTGGTCACCCGCACGTTTGAGCATCTCAAACTCATACAGTTTGGCTTTCAGCTGCTTCATAGCAGTAGCCTTGTTCTTGTGCTGAGAACGATCGTTCTGGCACTGTACCACGATGCCGGTCGGATTATGGGTGATACGCACTGCTGATTCGGTCCTATTAACGTGCTGACCACCGGCGCCACTGGCACGATAAACATCAATGCGCAGGTCGGCCGGGTTGATGTCGATATCGATATCATCATCCACCTCGGGAGAAACAAACACCGAGGCGAACGAGGTATGACGGCGATTGCCTGAATCAAACGGTGATTTTCTCACCAAACGATGCACGCCAATCTCGGTGCGCAACCAGCCAAAGGCATATTCGCCTTCAAAGTGGATAGTGGCGCTCTTGATGCCTGCCACCTCGCCCTCCGAACATTCGATCAGCTCGGTTTTGAATCCACTGCGTTCACCCCAACGCAAATACATACGCAACAGCATGTCGGCCCAGTCTTGTGCCTCGGTGCCACCGGAGCCGGCCTGGATATCGACGAACGCGTTGCTAGGATCCATCTCGCCTGAGAACATGCGGCGAAATTCAAGTGTTTCGAGTCGTTTTTCAAGATCAGCCAGATCGGACTCCACCTCGCTAACCGTGTCGGTATCGTCCTCTTCCGAGGCGATTTCCAGCAGCTCTTCGGCATCCGCCAAGCTGGTATCCAGATCTGTGATGGTTTTGACGACTTGTTCCAGCTGTGAACGCTCTTTGCCCAATGCCTGGGCACGTTCCTGGTTATTCCACACCGCCGGATCTTCGAGCTCACGCTCGACTTCGATTAAACGTTCTTGTTTGGCTTCAAAGTCAAAGATACCCCCTCAGGGCATCGGTGCGCCCTTGCATATCCTTGATCTGACGAATAATGAGATTTATTTCCAGCATGAATGGATCGCCTGCAAAAGTGGCGATTCTACTACAGCTGGGGCGGCGCTTAAACCACCGCTGTTAATGTCACGACCGAGATGCCCTTCTTCGATGATTTGAACAATCTGATATTTTCACTAAAACAACTCCGCTTCACCGGAATCCATATCTTCTTGCTGAATAGAACGGTGTGCCATCGCTTCTAGCTGCTGATCGATTTCTGATTTAAGATCTACCGATTTTTGTAGTAAATCAGAACTTTCATGATCTGATGCATCAACCACTTCTCTGCTTAGATCAATCAAATTATTCGTCAGTAAACGCAAAGTATTGCCTCGATAGTCAAGGCTTTCCAACAATTGCCGTGTCATATCTTCAAATTGCAGTGACCGAACAGCCATCGACACATCATTGCTGATTGCTTCAGATTCATTTGAAATGTTTTTCAATTGCGCTGACAAATATCTATTTGTATCTTCCATGTCTTTCATCATATCGAAGAAATGTTGTTGTGAGTATAGTGCCAAATCAATATCTCTTGAGGCCATCTCACTAACGATTGCTCCAGCACGCCCCATGGTTTCTTTAGTCAGGTTACAATTTTCACGAATTTGTTCACTAAAATCTCTACTGCGTTGCGAAAGCGAACGCACTTCATCCGCTACAACAGCAAATCCACGCCCTGCTTCACCTGCTCTGGCAGCCTCGATGGCAGCATTTAGCGATAATAAATTTGTCTGGGAACTAATACCATCAATCTCTGATAATAAATTATCTGCCACATCAAGTTGGCTACTAATCTCGTTGAGCGCACCGACTAACTCATTACTTCCTTTACCCATGGCCTTGATGTTTTCAACAAACACGTCGACTATCTCGGCTGCCTCATGTGCCATTTTGTGTTGACCCGACTCATCCATCAGATGATCCGAGATGTGCTCCATCACTGAAAATACTCTCTTAAGCTGTTCTTTTGAATGATTCTCGAGTCCGGTAAAACTGTTTACCAGCCCCTCGATTGCGTTTGCCTGTAAACCGCGTACTTGTGAAAGCTCATACAAAGCACGATCATGTTGTTCATTCATTTCATGCTGAACAGAATTAAAAATGCTCTTGATTTCATCTTTATAGGTAGATAAATGACCGAGACCACCATGCCGTATGTCAGAAAAAGATGAATGTGATTTATTGAGGCGCCAGAACCAGGCAAAGGATATCGCAACGAACACTAATGAAAGAATAACTGGGCTAGGATACAACCATGCGAGCGACACTCCCACTGCGAGAAAAGAGAGTGGTATAAATGTATCGTGGATTTTATTTCGATGCGCTCTTTTTTCCGCTATCAAAGCTTAATCCTTAGCTATAGTCAGCACCAAGTGAACAGCTAACACTCCCATTTCAGATAGCTGCCGGAATTGCCTCATTAACTACATGGAGTTTCTAACTTGGTATATCGTGAAGAAAAGCTGAATTCTTTAGGGGAAAAGCGAGTTTAAGGATAGATAGCTTGTTATAAGCAAGGAATAGTTCACTAGCAGAAAGCAGTTCAAAATTAGTCAGCCACCACTAATGGCTCGATGTGTTCAACCATAAGTTGCAGGTTTCGGCTATTCCGATAGTGGTTTATATCGAGCTTAAAGGCTATGTTGACTTGGGATACGCCAATGGGCCAGTCATCATCGACCGTATTAAAGGCAATCGCATCTAATGGCATTGATGTCCCCTCAGCACCCAACCGTAACTTCAAATGGCGTTCACCAACGATACGACGATTCAATAGATTGAACACTCCGTCAAAGGCAGGCTCGGGAAAACCCTGGCCCCAAGGCCCTGCCTGGCGCAGTGATTCAGCCAGCTCCAGATTAAAATCAGATGGCGCCAAACCGCCATCGCTCCAAACACTGCCTTGCAGATCCTGCTCATTTAAATGGCGCCGCACCTCTTCGTCAAAGGCGACAACAAAATCTTCAAAATCGCTACGCTTGAGCGTTAAGCCCGCCGCCATGGCATGACCACCAAACTTCTGCATCAAGCTGGGATAACGTGTTGCCACTGCATCAAGCCCGTCGCGAATATGAAATCCTGAGACAGAACGGGCAGAACCTTTAAGGTACTCATCATCCGCCGCTGCAAAAGCAATCACCGGCCGATGGAATTTTTCCTTGATACGTGAGGCTAGAATACCAATCACCCCTTGATGCCACTCTTCATGAAACAGGCACAGGCCAGATGGCAATGATGTTGCGTCTTCTAACTGCAACGTCTGTAGATGACCAAGCGCCTGATCTTGCATCTCTTGTTCAATCGAGCGGCGTTCACGGTTTAACGCATCTAACTCTTTGGCCTGTTCACGTGCCTGTTGCGGATCATCACTCAACAAGCAGTGAATGCCAATACTCATATCTTGCAAACGCCCAGCCGCATTCAAGCGCGGACCAACGGCAAACCCCATATCTGCAGCCACACAATTTTCGCGCTGTCTGCCTGCCACGTCGAGCAAGGCGCTGATGCCGGCACAACAACGTCCACTACGAATGCGTGCCAAACCCTGAGCAACCAGTATCCTATTAATATGATCAAGTGGCACCACGTCAGCCACTGTGCCCAATGCTATAATATCGAGCAGTTGGGCAAGGTTGGGCATCTCGATGCTGCGCCGTTCAAACCAGCCACTATTGCGTAGTACCGCACGCAGCGCCAACATGACATAAAAGATCACACCGACACCGGCAAGATTCTTACTTGGAAACTCACATCCAGGTTGATTGGGATTAACGATGGCATCCGCCTGCGGTAATGACGCACCAGGCAGATGGTGATCTGTAACTACCACCTGCATGCCTAGTTGCTTTGCCGCTTTTACTCCATCAATGCTGGCAATGCCATTATCGACTGTGACAATCACATGCGGATCTTGTTTAGCCGCGACAGCGACTATCTCCGGCGTCAGTCCATAACCATATTCAAAACGATTAGGCACAAGAAAATGAATATCGGTGGTACCAAATAGTCGTAATGCTCGTAAAGCGACGGCGGTACTGGTGGCGCCATCCGCATCAAAATCACCCACCACCAGGATACGCTTGCCTTCATCAATGGCTGAGGCCAGCACTTCAACAGCTTGCTCCATGCCTTTCATAAGCAACGGTGATGGCAGATGTTCGAGACCACTCTCTAGCTCCTTGCTCGAATCCACCTGGCGACTGGCATAAACTCGCGCCAGCACCGGATGTAAATCAGGAAACAAGGTCTGCCAATTGTCAGGCACAGGACGACGCAGGATTTGTTTAGACATAGCTTGACTACTGCATAGCCATAAGTTGTCGACGCCGTTTCCACCAGCGTTTAAGGCCCTTGGCTGTCAGCTCATACTCGCTATTTTCAGTGACCACACGAATACTCGAAAGTGTGTTGTGTTTCAGCGATGTCATCAATGCCTGTAACCAGTCTTCATTAATCATTTCAATTAGGTCACGCCAACGCTGTACATCATTCGTCTGCAAGGCATCGGCTAATGCTTCTATCACAATCAGATGTTGTCCACACTGCTCTGACTGTTCCAGCCATTCGTCTGCGCTGGCGGGTAAACTAGCCAAATCACTCTGACTCAACTTGGCCAAGGCTGAACTGATGACTTCATTGCTCCAAACCTGTTGCCACTGCTTTTGCGGTAACTGTGGCAACTCACCCTCACCCCAAAACCAGATACTGTTGATCTCAGGCAGGCCTTGCTGGCGTCGCCTCTCATTCACTTGGCTGCTATAAAACAGCATTTGTACTTCATTTAGAATCTTATGCCAGTGAATGGCGTCTTTGCCCATGGGTAAGTGATCATGAATATCCTTGCCGATAACTTCTAGTAGTGGATGCGTCCTGATATCCGCTGTGCTGTTACCCTTTAGATACCAACGATTCGCCACAGGGACTTCCAATCTCAAGCCATCCTCTGCAAACAGGCTATTGAATTCCTGCGCCAGTTGCCCTGCCTCTTCTGTACTAACCGATAAGTTCTGATTCCCAAGCATAACGATTCTGGCTCGATCCGCTTGCAGGTGCACCGGATCAGCACGCAAACACAATCCGTCGGCGGATTCACCTTGATCAATACTATGAGTTACGGCTGCAACCGGCAGTCCATGTTCTGGCACAGAGAAACCAAACAACCTGAACAAAGAAGACTCATAACCAGCTGATTTGTGACGCTTGCAACCTGAACGTGAAAGCAGCAGCTCGAGCTCTGCTACTTCAAGCCCCTGAAAATAGCCAGGATCAGCCCATGCGTGCGCGCCCAGTAAACCCGGTATATAAAGTGTGATATGTCGATTCTGCATGAAATGCCAAGGATACGTGACCAACTCCATATAATAGAGTTTCCCACTTGGCGTGACTACTAAAAAGAAAACTGGGGGAATGGCACATCCGTGTGCCGCAGGAATGATTCCTGCCAGGGATTATCCCGCTTTGATGAGCTCCATACTATCGGAGGAAACACCATTCGACTGGCTTGCCAACGCCTGAGCCGGATTTGATTCGAATTGAGCCTTGAGCTGCTGCGCGATTTCAGACGCTTGTTCAGCTGACTGAATCACCCCCTGGCCACGCTCGGCGGGTGCCTGACTTAACACTTCTGCAGCACGGCTGACACTAACCGCATCAGCATTCTGGTTAGTAGCGACACTGGTTTGCTGTTCAGCCACCGCTGCGTGCTCTTTGGTACCACGCTGTTCAGGACTGGCCGACTTATTATTGGCGATCGCACTGGGGTTGTTGTTTGAAATAGGATTGGCCACGCATTTACCTCCAAAATCTGACGAAGTTTTGACGATCACAGCCAATCTGTAGGCTGAATCAATCATATACACACTTCTCTGCAACAACTGGGCCAGCATATTGTGCGCATCCGTTCCTGCACCAGCAAAAACCCTTAACCATTTGTATTTTATATAATTATATTAATCTGCAGTCTCAATCCCGCCAGTAATGATTCAAGCTCAAGTAACTCAAATTTGACGACTTAAATGGTGAATTAGCATTAAATTATAGACCTTACGAATTTTATGCTATTTACCCACATAAATCATGTATGAATTTTTTTTACAAACGTGTATGCTACATACACGTATTAATATAGGGGTCTTATAGGCATACTATTTATATGGACATCGACAGGAAATATGTCCGGACTAAATTTACCTGAAGCAAAGTAACTGGCCAAAAACAGCTTGATTAACAAAGCCATCCCTACCGAGCTTCATTGTCACTACTAACCTTGGAGATGAAGATATGAACTTAAAGCGACTAATCAAACTTGCAACACCTGTTGTTGGCGCAGCTGCACTGATGGTATCCATGCCGGCAAATGCAAGCGATGGTGAAGCCGTATATAAGAAAGCATGCAAGATGTGTCACGGCTCCGGAATGATGGGTGCACCAAAATATGGAGATCCAGCCGCATGGGCTGATCGTATTTCCAAAGGTACGGACACTCTGAATGACCACGCCATCAATGGTTTTGGCAAGATGAAACCAAAGGGCGGCAAGAAATCGCTCAGCGATGATGATGTTAAAGCTGCAGTAGCTTATATGGTTGAGGGCTCTAAATAAGCATGGCGCCTTACAAGCTTTGATAAATAAGGGCACCTGATCTGCCCTATCTGCGAATAAACATGTTGGCCACGATGGCCAACATGCGCAGATGAAACAAGGAAGATAATAAAAGATTATTCAAAGCAAAGGGCAGTTAACATCACACACCGGACATACAACCATCTGTTAAAAACGCAGCATATAAAAACCAGGACAAGGCTGTAATTTAAGGGCCTAGGAAGGCAAACAGACGGTTGGTGTAACAAGTAACGTAAAGTTATGAATGGAGGTATCATGTCCACAAACACCTTAGAAGAACCGAAATATAATTTCGAAGTCGTGAAATGGTTCACGATCACGTCGGTAATCTACTTGGTGGTCGGTACATTAGTCGGGACGTTTATCGCGTCTCAATTAGCCTATCCCGATCTCAATTTCGACAATCCATATTTAAGCTTTGGTCGCCTGAGACCACTCCACACCAACGCTGTTATTTTTGCCTTTGGCGGCAGCGTGCTCATGGCCACGGCCTACTACATCGTGCAGCGTACCTGTAACGTACGTGTCTGGAGCGATAAGTTAGCGTGGTTTACTTTTGCCGGTTGGAACACGGTGATTGTTCTTGCGGTTATCACCCTGCCACTGGGGCTGACCTCTGGTAAAGAGTACGCCGAACTGGAATGGCCCATCGACATTCTGATTGCCGTTGTTTGGCTGGCCTTCATGTTCAACTTCATTATGACCCTGGCAATCCGCAAGTCATCACATATCTATGTGGCGAACTGGTTCTTCCTTGGCATGATGGTCATGATCACTTACTTGCATGTAGGTAACTCGATGGCCATCCCTGTCAGCCTGATGAAATCCTACTCTGCCTATTCAGGTGTGCAGGATGCCATGGTGCAGTGGTGGTACGGTCATAACGCTGTAGGTTACTTCCTGACTGCTGGCTTCCTCGGCATCATGTATTACTTCGTTCCGAAACAGGCCGAAGCGCCTATCTTCTCATACCGTTTATCAGTACTGCATTTCTGGGCACTGATGTTTGGATATGCCTGGCTCGGTGCGCATCATCTGCATTACACTGCCCTGCCCGACTGGACCGGCTCTCTGGGTGCCGCGGTTTCCATTGCCATGATCATTCCTTCATGGGGTGGCGCCATCAACGGCATGATGACTCTGTCGGGTGCCTGGCACAAACTGCGCGATGACTACATTCTGCGCTTCCTGATAGTGTCACTGGCCTTTTACGCCATGTCGACTTTCGAAGGCCCTGTCATGTCACTCAAGACTGTTAATGCCTTGTCTCACTACACTGATTGGACAATCGGTCACGTACACTCCGGTGCGCTGGGTTGGGTTGCCATGGTCTCTATCGGTGCCATCTACCACATGGTGACACGCCTGTGGGGTGTTCAGTTGTATTCAACTGCCCTGGTTAGCCTGCACTTCTGGATGTCAACCATCGGCGCGGTAATCTACATCTGTGCCATGTGGGTGTCCGGCATCATGCAAGGTCTGATGTGGAGAGCAACTGACGACTACGGCAACCTGATGTACACCTTTGTTGAGTCTGTCGATGCCATGCATCCGTACTATGCACTGCGTGCGCTGGGCGGGCTGATCTTCTTCCTGGGTGGCGTCATTATGCTTTACAACGTCGTCATGACTATTCGCCAACCTGCTGGCAGTGGTGTTACAGCCACCTCTAAAGCTTGATAGAGGGAGGAATAAAAAATGGCAAATCAACAAAAAAACATTTCATTTCAAGAGAAAACCGAAAAAAATGTCTGGCTGTTAACCGGCGTACTGGCACTTACCTTGCTGGTAGCCGGCGTGGTGGAGATTGTTCCGCTCTACTACCTGCCAAACACCATGGAAACTCTGACTGAACAGGAAGATAACATCCGCCCTTATACAGCGCTTGAGCTGGAAGGCCGCGATGTTTACATCCGCGAAGGCTGTTACCTGTGCCATTCGCAGATGATACGTCCGTTCCGTGATGAGAAAGAGCGTTATGGCCATTACTCACTGGCGGTTGAATCGAAATACGATCATCCCTTCCAGTGGGGTTCCAAGCGTACCGGTCCTGATCTTGCCCGTGTCGGCGGAAAATATTCCGACGAATGGCAACGTCAACATTTGATGGACCCACGTGCGCTGGTGCCTGAATCAGTCATGCCTCGTTATCCATGGTTGGCTGAAAACATGATTGACGCCTCAGGTACCGAACCCAAGATGCGTGCCTTGTCAATCGTAGGGGTGCCCTATACCGATGCCGACTATGCCGGTGCCGCCCAGGCAGTACAGGGTAAAACAGAAATGGACGCTATGGTCGCCTATCTTCAGGTGCTGGGTACCATGGTTAACTTCCAAGAAGGTAAGGACTATCGACAATGATTAGCGATTACTTTCACAGTGATTGGGCCGCGATGACCGCCACCGACTGGTGGGGGCTCTTCGTAACGATCGCAATCTTTTTCCTCATGATTGGCCTTTATGCCTGGATATTCAAACCCAGCAGCAAGGACAAACTGGAACAACATTGCGACTTTGTCCTAAAAGAAGATTCACAGAATTGGGAGAAGCACCATGGCAAATCATAATAAACCAGAAGAGGCGCCTGATACCGGACATGTCTGGGACGGCATTCGTGAACTGACCAATGATCCACCCAAATGGTGGACTGTCACCTTTTACCTGAGCTTGCTCTGGGTTGTGGTCTATTTTGTCCTCTACCCTTCTATTCCTCTTGTGAATGGTCCGATGACGGGGATATTAGGCTGGACTTCAATCAAAGAGTACAAAGCCGCTGTTGAGAAAGCCGACAACCTACGTGCACCTTATGTCGATAAGCTGGAAAAAATGTCTGCGCAGGAAATTCTGGCCGACCAGGAGATGCTCAACTTCGCCAACTCATACACCAATGCTATTTATGGCGACTATTGTGCAGCCTGTCACGGTGCTAATGGACAAGGTGCAGAAGGCCGCTTTCCTAGCCTGCTCGATGATGACTGGCTCTATGGTGGCAGTGTTGATCTGATTCAAGAGACTGTCACCTATGGCCGCGAAGGTATGATGCCTGCATTCAAGGGTGAAATATCTGATGCACAGATTGCCCAGCTGGCAGACATGGTCATTGGTCTGTCTCAGGGCAATCAAGGGGACGCTGCAAGTTGGGCACTATATGAAGAGGCTGGCTGCGGTATGTGTCATGCCGACAATGCCAAAGGTGATGTTGACGCTGGCTCTGCCAACTTGACCGACAGCGTCTGGCGCTTTGGTAGCTCACGCGATGATGTGATACGCACCATCAGCTCAGGTGTTAATCAGGAAGATGTGGAAGGCACTCATAATGCCATCATGCCATCGTTCGAGGGCCGTCTGACTGAAAACGACATCAAACTGGTGACCGTGCGTGTTTGGTCATTTGGTGGTGGACAACAGTAAACGTTGCTTACGCAAGGGGCTCGTTGTTTGAGCCCCCAAGCTAACAACCTGATCAAACTCAGGAGAAAAAAATGGACAGTGTTGCAATTGGTTCAATTCTCGCGGTGGTTGGTTCCATCATTGTATTCATCTTTCTTGCGTTTAAAATTCGCAACCTGATGAATCAGAAACCAAATGATAAATAGTCTGTAATTACAGTATAAAACGGGGGCCTGGCCCCCGTTTTTTCTACCCTCTCTCACTGAAATTATATAAAATATTAGTATCAACTTATCTATATTCTGCATATCAACAAGGTCAAACAAAGCCAGAACAATCGGGGATAAACTATCAGAAAATAATTGATGGAGAACTCGAATTTATCACCAAGGTGCCACACTCTTTATCCAGGCACAGTAATTAAGTAGGCGACCGCTATGGACCAGAAAAAAGCGCAAATCGACGAAAGCAATGTTCAGGAACTTTACGATGAACTAGCGCAGTGGCATATCAACACCGGCGGCCAAACCATTCATGCCAAACGCATGCCGGGCAAATTCAGAACACTTAAATGGATCACCATGTCGACTTGGCTGGTTTTCTTTCTCGGCCCTTATTTACGTTGGGACGGACAACAAGCGGTTCTGTTCGATATTCCCAACCGTCAGTTTCATCTGTTTGCGATCACGGTGCATCCGCAAGATGTCTGGATGTTGTCCCTGGTGCTGATCTTGATGGCGATGGTGCTATTTGGTGTCACTGCTATCGCCGGACGTGTTTTCTGCGGCTACTTCTGTTTCCAAACCATCTGGACTGATGTTTTCACCTGGATAGAAGAAAAGATTGAAGGCCTGCCGGCACAACGGCGCAAGCTCGACAAGACATCACTGAACTTCGACAAGGCCAAGAAAAAAATCATCAAACATAGTATTTGGCTGGCTATTTCAGTGTTAACCGGCATCACCTTTGCCGCCTATTTCACCGATGCTTTTCAGCTTTGGGTTGACTACTTTACCCTGCAGGCAAACATGGTGGCCTACATCGTCCTGGGCCTGTTTATATTAGGCACCTATTTCCTGGCCGGTTATCTGCGTGAACAGACCTGCTTCTGGCTCTGCCCCTATGCACGTATTCAAGGTGTTATGTATGACAAGGACACCATTCTGCCCACCTACGATGCACAACGGGGTGAACCGCGCGGTAAACTGAAGTCTAATAGCAACACCGGCGACTGTATCGATTGCCACATGTGTGTCGCGGTGTGCCCCACCGGCGTCGACATACGCCAAGGCCAACAGGAAGGCTGTATCACCTGCGGTCTGTGTATCGATGCCTGTGACAACATCATGGAAAAGATCGATCGACCCAAAGGACTGGTGCGTTATGCCTCGATCAAAGAGATCCGCGGCGGACATCTCAAGCCACTCCTTAAACGTCCGCGCGTCATTGTTTATTCGAGCATCATCATTGCCGCCTTTGCCGGTGTATTCTACGGCCTGGTCAATATTGCAGCCATTGAATGGCATATCCTGCATCAACGTCAACCACTCTATATCATGATGTCAGATGGCTCTGTGCAAAATAAATACACCTTCAAGATCCTGAACAAGTCCAAGGAAGACATAACGGCACGCATCACCGCGCAAGGCATAGAAGGCGCCACCCTGACAGGCATCGCGGACACACTCGAACTCAAGGCTGACAAACTTGTGCCCTTCAATGTTTATGTGCGTACTAATCCGACGCAGCTGCCTGAAGAACACACGCCCATTACGTTTGTATTGCAAAACATTAATCAACCGGAAATGGTCTTCAAAGAAAAAAGCGTAATGGTACGCCCACCGCGATAACAACAAGAAACCAAGGCCTGGTAAACATGAATTACAAACTGAAACTGCTGTATGCCGTATTGATTGTGTTGGCCATCGTCACCCTCTGGCCATCAGAAGCGGAACGTGATTCATCCAAGATACGTGTCTGGAAAGCCCATGTAGATGAGACCGGCCACGTAAACGTGCTGGGGGTAGTACTCGGCCAATCCACTTTAAAAGAGGCTGAAGAAGCGCTCCACAGCCAGAGTGAACGAGCACTGTTTGTCGAGATGGAAAACCAGTCACTCAAGCGTGAAACCATAGAGGCCTTCTTCCCCACCTCGCCCGACCGCGCCAAGATCATTGTCGAGCTCGATGCACCGAATGAGCTGCTCACACGCATCAAGGAACGCTCTTACAAGCCCATGGCCTTCCCCTCCGGCAATGTGAAGCTTGAAATCGCGCCGGAGCACAGTGCTGAAATTGAACAGCTCAGCGCCAAATCCCTAACCTACATTCCACCGGTTTCACTCGACACAGCAACGATTGAGCAGCAGTTTGGTGCACCTGACAAACAGCTCCGCGATACTGATGCCAACCTGCATCTGCTCTACCCGGCTCTGGGCCTGGATGTAGTGTTGCCGCCGGGAGGCAAACCGCTGTTGCAGTTTGTGCCACTGGATGAATTTGATCGTTTGCTTGGACTGATCAACGTCGGTTCCAGCGATTCGGGGGGCCAATGACAGAACTGCTCGCCGCCAGTTTCGCCATCGGATTTCTCGGTAGCCTGCACTGCATAGGCATGTGTGGTGGCCTGGTTACCGCCATGACCATGACACGATCACACACCTGGTGGCCTGGCATTATCTCTTATCAGTTCGGCCGCATTACCACCTACACAGCGCTTGGTTTGATCGCCGGTTTGATTGGCAGTCTATTCGCTCAGGATGGCTGGTTAAGCGGCGCACAAAATATATTAAGCATTTTTGCCGGTATGATAATCATCATCCTGGCCTTGCACATTGCTGGCTGGCTGCCTGATCCTTTTTCCCGCTTAAGTACGCGCATAGCCAATGCAACAGGATTAAGCCGCGCCATCAACGCTGCGGCGACGCAGGACACCACAGGGCCCTGGTATTCTGTCGGCATCCTCAACGGTTTACTGCCTTGCGGTCTGGTCTATGCGGGCCTGGGTTTAAGCCTCACTGCTCATGCCAGTTGGCAAGGCGCAGCAGCTATGTTTGTTTTTGGCTTGGGCACTGTGCCGGCAATGATGGCTGTACCCGCGCTGATGCGAGCAGTCACACCTGCCATGCGTGGCCGGATACTTAAGGTTGGCGCCGTTTTATTGATCCTGATTGGCGTTTTTACGCTAATGCGCGGCACCACACTCGGGAAACATGATCATAACAATCATGATGGTTCACAACACCAGCATGAACAGCATCAGCATGACATGTCGATGAATGAACTTTCAAAACTGGATCCCGACAGTTATTGCATTACCGATATAACACCAACAAAACAATTAACAGAGAGCACAAGCGAAGAATAAGCTGCAAGTTTTATAGACGGGGGTGTCTTAATGAACGAGCAAGAACATAGCAATGGCAGTGAATGGCACCCTTTTCAGGCGCACATTTATGCCGCCGTCTATGTTCATGAAAACCAGGCCATTCGAATTATCGAGCACCTGATTCAGAATGACTTCCTGATGGATCGCATATCCATTCTTGGCCGCCGCTTTTCCAAAGGCGACGATATCCTCGGTATTTATTACCCTTCGCCCAAAGAGCGCATGAAGGTTTGGGTTAAACGCGGCGTTATTATTGGTGCTATCTGGGGATTTGTCGCCAGCCTCATCAGCACGGTTGCCTCACTTGAAGGCAGCAATCAGGATATATTAATCCATACCTTCATATGGACTACCATCTACAGTGCCTTGGTCGGTGGCTTGATGGCAGGTGCAGCAGCCTTCTCACAAATCGCCTCGATGCTGCATCGCATGGGTATCCCCCAGGATCAGATAAAACAACTCGAAACCGCCATCAGAGAACAGAAATACGTCATACTATTATTGGGCTCACGCCAGGAGTTGGAGCCGTTTCGTTATAAAATTGAACATAGCGGCGCGGAACTGTTTCTGGAATTCGCTAAAGACAAACTGGAAGTTTAATGATTATATTTATAAAACTGTGACATGAATATTATGTGGGCAATGGCACTGTTAGAACTTGGCCTGTTAGTAATCATCGTTGCAGTTGTTGTCTGGGCCATTAGAAAAAAACCGGCAGCAAAGAATGATTCTGATCCACCAAACCCTAATGATAAATCTTAAGCACATGACTCCGACCCATGTGCCCTGTACGTATACGCGGAGTGACGAAGAATTGGCTTCATTACAGCCCACTATAACCTTATGTTTTCAGATGAAACCAGCAAATAATAACTACCCGAACTAACGCTGGCTGTGACAGGTCAAATAAAATATGAATGTCAGAATTTCAATTTATTTGCTGTGTTTATTGTTCCCAGCCATAGGGATGGCTGATAAATCCAGCGTCGACTCGATGAAATTGCAGAAACTAAACCAGTCAAGCCAACAAAAACTAGAGATCATTCAAAGCCCCACTAAATCTCAGACAGGGTCGAAAACACAAAAAGATAAAAAGTCTCAGGAAAGTCTAAATTTGAATCAACAAATTGATCAGTTAATGTTGCAAGAAAACCAGAAGCGTAAGCAAGCCACATCGAAACACCGCACCAAGGCTTCCCCTTCAACCTCCCACCATCGTATAAAATCAAACGCTCAACATCAGCAATTCCGTCAAGAGCAAAAAATCCAATTGAATCGATTCAGGTTACAACAACAAAAATAAGCTTACTTATAATACTATAGAGACTTGAGACTCACTTCACTGGTTTTACAATCAAACAATCTCAAGTTGGGTGAAATGGAAAAATCATTGGCGCAATAACCAAGGTGACCAGATAGGTCAGTAACAACAGTGGTGTCCCCACCTTCACAAAATCAGTGAACTTATACCGGCCTGGGTCAACAACCAGAGTCACCACCGGCGTCGACACTGGCGTTGAATAAGCAGCGGATGCGGCTATCAACACTGCCACGGCAAACGGATACGGTGATACACCAGTTGCCGCGGCGACATAGATGGCAATGGGTGCGACAAGTACTGCGGAGGCGGTATTGGACAATACCAATCCAAGTCCTGCTGTGAGGAAAAAGATCACACTTAGCATTAAATAAGGACCAGAATCGCCTACCGTGGATATCAAATTATCAACGATAAGCTGCGTACCGCCAGTTTTGGTCAGCGCATCGGCAAGCGGCAACATGCCGGCAATGAGCACCAAGCTGCTCCAATGAATTGCCCGATAGGCATCTTCCATGGTCAGGCAACGGGTAAATACGGCAGCGAGTGCCGCCATTAACACGGCCGTCACCAACGGCACCACACCAAAAATTGTAAGCATGACCATGGCAACAAGAATTGTAAGTGCAATCGGCATGCGGCGATAAGACGGAACAATATCAGTGAGCTCAGTGGGCATTTCCAGCACCACGAAGTCGTGAGCCAGCGACTGCAACTGTTGGATCCTGGACCAAGGCCCTATGACAAACAGACTGTCTGACGAATGCAGCTTCACATCCTTGAAGTCAGCTACTGGCTCTTTGGACCGGCGTAATCCCATCACGTGAAGATTATAATTCGAACGAAACTCGGCTTCGCGCAACGACTTGCCGATCAATTTCGATTCTGGGTGTATCAAGACTGAAGCACCACCCAGTTCCCATAACCAGCGTTTTCTTTCTAGTATGGATATTGGCAGTCGTGTTAATGCCTGTTCATTACACAGGCGCTCATTATCTTCAGGCGTGCCGACCACCACCAGGACGTCCTGCGCATGCAGCTCAGTGCCGGGCATGGGTGCCGCATTACGATCCTCGCCTCCGGGTACACTGCGCATTATTCCTATTACCCTGACCTGATAGCGACTTTCAAGCTCGGTGTCAGCGATGGTTTTACCCGCCAGGGAAGATTGGTTATCTATACGCAGTCGCTGATACTCTTCACCAATTCTAAAATCATCCCAAAGTTCCAGGATAGAGCGGCCACGCAGCCCCGAACTTGTCTTGTCAGCGTCGCCTGGTAGCATTCGACGCCCTATGAGCAGAATATAAACAACGGCCACCACCAGCACAGCTATACCAACCAGCGTAAAGCTGAAAAAACCGAATCCGTCATAGCCAGCACTCTTAAGTTCCTCATGCACGACGATATTCGGTGTGGTAGCAATCAACGTCAGCATGCCGCTGATGAGCGCGGCATAAGACATGGGAATCAACATGCGTGAGGCATTGAGTTTTGTTTCCACAGCAATCCTCAACACGATGGGAATGAAGATAGCAACAACCGCCGTTGAGCTCATAATCGATCCCAACACCCCTGCACCCACCATGATGAGTATCAATAAATGCGTCTCATTGCTGCCACCTTTTTTGAGGATCCAGTCGCCCACTGCACTTGCAACACCTGTGCGGGCTAGCATCTCACCCACTATCAGCAGGCCAGCAACCAAAATGACTACTGAACTACCGAATCCCGACAAGGCTTCACCAACGGTGAGCACACCGCTGAGCATCAACGCCAACACCACCAGTAATGCGACAATATCAAAACGCACGCGGTTAGTTGCCATCAACACAGCTGCAACTGCAATTACTGCAAACACAAACATAATCTCAGTAGTCATTAATCCATTTACCTGTCACTCGTATGTTTTAAGCAGATATCAATTATTCAATAATAGACCTTGAGGTAACCCAATAGTCCAGACAATTTCGAGTCAAATTTGCCACGCATCTGATCATTTTTTGCCTGGAAATCCATATTAACCAAGTTCAACCCAACACCGAACCCGACATGCTTAAAAGTATTGTGTTCGAAGTTCAGCAGAAATTCCTGCCGACTGCCTCCATAGTCACCAATCTCGAGAAAAAATAACTCATAACGCATATTGGCCTGCCATTTGTCACTCATTTGATAACGTCCGCCTACGCTAGCGGTAGGTAACGGTATGTTTGCTTTGGTATTGACACTATCCTGCTCGATAGAAAACGTGTTAGTCACTTGAGCCGTATACGCAATGTCAACGTCAACAGACTGGATGTTCAAGCCTGCACCGATGTACCACTCGTAGTCGCGTTTATTAAGGAAAGACCAGGCATAACCCAATTTCAGCAGATCGAAATTCCATTGTGTAACGACCTCTGCTCCAATAGGGATGACATCCATACCGTCAGGGTCGTCAGGGTCGCCAATAATGGCTTCTTGTGTGGCGATGGAATGGCCCTCGCGCCGGCTATTGTAGTAGGTCCAGTCGATGCGATGCCGCTTGTTAAAGCGAAAAAAACCATCAATGCGCCCGACGGTTTCGCTGGAATCGACGTTAAAACTGTCTTCGAGAGCGATTACCGTGCCGATAGGAACCGTGCGTGAGTCAAAACGGATATTGGTGTCGAAGCTGCCGATAAAAAAGGCACCAAAACGAATTTTAAATCGCTCGGTGGGCGGGTAATCATCATAGTTGTCCGAGGCGGTAACGGGGAACACAGCGCCAACGACTAATGCCAAGCCTACAACAAGCACTCGCACCTTGTTGAATGCCATGCAATATCTCCGAGCGTCTCTACCTATCTTGACCATGCGGCCCACACCGCCCCTGCTGAAGAATGTAATTATTTTATCTGTTTACTCTAATGCATTCTTCCGTCATTGATCTTACTATTTTTACATCAGCTAAAAGGTTCAGGGCGTGTACCAGATAGGCGATGTATAGGCTCTATCCTGCAGTGTCGCTGGAACAATGTCGGGGCGATCTATATTAAAGAACGCTGCATCATAGGTAGTCCAACGTGGGGTTGGGATCTCTAGTACCCGCACATAGTAGAAGGCATGTTCATTGGGATCGAAATCGGGATCTTGCCAATACCCCGCCAACAATGCAGCGCCGATAGTATTGGTATAGGTCGCGGTCTCGACATCAACTGTGTTGCCGACGGACTCCTTGGCACGACCATCAGCACCAATCTTGCGGCCGTCGGAAACGGCTATGTCAAAAATACGCTCATGGGTATCGCCCTTGTTGTCCACCCAGCCTTTGATAATCTGAACACGATCCAGATTGGCGCCGTCAGGATCACGTAACGCCCGGATCATAAAGTTTGGCGCCTTACCTTCGGGCGCCTTCATCAAATCACCCCCCATGGGTACCCCACGGCGGTAACCCTGGGCGATAAAATCAGGCCGTGCCACCTCGTCCGCTTCGAATTCCCAGCCAGCAAACACACGTACCCTGATCCGGGTCCCGGTAGTTGCGTAGACCTCCTTGCGCTTCATTGCAGCAAAGATTTCACCACGGGTATTTTCACGTGTCCACACGGCGGTAAGACCAGAGGCCACCTCCTGTGAGGTCATGATTCTAAGAGCAGGATCATCAGCAGGAATTACTTCGTTATTGTGCCGATTTGGCGATGGTTCGGTCTTCTGATACTTACCGAAATAGTTTTCTTCTCGTGTTGTCGCCAAGGCGGTGTGGGAGTCAGATGCGGCGTTCAATCCGAACTTAAAGGGATTGGCACCGATATTCTTGGCAAACTTGAGACCCAACTTAAGTGCTGAGCGTGCATATTCGTACTGCAGCATCTCTTTTGTTTTTGCTGCAGATCCATCGAGGTTGCCAACATCCCAGTTCTCGTAATCGGCAAATTCGTCCTCGGTAGACAGCAATGGGTGTGTCTCCTCGTCACCTTTAATCTGCGACATCTCGTGCAGCGGCTCCCAGCGTATCCGTTTCTCTGCATATTCACGGCTAATCTTTTTACCCGAGAATGTTTTCTCGCTGAACATCAAACCATTGCTGACATTTCCATTATGAGGTATAGCGATGACCTGTCCGCCCGTCTTATCCTCATAGCCGGCCAGAAATTCCCATAGATCCTCAGGATCAAAACTGTCGAATGACGAGAATGGCAAGGTCTGGCTGGTCTTGTCGGCACCGTCAGCAAAGATAACAACGCGATGCAAGTTGTTGCCGTCCGGGGTAGAGGTCCATTCGAATCCGGTCATCGCCGTGAAGCGGCCTGGTTCGTTGTAGGTTTCCGCCTTGTTTACGAAATTCACCCAGATACTTTGTGCCAATTCTTCAGTTGCGAAAGGATTAGTACCCTTCACACCATGCTCAATGATGTTTCCAAACGCCTCCATCCGTCCTTCCGGACCGGCATTGAAACGTTCATGTATCCATTTTCCCCAGGGATCCGCCAACAAGAGGGGATTCGACTCACGGATCATCGGCGCCAAGCCAATTAACTCGGAGTGGTCGGTGATCACCAGAAAATCCAGCGGCCTAATGAGTTGCACTGGTTGGCCGGTGTTCGATATCACTTTCTCTCCCCGGGCGAAGCGATAACCGGCATCGACATCCAGTGTAGTCCCCACCAACCCCGCGTCGAACGAGAGATTTGTGTGGAAATGAGTATCACCAAACAAGACCTGATCGGGATAGGCCCTACCAACGAAGGGTGAATAAACCTTCTCAGTCGCGAGATCTTCGGCGCTAATCTCTCCGTGATCGTAGGGCGATGCCAACGTGGCGCCACCTGAGCACAGATAGAAAAACGTTGTCAGTGCCATCAACCCGATTAGATAGCTGACACTCGTCTGCGGGCAATTTACCAACAAAGATTTTGATTCTAATTGTAGGCGACTCATATCGGTTCCCTCCTTTTATTTACGCCAACGCTCTTACGGTGGAAAACTCCTCAGTATTCGCTGGATAGCATCATTAATGCGCTGTTCGTTCACCTCAGGACGACTCGATTGAGTTACCGTACCACTAGCCGACCCTTCCCAGACAAGTTCTTTATTGTCAGCCTCGAACATCGCGATAATCAACGTGCCGACCGTGTAGTTGAACTGTGTCGTCGTGCTTGTTCCCATGTTTGTTGTCCCCCAATGCATACTACTGTGCCGGGTTGATCCACCCCAATGCGAGGGATAACGGTATCCATGGCCACTCCAACTGCTATGTACTGTTTGAAATGAGGTGCGATCCTCGGTTGTGACCTGATAGCCTATGGCTAGGTCGGCTTTATCGCCATCATCGACCTGCTGCAGCCCCTTCGATGTCAGATCCGCAACTATGGCAGCAACAATCCGTTGCTCATTAAAGCCATTGATAGGTTGCCCCATGTTATCCAGTAAGGCAAAGGTCTGAAATTGTGAGAAATCGGCACCGGGATCCCAGTCGTTATTGATACTAATGCCGCTACAGGCTGTTAACGTGGTGATCGCAAGAAATAATGCAGCGATTTTTATAGCAATTATCTTGGTGTCATATCCCAACAGCATTACGACCTACCTCTCTAAAATCTGGATTATTAGCATTAAGTAAACAATCATTCTTTCTCAAACACAAGATCTGTCCTGCAACAAATATAACCGCACTTATTTTATTTGTTTCACCTTTGCACGGCGAAATGAATTTATAACCCTACTCTGCTAATATTAATAAATTGCTTCCTAAGGACACTCTTGATTAATTCGTCATTCCGGGCGAAGCGTAGCGTACGAGCCCACGGATGGGCGAGGTAGACCCTGTCAGGAACATAGGGTCGAGCCCCGGAATCCAGTGCTTCTAATTCAATGCCTTGTGGATTCCGGCCCTTGTGCCCTTTGGGTATGCGCCGGAATGACGAAAAACGAATTAATCAGAGTGTCCCTAAGTATAACAAGACACAAACAGGAAGGTGTAAATAACATGACCATTGGATCTACCCACTTCGATTTCCCTAAAAGACTACAGTTGGCAGGTAATAATAATTTTCAGGAATCCTTTTAATGTTTCCCCTAAAACGCCGTACCAAAATCATAATCATCGCAGCACTCATAGTGTTAGTGATTATAGGCATCTGGCTTTATAGAACTGTTTATGTTTCCACGGGCTCCGCCCTGTCACGTGCTGAATCATTCCTGTTCACTCGTACGACTGTCACGCAACTCGGCGAGCAAGGTGCCATGCGTTATTTTTTTGCAACCAATCGGCAGATGACACAAGAAAATGAAATTCTGAGATACCCATTTGGTAATCAACGCGAATCACTGCTCAAGTTTGGCTTTTACGATACCCGAGTAGAACCTAGTGTCGGTCTGGGTATGTTTATTAACCCAAGCGAATTCTTCCAAAACGAAGAAATAAAAATAGAAAGGATGAAGCAGCTGCAACAAGAAGCATTTGTTCAAAAATTAAAAAAAGTTGTAGATGAATCACCGCAACGTTCCCTGTTAGTCGTTGTTCACGGTTTCAGGGAGGCCTTTCCTTCCGCCTTACGCAAAACGGCCTTTCTCGGGCATGTGCTCGATATCAATTCACCGATAATGTTATTCGACTGGCCAGGCGATCAGGGCTCAAACTTGCGCGGCTACCGGCGTGCAAGAACGGTCGCCACCGAGTCAGGTGTCGAACTGGCAAAAACCTTGGAGCTGATTATTCGCGATGTTCAACCAGATAAACTCTGGCTCATTGCCAACAGCATGGGGGGACAAGTGGTTGCCGATGCATTCAGTCATATGTATCAAAACCCAGACTTTGCCGACGCCGAGATTGAACTTGAAGATGTTATCTTGACCGCTCCGGATGTGGGCCAGGATGATTTTGACAATCAATTCAAACATGAAATCAGCGCCATGGCGCGTAATGTTACGGTCTATGTCTCCTCGAATGACCGAGCCTTGGTGATGAGCCGTGTCATTAATCGTGAACCCCGACGCGGTGAAAGCACGCTTACGCCAGACATGCTGGATGAAGCTATCCGTGTTTCTGAGTTAATCGAACCAAACGAAGAATTGGTGACTCTGGTTGATGTAACACCCGTCAACCGAACCCGTAATTTTCATAATTTCAGTTTGGAGACACCGGAGTTTTTTGATGATTTATACCTGCGCTTGATGAATGAAAGCAACTTGCGAACTCGACCGCTGTATCGCTTTGAAACGCCAGAAGGCGCCGCATATTTCGTACTAACCCCAGGACGTTAAGTAAAGAATATAGTTATGATACAAGTTTATCGACAACTAATCGCTTGCTGTAAAACTACCTTTACTTGCTTCATCGCGGCAACAATTATATTTTCTCTGCAAAGTTGTAGTGGCAAAGGACTTAAACCCTGGCACACAGAAAAGCTAACTGAAGAATTCACCCAAGACAAAGCCGATGAAGTGCAAAGCTTCGCGGATTACTTGGCACTGGAAGATCGTTTATTCAAACAACTGGATGAAAAAGTCTACGCTAAAACCGAATCCGGGCCCGGTCATGAGCTCGACCGCTATAGCTCGGACAGTGCGGCCGATCCGCGCCAGCATAAACCGAACTGGAACCGCAGCTTTGAACTAAAAACCGAAAACCCACGCGGCGCTGTCTTGTTATTACACGGCATGTCCGACTCACCCTATGCCCTGCACACACTGGGGCAGGCGCTTAACGAACAAAATTACTGGGTGGTCGGTCTGCGCATGCCCGGTCATGGCACCGCGCCATCGGGACTCAGATTCATAAATCGCCATGATATGGCAGCTGCAGTACGGTTGGGTATGACACACCTCGCTGGACAAGTGAAAGATAAACCTGTGCACATGATTGGCTATTCAACTGGTGCGCCACTGGCCCTGGAATTCACCCTTGATGCCCTGGAAGGTAAAACAGCACCGGTACCTGGCAGTCTGATCCTGATCTCACCTGCTATCGGGGTTCATGCAAGTGCTGCATTGGCGGGCACAAAGAACACGCTGGGTAACGTGCCAGGCTTTAGCGGGCTCGCCTTTTTACAAATCCAACCCGAATTTGACCCGTATAAATACAATTCATTCGCGACCAATGCCGGTGCAGTGGTTCACCAGCTTACAAGTTCAGTTGCCAGTCGGATACAGTCTCGCGCCAATGCTAATCCAGATATAGTCTTACCGCCAACGCTGGTGTTTAAGTCAACAGTAGATGCAACTGTCAGCACCAATGCGGTGGTGGATCGTCTGCTTAATCGTTTGAAACCCAATCGTCATGAACTGGTGCTGTTTGATATCAACCGTTTTGCCGTGGTGAAATCCAGGTTATTAATTGACGATCCCGCACCATTAACTGACCGGGTTATGGATGACGCTGAGCTACCCTTCTCTGTCACCCTGGTGACTAATGAAAGCTCTAAAACAACAGATGTCGTTAGCAAACATAAACCACCGTTCACACCCGATACATCAAACACTAATCCATTAGACCTCGCCTGGCCACCAGGCGTTATCTCCCTCTCTCATGTGGCGTTACCGATTGCACCAGATGATCCCTTATATGGCCAACGTCCTCCGGAAAACCAGGATTTTCTGTTTCTCGGACAAATGGCGTTTCAAGGTGAACGTGGTTTATTACGGATCCCCAGCGACTGGATGATACGCCTGAGATACAACCCGTTTTACGACTTTCTCGAAAGCCGCTCGATTGAATGGATGGATGGATAGGGCTAACGAATTAGAAAATTAATCAGAGACTCTTTAGCTTTTTCTAGATCAAGTAGGGTGCACTGCGCGCACGAATCTATCGAGTAGCTTCCATAAGTGAATGCGTGCGCACAGCGCACCCTACATAACAATAATACAACCAAGCATTATTTAATCCAGAGAGGGTAACAATGAAAAAATCAACTTTCCTGATAACAGCGTTAGCGGTACTAGCTACCAGTGCCTTGCATGCCGATACACTCGAACTTGCCAATGGCATGTTGCTTGAGGGCGATTTTGTGGATAGCAGTAATGGCATTGTCATGTTCAACACAGGAGATAGCATAGAAGCATTCCCAGAGAGTGAAGTCGTAGGCATTTTTTTCAGTGAGGGTGTCGCGACAGCAGAGAAGTATTCGGCACAGACCATAACAGTACCGATCGGTACGCGCCTGGTAATTCGAACATCTGATGCTGTAGATACCAATAGACACAGAGCGGGACACCGTTTCATCAGCCAACTGGAAGGGGCGCTCGTCGTAGATGGTATAACAGTCGCGCCACGCGGTGCTTATGTTCATGGGCGGATTACACAAGCTAATCAAGCGGGCCGCCTGGCTGGCTCTTCGGAGCTAACGATCGAATTTACTGACATTATGATCGATAACCAATTATTCCCCATTTCTACAGGTGACTTAACGGCACAAACAGGTAACGAAGCGGCACGCACGGTTGGGCGTACCGCCAGAGCAGCAGCGATCGGCGGTCTCGCCCGCGGCAGTTCCGGGGCCAGGACAATGGCAAGGGTAGGTGCAGGAGTATCTATTGTTACAAGAGGTGCAAGCATTAATATACCTGCAGGCACAATTCTTGAAACAACGCTCGCTGTGCCGTTGACTGTACAAAACTAGTCATACAGCCCTGAACGCCTGCATCCGACAAATGTTTTCTAATTTGTCGCTCTATGCCAGTTTCTATTGAAACGTCTACTAACGTCTGAATTTTAGCTTTTTAAGGAAGTTCTGAACAAGTCTTTCTGGCACCCGAAGGGCATAAACGAAGGCCAGAATCTAGTAACTTTCTGAAAACACTGGACTCCGGCCCTTGTACCCTTTGGGTATACGTCGGAGTGACGAATTGTTACTTATTCAGAGCTTCCTAAATATAAAGTGACAAGGTCTCGGGTAAGGTATAGATTTTTTTAGCATCATCGACTGGAGACACAAAAGATAAATAACAAGACGTTAGGCACAGGTCTTTTTCGTCTTTATCTTTGGCATTACCAAAAAGCCTGTCTCCCACAATTGGAAACCCTACATCCGATAAATGGCGTCTAATCTGATGTTTCCTGCCAGTTCCTATTGAAACTTCCACTAACGACTTATTCATCGCAGCATCATACTCAAGACATGTGACATGGCTCAGTGCAGGTTTATCGTCAATCTGCGAATCGAGTTTTTTATAATCAGGGAACTTACCATGCACTATCGCCTGATATTTTTTGTCGACCTGACGTTGCTGAAATAGCCTGGAAAAATAAGCTGCCGTTGATTTACGATGCGCAATGATCATCAGACCTGTAGCGGCACGATCCAGTCTATGCACAATAAAGGCGGAACGTTGAGGTTGCAGGTTTTTTTCAACCCAACGATTGATGGTGCAATGATCCCCCCATTTTGATCCCTGGCTCAACATCCCATAGGGTTTATACCAAATACTGTAGAGACCTTCATCAGCGATTAAAACTGCATCATCAGGCTGCTGCTCAAGCACTTTCTGGTCATAATAAATATGTAAGATATCACCTGGCTTTAATTCTTTATCGGCACGCCTGATACGCTGCGTGTGGTTTTTTCGCGTTAGCCACACAGCACCTTTTGTCATCGCCTGTTTGATAGCCTGCTTTGTTAAATCAGTTGATTCCCCAAGAATATCAACTGCTGTTTTATCAGTGGTGTCTATTTCTATATGCTTTTCAAATTTCATTTATGAATAATTAACCAAGGAGCCTCTGAACAAGCCTGGATAATGTCATTACGAGCCTTTAGCTGCGAGCAAAGCGTAGCAATCCCGATGTAATCTCCAACCTTTTAGAATCAGTGAGTTGGGGGATTGCTTCGTCACGACGTTCCTCGTAATAACACAAGTCAGAGGCTCCCATAATTATATGGACCGCAAATATTCTTACTTAAAATCACCTTAGTATTTGCTGTCTGAATAATTGAAATGTTGGAGTTTATATTTCAATCTCATCACCATACAGCATGATGCTACATTCGATTCCCATTTTCTCCACTTCGCGCTTAAACATTTGATCATCTGCTGGAACGATATTTTTTATCCAAAAAAACGAAACATTATAATGACAGGGGATAACCTTTTTCGGCGATATAAGTTTCACCGCTTCAAGTGCATCCGACACATCCATTGTCCACGTATTATTACCCATACCCCCTATAGGTAACATCAGCACATCCGGATTTAATCCTTCCCATTCTTTCAGTAATAGTGAATCCCCAAGATTCAATATAGTTTTACCATCGACTGTAATTTTAAAACCCATGGAGCCGAGACCGGTTCTCTCTCCTTGACCTGGTTGTTGTTTAATATTAAACCACAGGATTGGAACACTGATAGGACCATGTACGGACTTGACTGCTTCTACTTTAACACCATCCAGAGTGACTGACTCACCTATATCTAGTGGATGAACCCTCTCAAAAGGAACCCAGGATTTCAATCCTCCGCGGCGCGGATCGATTAAAAGGGTATTACCATCTTCAAACTTTGCCAATTCTTTTCCGCAAACAACCTGACCATTAGAAGCTTCAGCCACTCGATCTGATTGCCAGTGATGGTCGGGGTCACCATGGGTGATTAAAATATGTGTAATGTCTATCCATTCCGATTTCGGGATTAGGCTACCAAGTTTAAATACCCAGAGGTTTTGTCCTGGATCAATGGCGATTTTGTTATTACCACTTTCGATAAGGAATGCATTATAAAGAAAGTGTCTAATCTTCATTATGCCCAGCTCCTCTAGAACTGAATTAATAAATTGGCAATTAAATTATTACCCCATAGCCAAGTAGGGTGCGCTCTGCGCACGATCTACATGATACATGTAGACCAATGCAAACAACTCGATTGATTCGTGCGCACAGCGCACCCTACTTGGCTATATCGGTAACGAGTTTTGGGCTTATTAAAATCGCCACACTAGTTATTAAGCTCATCATATAAACGCTTGGTTCTTATCAGATCACGGAGCTCTGATTCAATAATCTCTATTTCCTTCTTTACGCCTCTCTTGCGTCTTTGTAATCTGAGCTCGACCAAATTAACATGCGGTCTCTCTCTCGGAGATCTACGAGAGATGCGTTTATGAGAAACATCAGGTACTGTGATAGCAGCTATCTTAACAAGTAAACTACTCAAATCGAATATAGCACCGGGAAAACGTAAATCGATATCCTCTAGAGCTTTGTGCCACTCATTTTTATTACGAATAGGTATTGGACTCTTTAATAGCTTATTTAGGATATATTCTTTTTCTTTATTCATCTCAGCGAGGAGAGCCTCAGCCTTTTCAACTCTCTCTTGAGATTTCTTGCGTTCCTCTTCTTCTTCAAGAACCGCAATGTCTGACCGCATGTCGGCAAGAATAAGGTCAGCTTCCACATCCGAAATCCTCTGGCCTCCTAATGCCCACTTCTCAGTCTGTAATTCGTCCTTCAGTCGTTTCTGCTGATACTTTTCATCTTCTTTCTTGTCATGATGACGTTCATTTTCTCGTTTTATGTCTTCAAATTCATCGTCTTCATTCATAGCAACCTCCAAAGTCCCAGCGTCGTTTATTGAGGCATTGTGAGAATGACTTTTTGCAAAAGATTACGCCAGCCTAACGTCGCCGCCAATTTTTGGTTGGGGTGGGTTGGGTTGATTTGTCGAGTCATGCTTAAATATTACCACTACATACTCCCCAGCAAGTACATTGCCGAGACAGTAAGAAAAATTGGAGGACATAGTTTCATCGGAATTATTGAGGTTCTTGCCCCGGTAAATGCAGACATACCAGCCATGACTATCAACATTACCCCAGAAACTCTATACACAAGCGCAGATGCATGATTTTCTATGCCTTCAAGCGCTGTAATCAGAACTACCAGCATCCCAATAAATACCAGTGCAAGCCCCTCCATAATCCATTCCATTGCCAGTATTCGTTTACTAAAGTTTCACGCTTTTTAGATGAGCCTAGAGATCGGTTCATGCGTTCTTTACCGGGGACAGCGAGACGCGATCAATAACCATACAGTTAGCCAGGTCAAAAACGAAAAATATCCT
>CALZIO010000010.1 GCA_945787785.1 uncultured Chromatiaceae bacterium
TATAATGGCATGGAATAACCTTTTTTGGTGCTATGAGTTTCACTGCCTCAAGTGCATCGGGCACATCCATTGTCCAGGTATTATCACCCAGTCCACCAATAGGAAGCATCAGTACATCCGGCTCTAATCCTGCCCATTCCTTTAGTAAAATCGAATCCCCCAGATTCACAATAGTTTTGCCATCTAGTGTTATTTTGAAACCTACAGAACCAATACCAACTCGTTCACCTGGCCCTGGTTGCTTTTTTATTCTGAACCACAGGATTGGCACACTGATAGGGCCATGCACGGACTTGACTGATTCAATTTCTACATCACCTAAAATGACGGACTCTCCAATATCTAACGGATGTACATTTTCAAACGGTATCCAGGACGTCAATTCTTTACCGCGAGGGTCTACCAGTAGTGTTTTGCCATCTTCTACTTTAGCTAAATCTTTTCCACATACAACTGACGCATTGCTAGCTTCCGCCACCCGATCAGATTGCCAGTGATGATCAGGATCACCATGGGTTATTAAAATGTGCGTAATACTTTTCCATTCTGTTTTTGGAATAAGGCTACTAAAATTAAAAATCGAGAAATATTGTCCTGGATCAATGGCTATTTTATTCTTACCATTTTCTATCAGGAATGTATTGTAAAGAAAGTGTCTGATCTTCATGTGTACCTCGGATGCCTAACGCCTGGGCTCAGAGACTTGAAGCCAATTGTTGGCTCGGTTTTGTTACATTGTTCGTTCATCTATTTATACTAGTTTGCTGCTTATTGTTAATAAACGGTTTCCACCACGCCTCTCGACCACTTGCCGTCCCAGAACTAACTAACTCTCCAATCTTGGGTGTAAGAAATTCGACGCCAGCTTGATTAGCTGCAACTACAAATCGCTCGATTGGCTCATACCAAGGGAAAAGACCAAGATCAAAGGTGCCCCAACCACTTGCGGCTATCAGTCTACCCTTTACCGTTTGATGTGCTTTAACCGCCTGTTCGGGAGTGTAATGAACTTCCATTTGGCCTTTCAAATTACTGTAGGCCCCGATCTCAAAGAAAGTCACATCGAAAGGCCCCAGTCGTTCGCCGATATCGTAGAGCCCCACAAACCAACCAGAGTCACCACTGAGATATAGATTTTGCTTCTTTCCTCGAATTCCATAGGAGGCCCAAAGCGTCATGTTTTTATCAAAGACACCCCGCTCGGAAGTGTGTTTGGCCGGTGCTGCGGTAATGGTTAAGTCACCGACCGATTTTGACTGCCACCAGTCTAGTTCGGATATGTTTTTATGAGGCACACCCCATTCTTCCAGCAACTCACCCACTGCTAGGGGCGTGACGAAGTGCTTTGTCCTGGAAATAAGTGCCTTAATTGAATCCTCATCCAGATGGTCAGGATGATTATGGGTAATCAATACCACATCAAGCTTTGGAAGGACGTCTGTTGAAGCAAGCGTTCTAGAATATCGCTTAGGACTCGCCCACCCAAATGAGCCTGCTTTTTGTGAGAACATGGGATCAGTCAAGATCACTATGCCATCAATCTTAATAAGGAAAGTTGTGTGCCCCAGCCAGGCGAATTGAAAGTCTCGCTGTTCATTCCATTGTGAAATATCAAATGGCTCTGCAGGTAGTGGGGCATCGGGTATAAACCCTTGAGGTTTGCTGAAAAAATAGTTCCAAAACATCTTCATGCTTGGCCACCATTCAACATCTGGAACCTGTTCCGGGTTTTGGAATGCTTCACCATTCCATTGTGGGCTTTCTGCTATGCGTTGTTGTCGATTCGTATCCGATACTTTTGTAGTGCTACAGCCAAACATGGAAATCTGTACAACAAGAAATCCAATAAAGAGGATGTAGTGGATTGCTAGTCTTTTTTCTAATTGCACATTCTCTCTCGGTAAGTAGACCTAACAGCAAATTAGGCTGCTTCTTTGCTATTGAGTAATAGGCAGGGAGTTCCAATTAGATAGTTGTGAAACCGATAACCGCTTCTTAGACATAGCGGGCATTTTGTTAGCGCAAAACCAAACATGAAACCGTGGTACGTCCCCTATTTACGTCCCCTATTTAGTAGAGCCCCACAAACCAACCAGAGTCACCACTGAGATATAGATTTTGCTTCTTTCCTCGAATTCCATAGGAGGCCCAAAGCGTCATGTTTTTATCAAAGACACCCCGCTCGGAAGTGTGTTTGGCCGGTGCTGCGGTAATGGTTAAGTCACCGACCGATTTTGACTGCCACCAGTCTAGTTCGGATATGTTTTTATGAGGCACACCCCATTCTTCCAGCAACTCACCCACTGCTAGGGGCGTGACGAAGTGCTTTGTCCTGGAAATAAGTGCCTTAATTGAATCCTCATCCAGATGGTCAGGATGATTATGGGTAATCAATACCACATCAAGCTTTGGAAGGACGTCTGTTGAAGCAAGCGTTCTAGAATATCGCTTAGGACTCGCCCACCCAAATGAGCCTGCTTTTTGTGAGAACATGGGATCAGTCAAGATCACTATGCCATCAATCTTAATAAGGAAAGTTGTGTGCCCCAGCCAGGCGAATTGAAAGTCTCGCTGTTCATTCCATTGTGAAATATCAAATGGCTCTGCAGGTAGTGGGGCATCGGGTATAAACCCTTGAGGTTTGCTGAAAAAATAGTTCCAAAACATCTTCATGCTTGGCCACCATTCAACATCTGGAACCTGTTCCGGGTTTTGGAATGCTTCACCATTCCATTGTGGGCTTTCTGCTATGCGTTGTTGTCGATTCGTATCCGATACTTTTGTAGTGCTACAGCCAAACATGGAAATCTGTACAACAAGAAATCCAATAAAGAGGATGTAGTGGATTGCTAGTCTTTTTTCTAATTGCACATTCTCTCTCGGTAAGTAGACCTAACAGCAAATTAGGCTGCTTCTTTGCTATTGAGTAATAGGCAGGGAGTTCCAATTAGATAGTTGTGAAACCGATAACCGCTTCTTAGACATAGCGGGCATTTTGTTAGCGCAAAACCAAACATGAAACCGTGGTACGTCCCCTATTTACGTCTGTTTTATCGTTGTCGTGTCAGTCCATGCACCAATGACCGGTTTTCGCCGAAAGTTCCAGTTCGTTTTCAGAGCGTCAAAGGCTTCTTCGCGACACTGCTGCCGTTATCACACTAAACCTTGACCTAACAACAAGTAGCAAACGAAACCCGCAAATATTAAATAGCGAACGGCTGGTTGTGGCTAGCTGAAATTATCCATTCTATATTTTCGAACACCGAAAACTCTATCATTGAATGTTATGAGTGCTCTCGAATGAAATGGCTGCTATCAAGATCACATCATCTTCTGTTTGAAATTTGCAATTGACCGCAACGGGCACGTTGCTGAAGATTACATACTTTTTCTGTAGGTCAGCTTTGTGTATTGAAGAGTCATTCACGCCATGAACCTCGATGGTCCGGAACTGGCACTTTTCGGCGATTATACAAATCCTTACTAAGGCCTGCTTAAGGATGTGAGTCGAGCACGCAATTTATAAACCACGCGTTCATCATGCGGCTGGCTGCCTCACACGAAAAAAATCACCAAAGTTACGCGCTAACCACGTGTCTTATTGGATTCCGGCGCTTGTGCCCTGTGGGTATGCGCCGGAATGACGATATGCGAATTGATCGGAGCTTTTTTGAGGATCTAAGATCCAGATATTTGCGGTTGCTTAACTTCCACCTTTTTCGTCAGCTGGAACACGAAAGAAAATCGCATACAGAACCGGCACCACAATCAACGTCAAAATTGTTGCAAACCCAAGACCAAACATAATCGTCACTGACATGGAGACAAAGAAGGCATCTTTCAACAGCGGAATCATGCCCAGGATGGTAGTCAAGGCGGCCATGGATACCGGGATAAGACGACTCACGCCTGAATCGACAATGGCTTGAAAGCCTGGTTTGCCCGCGGCGAATTCAGTATCAATCTGATCAATCAACACGATCGCGTTTTTAATCAACATGCCGGCCAAACTCATCAAGCCAAGCAGTGCCATGAAACCAAAGGGTTGATTAAACATCAACAAACCGGCGGTGACACCGATGATAGCTAAGGGAACGGTCAACCAAATGATCAAGGTCTTTTTGATGGAGTTAAATAGGAATAACACGATCAACACCATCAGGCCGAAAAAGATCGGAATGGTTTGACCAAGCGCATCTGAAGCATCAGCCGAGTCTTCGGCTTCGCCACCCCAGGCAATGTAATAGCCTTCTTTATCTTTGAGCGGAATCAAATCTTTAAAGCGGACCGGGATGGTGTTGGCAGTGAGGCTTTCCAGGGGATCGCTTGCTTCAGGAAACTGCCTGCCAAAGTAGGCCGCCAGGTCGACGCCCAATGCCTTTTCGATTTCAGGTTTAACCTTGGCAAACAGTTCGCTGGGTAAACCATAACGCGAGTCGGCGTGGATTTTCAGCATTTTTGTGCGATCACGGCGCCAGACATAAGGATCTTCGAAACTGGTGCCGAACCCAAGTGTTACCTGATCCAGCGGGATCATCTGTTGCGCTGCCGGACTCCAGACGGAAATGGCGCCGAGGTTATCGAGTTCGGTGCGTTCCTGCTCGGGTGAGCGGGCAATGATGGGTAACAACTCATCCCGTTCACGGTAAACCCCCACCTGGGTGCCTTCGACCGCGGCTTGAACTGCCATAGCAACATCAGGGCGATCAATACCAGCGCGACGTGCCTGCACTTCTGCCAGCAAGGGTTGCATCACCTTAACCTTGTTGGCCCATTCATCGCGCACACTCTTGGCCTGGGGATCTGCCATCAGTACCTGCTTGGCTTTTTCGCCCAGTCGGCGGACCTCAACCGGGTCTGGCCCTAGGATACGTAACTGGATTTTGCCACCGGTGGATGGCCCATTAATAAACATACGCACATTAGGAGTGGCCATGGGGAAGGCTTCTTCCAATTCCGTCTGTAGTTCGGCGCCCAGACTGGGAATTACTCGATAGTCATCGACATCAACAATAATGCGGCCAAAGCTTTGGTTGGGATATTCCGGAGTGTAGGTCAATAGAAAGCGTGGCTGACCACCGCCGATTTCAGTGGTGACATGCAGAACCTCTTCATTTTCAAGCAAGAGTTTTTCGGCACGTTCCATCTGGTGTAGCGTTTCGTCAATGTGAAAGCCGTTGGGCATCCAGAAATCGATATAGAACTGTGGTCGCGTGGAATCCGGAAAAAAGCTCTGCTTGATTGATTGAAATCCAACCAAGGCCGCGATGAATAATGACACCACAACTGCGATTGTAACCCAGCGATTACGAATGCTTGTTTCAAGAAAGCTACGATAGCCACGAAAGAAGGCGCCGCCATACGGGTCTTTGTCTTCTCCCGCCTTCTGTTTGGAAGGTTTCATGAAGGCTTTCACCAGTAGCGGTGTTGAGGTGACCGCGGTCACCCAGGACAAGGTCAGTGATATTAGAATAACGGTGAATAATGAACGGGTGTATTCACCGGTGGAATGTTCTGACGTACCGATGGAAGCGAAGGCCGTGATGGCCACAACGGTAGCAGCCAGTAATGGCATGGCGGTTTGACCAACCACCTTTTTTGCAGCACTGGTGGCATCTTCACCTTGTTGCATGCGCATACGCATGCCATCAACCACCACAATGGCATTGTCGACCAGCATGCCCAGGGCAATTACCAGGGCACCAAGGGAGATACGCTCCAGGGTGATATTCAACATACCCATAAAAATGAAGGTGCCGGCGATGGTTAAAAACAGCACTGCGCCAATAATAAAACCACTGCGCAGTCCCATAAAAGCAAGCAGCACAACGACAACAATCGCGACTGCTTGCAGCAGGTTGACGATAAAGCCGTCGATGGCCGCCGTGACCGCCTCAGATTGCAATGAGATAATTTCAAACTCCATGCCCAGCGGTAGCTGTGATTTTAATTCCTGAGTGCGTTTTTCCAGGGCTTTGCCCATGGTGACAACATTGCCACCTGAGATAGTGGAAATGCCCATGCCGATAGCAGGTACGCCGTCATAGCGCAGCAGGAAATTGGGTGGCTCTTTAAACTCGCGCTTGATTTCTGCCACGTCTCGCAAAAACACCAGTCGGTCCTTGCTGGAATCGGGCGTGCGCGCCTTGATTAATAGATCACCAAACTCCTGTTCCGTGGTGAACTCGCCGGTTGGATTGATGGGGATGTATTCTTTGCCAAGGGTCAGGTAACCGGCCGGGGCAGGTAAGTTCTTTGCTGCCAGTGCGTTGTAAATATCCTGCGGTGATATGCCAAACTCCGCCATTTTGTCACGACGCATCTCTACATACACCGCTTCAGGTCGATCGCCGTAGAGAATGATGCGTTTTACATCCTGCACCTGCAGCAGTTCGCGCTGCAGAAACTTGCCAAATTCATACACCTCGTCATAACTGTAACCCTCGCCGGTTATTGCGAGATAAACACCATAGGCATCGCCAAAATCATCATTGACCAAAGAGGGGCCGGCGCCTGGTGGCAGGTTGAGCTGGGTATCGCTAACCTTGCGTCGCAGTTCGTCCCACACCTGAGGCAGCGAGTTGGCATCGTATTTCTTCTTTATATAGGCTTTGACGATGGACAGCCCACGTTCGGAACGGGATTCAACAAAGTCGAGCTGACCCAGTTGCTGCACTGCTTGTTCAATGAGGTTAGTGACTTCTTCTTCGACTTCAGCCGCTGAGGCGCCTGGATAAGGTGTGTAGATCAAGGCCTCCTTGATGGTGAATTCAGGATCTTCCAAGCGACTTAGCGTGGTAAAGGCGTAGATGCCCAGCACCACCATTACGACAGTGAGTACCCAGGTAATTACGTTTTTACGGATGCTCCATTCAGCGATGTTCATTAGAACTGAATCTCCGTGACAGGACGTACTGTCATGCCATCACGGATTTGGCTGACACCGGCAATGGCGATGGTCTCGCCCGGTGTCAATCCAGAAAGTATTTGTATGCTGTCCGTCCCCGTGAGAGATCCGGTAACCACAGTGCGCGCCTGCGCGGTGTTTGTTTCATTATCAATAATCCAGACCTGAGACTCGCCCGCTGAGTTGGCGAATACTGACAGTGCCGGGATGGTAAACACCTGGGGCGTGTCTTCCTCTTGAAGAGGCGGGCGAATCAGACTCACAGTCGCCGTCATGCCAGGTAGGATATTTATTCCCTTGGGTCTTTCCTGCAATACCATCACATATTCAAACGTCTGGGTCTTGGGATCGGCGATGGTTGAAAATTCCTTGAGCTTAAGTGGAATCTCTTTGTTCGGGGCGGCATCAAAGCGCACAGATATTTTCAGGTTGGCAGGGATCTGTTGGCGACGTTGAGCAATCAGGCGCTCGGGGGCATCGACAATAATTTCCAACGTGGTGACATCCTGCAGACGAAGGATGGGTTGCCCTGGTTTGATTTCCTCGAAGTTTTCCACAAAGCGCTGCGCCACTTGACCCGAAAAGGGAGCCTTGAGCGTGGCATCATCCAGGGCTTTACTGGCTTTTTCCAGATCTGAGGTTGCTCGTTCAAAATTGGCCTTGACGCGATCATAATCTGACTTGGAGATGAAGCCATCCTTGATCAGTTCCTTGGCGCGTTCAAAGTTCGATTTGGACTCATCAAAGCTCGCCTGGGCCGCATGCACGGTGCTGCGAAAGTCACGCAGATCGAGCTGTGCCAGCAAATCACCTTTCTTGACGGTGTCACCTTTTTTGGCGTTCAGTTTGTTTAATTTGCCGCCCACCTGGAAGGCCATTTCCAGTCGTTCGGAGGCTTGTACACGACCGGGAAATTTTCGCTTGAACGAGCCACCAAAAGATTCAAGGGTCATCACCTTGACCGGGCGTACCACATCCACCGGTGCAGGCTCAGGTGCTTTTGAGCAGCCTGTCATAATAAAAAGGGTAGTGAGGGTAGGGATTAGCCAAGTTTTGTTGGTCATTAGTTGTTCTCCAAGGGTTGGCTTGATCTCTGATTGTGAACGCATTGCAATTAACTCGCTTACGATAACATAGTAGAATTGCTATAGTATTTGTGTTTATAAAGACGAATTCTATCCGTTATGCGACAGAGTAAATTTAATCGGCGCTATGATTAGTCACTGGATAGGCGAATTGATTCGCCTTGTTTACAGGTTGGTTCTGCTATCGGTCATAGTATTTTCTGTTGCTTGTTGCGTCTCTCAGACAGCATCGGAAAACAGCGGCCAACATCCTTCTAAAACCTATGTCTATGAATGTGAATCTGGCGACAGTATCGTCGTTAACATTAAGGATCAATCGGCGTGGCTTTTTCTGCCTCACAACACTGTTCAACTACATCCCGTTGCAGGGGAAGATGAAACGTTCAGCAACGGCAGCATCACCTATTGGCGTCAGGGCGAGCAGGCAACAATTGAAACACCTGATAAAAAATATCAGCAATGTCGCAATAATCGCCAGCTGGCGATTTGGGAAAATGCCAAACTAAGAGGGGTGGATTTCCGTGCCACGGGCAACGAGCCGGGTTGGTATCTGGAAATCAGTCAAATGGAGAAGATATTGCTTGTCACAGATTATGGTCAACGTCGGCTGGAATTTACTTCGATAGAACGAAGTACGGACCCGGTTGCGCGCACTACTATCTATCACGCTAATAATGATAAGCATAAACTTGTGCTGGCGCTTGAAGGGCGCAAATGTACTGATAGTATGAGTGAGCAACAATTTCAGACAACGGTAATGTTTGTCCTGGATGAAATAGAATATCGCGGTTGTGGTGCGGCCTTGCACTGATGAAGATTGCTTCCGTTATGGGGTTGTTGCTGTGTATAACTTTTATTACAGCATGTGCATCAACATATCAGGGCAATTACACCTGGGGGCACGAAGTCAATTCATTTTGTCCTTGTAACACTAATACCTGTTATTGGGTAAAAGCGTCACCGGAAATACAGCAACAGTTAAAGCAATTTGTTACCCAGCATACGAGTGAATCCTATCAGCCAGTTTATATAGAGTTTAGCGGTCATTTATTGGATGAGCTCCCTGAGGGATTTGCACAAGACTATGATGGCTTAATACAAATAGACGAACTGATACAGTTAGCTCCGACACGCCAGGATGAGTGTAAAGTGTCAATCGAGAACAGTTAGCGTAGCGTTGAGGAGTCTAAAATGAAATTATCAGGTTTTGCTTTTCCCTTTCTTTTGTTAGTGTTAATGGTCGGTAGTGGCTGTTCTTCGACTATGGATAAAACGGATGCCCCTTCCATATCCAAAGAGTTAACACTCTGCACTGAGCCCAGGCCGGAAATCTGCACCATGCAATATGACCCGGTATGTGCTACCCATGAAGATGGTAGCAGCAAAACCTACGCCACGGATTGTACGGCATGCTCTCATACAGAGGTAATCGGGTATAATCCTGGAGAGTGTGAGAAATAACAAAAATGGCCAGGGAGCTAATCTATGGGATTCAGGCAGCTATTTAGTGCAGCGTTTACGCTAGTTTTCATTGTTGGTTGTACAACAGTGGCTACGAAATACGATAATCTGTATGGGCCATCTGCGCCCAGAGATCGAGTCATGACCCTGGAGCAGCTCAGCGATGAGCGCTATGTCTCTTATCTGAATGATGTTCAGCCGATTCTTGAAACACGCTGTGTGGTTTGCCATGCCTGTTACGATTCGCCTTGCCAATTGAATATGACTTCATTTGAAGGTGTTGATCGTGGTGGCAATAAAGCGCCGGTTTACAATGGAGCCCGCTTTGGCACCCAGCAGCCTACACGTCTTGGCGTAGATGCCAGCAGTACTGAGCAGTGGCGCGAAAAAGAATTTCACCCTGTTCTAAATGAAAGAAACCAGAAAGAGCAGATTAATCTGGATAATTCATTGTTGTTTCAAATGTTGGCATTGAAGCAACGCTTTCCCATGCCCACAGAGGGTCGCTTGCCTCCAGAATACGATGTGGGGACGGAATTGGTCATCGACGAGGGTTTTGTGCATGAACAACAGTGCACCACGATAGAAAAGTTTGATAAGTTAGCTGCCAAACATCCTGAGTGGGGTATGCCATTTTCTTTGCCCGGTATCAATCATGAAGAATTTAGTACCATTGAGTTATGGTTGAAGCAAGGCGCACTTGTAGAGCCAGCCAAGCAGCTGCCAGCCTCTCTTATCAGCCATGTCGCTAGATGGGAGATGTTTCTCAATGGTGAATCAAACAAAGAGAAACTCATGTCGCGGTATCTGTATGAGCACCTGTTTCAGGCGCACCTATATTTTGATGATGTAAAGAATAATGAGTTTTTCATGTTGGTGCGCTCAACCACACCGCCAGGACAGCCGATTAATATTATTGCCACGGTCAGGCCTTTTGATGACCCTGGAGTTGAAGAGCTCTATTATCGTCTCCAGCATTTTGATCGTGTTGTGGTGGAAAAAACCCATTTGCCCTATGCGCTGGGTGATGAACGACTGGCGCGTTACGAAGAGTTGTTCCTTGATGCAGATTATGAGGTAAATGAACTGCCATCTTATGATCCATTCGTTGCCGCGAATCCTTTCAAAGCCTATGCCTCGATACCTTCAAAAAACCGTTATGAATTTATGTTGGATGAAGCCAAGTTTTTTGTTGGTGGCTTTATTAAGGGGCCGGTTTGTCGCGGGTCAATTGCACTGAGCGTAATTGATGATCACTTCTGGGTTATGTTTAAGGATCCGGATAAAAGTCATCTTAGTGGCGATTCTGAATTCCTGGCACGGGTTAGTGATGACTTGCGCATGCCAACAGAAAGGGAAGATAAGGCGAGGTTATGGTCAGTCTGGAATACCTATAAAGGTGTTGCCAAGAAATATTTGCGTGAGAAAGTGAATTATGTGAAGCAGTATTACCCTGATGAGACAGGTTTTTCAATTGATCAAATCTGGGATGGTGACGGAAAAAATCAAAATGCAGCGCTAACGGTGTATCGCCATTATGACAGTGCAACTGTACTAAAGGGTTTTGTTGGTGAAGTCCCCAAAACCGCCTGGGTAATAGATTATCCTATCTTTGAACGTATTCATTATTTATTAGTTGCCGGCTTTAATGTCTATGGCAATGCAGGGCATCAGTTATCAACCCGCCTCTACATGGACTTCCTGCGCATTGAGGCTGAGCTACAGTTTTTGTTCTTTTTACCGCCGGAAGAAAGAATAGAAATTCATCGTCATTGGTATCGTGGTACGAATGAATCAGAAAAGTTAGTCAAGGCAATTCAAGAGCTCGGTGCTGAACGTGTACCCGATATTGTATATAAAACAGATGACGTAAAAACTGAATTCTTTGAGATAGTAGACCATCATATGCGTGATGCGCAGCCAGTAGCAGATTATATTAACTTGTGTGCCAAGTATAAAGATCGTTGTGTTGAGCTTGGCCTGGAAGAAAAGGCCGGTTCGGTACAAAAAGCATTGCGTGATTTAAGTGATATTGAAGGTGAAATCACCGATGTTTTTCCCAATACCGCATTCTTGAGAATCATTGTTGATGGCAGTGTAGAGAATGATCTGGTCTATACTATTGTGCGCAATAAATCGTATTTGAATAATTCATCGTTAACTGCAGATGAAGATATGCGGATTAAGTCGGAGGATACGATTGATATCGTTAAAGGCTTTGTTGGTGCCTATCCTAACTTCTTTTTCGAGATTCATTACCAGGATCTGGATGAGTTTATTCAACAATATGCTCAAATTGATAGTTATGATGCATACGATGCACTTGTTGAGAGGTTTGGAATAAGGCGAACTAATCCTGATTTCTGGAAAACATCTGATTGGTTCTATGCAAAATTCAAACATGAAGAACCCAGATATGCGGGTGTGTTTGATTTAAACCGTTATCAAAACAGATAGCGCAAGACTTTTTAGTTTTCGATTAATCATGATGTTTGCTAGAAGTGTGTAAACCGATCAGTCTTGCCACTAATACGGCGATATAGAGCTGTCCGATAATCGCTTCTGTGGATGCCATCATGCGGGTTGACTCAGTTAACGGCAAAATGTCGCCATATCCCAGTGTGCTCATGGTAACGAGGCTGAAGTAAATAGGTGTTACCGAGTTGCTCATCATAAAACTTTGCCCATTAGCCATGTCATAAGAAAATGAGCCAGGCTGGATGAACTCTACAAAGCTATACATCTGTGCCCAGAAGAAGGCCAACAATAGATAAACACACAGCGATGCAGCAATAATATTTAAGGTGACTTTTGAGGAGGTAAACATCAGGTAAAGAATCACCATAATATTAAATAGCATAAACATCATGCCGGTAATATGTTCTGCAGCAACTGCTATCGGGTGGGTTGAGGTCAGGCTGAATGCCTGCGATAGGATACTAATGATGCAGAACCCTAATGCAAAATAAGCTATTTTTTGATTGTGGATCACACTGAATGCACCAGACAGCAGAACAATCGAGAAGATAACTTTCCAGACCATCTCGCGGACAAATGGCGATACGCCGAGGGATTCGATATCGAGAAAGGGACCGATCAGCATTAACATGACTAATGTTGTGAGCAGCAGAACAAAGCGGTTTTCATACCAGATGGTGGAAAATAATGACTTACCCATGTGTTATTCCATTTCTGTTTGTCTATTGAATAGCTAACGCCTTCGCAGGGAGCGATCCGCTTATCAAGCTAGAACGTAATAATAGGCTCCGAGCGGCTAAAGACTTGATTAATCTTTTCCCCATTCCAGACATAGACCAATAAGGTGCCCTGAGTAGGTAGTGACACCGCCGGTGGTCGAAATGCAGCGATACACTCGCCACCTTCGTGGCGAACGCTGCGGTAATACAAGCCCCACGCTGCATCTGCCCGCAGTTGTTTAGCAAATGCCTGTGCTTTTGGATGATCCTCGGGGCGTGGTGCATCGTCATGCAGCTCATCATAATCCGGCCCGGTAATGTCATACAGTGGCCGCTGGATTTGACCAAGCCAAACACGCATCTCGAACTGGCCTGCATCAAGGTGGGCATCACGGGCAATAATCTCGCGTTGGTGTACCGTTTCACGAATCGCTGTTTCTTCACTGCGGGCTGCATAATAGACCCCATAACTACCGTCAGTAAAGCGTGATGGATAACCGATATGAGTGAAGGCTGCCATGACGATTGTGGCACACGGACCAGAGACGCGGTCTTCTAGGGGGATCAGGCGTAAATCACCGGCTTCATCCAATAAACGCGGATTGGTTTGTGATTCCAGAGCCCAGAGGGCGTCCATCATGTCAGGATGCACGTGATTTTCAAAGAAATCCACAGGGGGGTGGCGGGTGGCAATGATACGGTATTGTTTGGCGCGTGAGCGCTTTAAAGGGGGGAGTGCAGACATACGGGAGCTATCCGCGTGCCCAGTCCAGATAACGCCTTACATCTGCAAGGGCCACCAGACTTCCGGTTAACATGTAATCCAGTGGTGACTGTTGATTGAACATCGGATTGTCGTTGGGGTTGAGCAACCACTGCTGAACGTGATTCGCGGAAAACAGAATGTTCAGGCCTTTATAGATGCCCAGCAAGTAACTCAAGCGATCCAGTGTGTCGCGTGACAAATTGCCGCGTTTGTTGCGTTTCCATTGAAAGAAGGTTGATCGCCCAGGGCTGCCTAAGAGGATCTGTTGTTGTTCGGTACTCAGGCCCCATTCTTCGGTAATCGAGAAAAAGGCGGTCAACCCGGCTGTGGCCTTATCCGCATCGGAGACAGGTGGTTGATTATTTGGTAGATAGCGTGGCGCAGCTTTAGTCATTGCTGTATGTCCAGAATAATACTCATGATTAATTAAAGTTTATATATGGACTTTTGTCAAGTGGGTGTTGTCTCATTCTGGTACTGTACTAAAAAGTTTACTATCGTTATTCAATGAGAGAGTAGAATTTAGAGATGGATCAAAAGGATATTGTCCAATTCTCTTTAAGAACACTGATACATCAACGTGGGGGTATGTTAACGAGTGAGGGCTGGAGGCAACAATTCAGAATGAAGCAGCCTGGGAAAATAAATATTTTAGTCTGTACCCCATCGTCTGAATTAATTCGAAACATCCTAGTATTATTTCTACTAACAGTCACAAGCTATACCTTCACCAATTGTCATGCAGAAGAGATTAAAACGTATTCTGTCGGCATAGTACCCCAATTTGAAACCAACCGAATTTATGCCATTTGGACGCCGATACTTGATGAACTATCGAAACGTACTGGGTATAACTTTGAGATTATTGGTTCGCCATCAATACCAGAATTTGAAAAACAGTTTGCAGCTGGACTATTTGACTTTGCATACATGAATCCGTACCACATGCTACTAGCCCATAACAAGCAAGGGTATGTTCCATTGTTAAGGGATGTTGGCAGTAATTTACACGGAATTTTAGTCGTAAAAAAAGATGCAGTGATTAGTGTGGAAGAGCTCAATGGTAAGGAAATAGCATTCCCGGCACCAAATGCTTTAGGTGCCTCTTTGATGATGCGCTCTGATCTGGACAGCATATTCAAGATTAGCTACCGGCCAAAATACGTAAAATCACACAGCTCTGTTTATCTGAACGTTGTACTGGGTTTGGTCGACGCAGGGGGTGGGGTGCAGAAATCGCTTCAACTACAACCACAACATATCCAGGATGAACTTAAAGTTATATATCGAACGCAAGAAATATCGCCGCACCCTTTGGCCGTGCATCCACGCGTACCGAGTGAAGTTCACGAAAAGATACGCCAAGCAATGCTGGAGTTTTCTCAAACAGAGAAAGGCATGAGCATGTTGAATAAAGTTCCCGTTAAAAAACTAGGGCGCGCATCATATTCAGATTATGAGCCGCTAATTGAACTTAAGTTAGAGCGTTATTACATACAGGAATAGGCAATGGGCCTACGCACAAAATTATTCTTACCGGTAATATTAGGGCTTCTGATATTGGGGTTGGTAATCCATTTTTACTGGATTCGTAACTATCTTGATCATGAATACAATAGCTTTATTAATAGCCAGTATGAATTAGTATCAAGTCTGGAACCCGCGATTCTTCGCGATATTCTCAATGGCGATCTGGCCGCCTTACATGTGTCTCTGGATAAACATCTTGAACTAAACCAGCCTGACTGGGTGTCACTTAGCCTGCATAACAACAAAAATATCCGCCTTTACCCAATTAAACCAATAGAAGATGTTGTTGGTGAATATATATCACAACATCAATTGCCAATGTTGATTGGTGATCAGCAAGTGGCATTGCTCACACTTAATCTTGACTGGCAGCCAGAATATGAGCGCGTGCGTGAACATGTCGCGCCAATTGAAATAATGATATTGGCAACCATTGCTTTCGTTGGTGTAGCTGGTTTGATTTGGCAAAACTATGTCATTCGCATTCCCCTGGGCCGTTTAGAAACAGCCGCATCAAGGCTCAGCAAGGGAGATTTCGATATGCCCTTACCGGTAAGGAGTCGAGATGAGATTGGCAGTTTAACCCGCTCATTTGACGAAATGCGTACATCACTTAAGATGACGCAATCTGATCTCACCTCAGCACTGAAAAAATCGAGAGCCAGCGAAGAAAAATACCGGTTTGAGGTTATGTTTCGTGAGGCCTTGTATGATCTACTCGAGCTTTCGTCTCAGGCGCAGGATTTACAAACATTACTTGATGAGGCCTTACAAAAGCTGCTTTCGCTGGAGTTTCTTCATATCGAAAACAAGGGGGCGATATTAATTGTCGGGGATAATCCGGAAGAGCTGGTAGTGAAATCAAGATATAACCTTACAACACCATTGCATACTTTATGTTCAAAGAACTCAATCGGTCTATGTCTTTGTGGTAAAGCAGCAGAGTCAGGTGAGATTGAATTTTTTGATTATATTGATGATAGCGATGAAGCCCGTTTTAACGAGCTGAAATCTCAGAGTCATTACAGTGTGCCAATAAAGCAAGGTGGCAAACCATTTGGCATGATGGTGCTATTTCTTCCTCATGATTATCAGCGTGATGAAGTTGAAATTGAGTTTCTGAAATCTTCAGCAGATATTCTTGCTGGTGCCATTAACAGGCTGGCTTTTGAGCAGGAGCTGAGACGAAATAATGAAGAGCTAATCACAGCCAAGCTCGAAGCAGAAAGTTCAAACCTTGCCAAGAGTGAATTTCTGGCGACTATGAGTCATGAAATACGCACGCCGCTGAATGGGATCCTGGGGATGGCGCAATTGATGCAACTTTCAGAACTTGATGAAGAGCAGCGAGATAATGTTGAAACGCTACTCACCTCCGGTGAAAATCTACTTGAGATTATTAATGATATTCTCGATTTTTCCAAAATAGAAGCAGGTAAGTTAACGCTGGAAAATATCAGTTTTGATTTAAACAAAACTGCGCATGATGTCGTACGAGTGATGCTGCCGCGAGCCAATGAGAAAGGCCTGGCACTTAACTATCAACCCGCAACTCCATGCCAGTCCTATTATCTTGGTGATCCTGGCCGCATACGACAACTTTTGAATAATTTAATAAGTAACGCGATTAAGTTTACTCAGCAAGGCGGGGTGAATTTCGCAATTACTTGCTCTGGTAGCACTGATGGAATTCAAGAATTACTTTTTTCAGTTACCGATACTGGTATTGGTATTTCCAAGGACGCGCAACATAAGTTATTTGAATCATTCACACAAGCAGACGCGACGACTACCCGGAAATATGGCGGTACCGGGCTTGGGCTTGCAATTTGCAAACAGCTGGTTGAAATAATGGGCGGGACTATTGGTGTAGAAAGCGAGCAAGGTCAGGGTGCAAATTTCTGGTTTAAGCTGAAACTGCCACACGCAGATAAACCAAACTACCTGTCACAACAATCAGAAGATGTAAGTGTTATTACCACGCACGAAGCAATTAGTGATGTCCAATCCTTGGATGTTGATTTTAAGAAGCATGGCATTAGTGGCAATGTTCTTTTGGTTGAAGACAATATAGTTAATCAAAAACTTGCCTTATCCATTATGAAAAAGTTGGGTATACGTTGTCAGACGGCCACAAATGGTAAACAGGCGTTAAAACTTTGGCAGGATGGCAATTTTGATTTAATTCTGATGGATTGCCAGATGCCAGAGATGGATGGTTATCAGGCCGCCAAAATTATCCGTAGTAGAGAAAAACACACGCACATTCCAATTGTTGCGTTGACGGCTAATGCGATGGAGCATGATAGGCAGCGGAGTAATGATGCTGGCATGGATGATCATCTAGCCAAGCCCTTTACGATCGAACAGTTTTTTTCCATTCTAAAAAAATGGATACGTCCAAGCCATTTTAAAAGTAATTCGAGTGACAAGCCCTTGATAGATGCAAATACGCTTGATGAATTAGAGGAGATAATGCAGGAAGAGTTTAATGAGATTATTCCACTATTCATAACCAGCAGTGAGGAAACATTCTCAAAAATGCAGCAAGCTTGTAAAGACAAACAATATGATGTGCTCGAGCGCTTGGCACACAGCCTTAAATCAAGCGCTGCCAATTTGGGTGCAAATACGCTTGCTGACATGGCGGGCGAGCTTGAGCAAAATCTACGTTATAAGCTTTCTGATGATGCCAAGGACCAAGTTGATCTCATGCATAGTCACTTCTTGCAAGTAGTTGATTCCTTAAAGCAAGAGCAAATGCAGCGGCAGACATCGTGAGCAGTTGCTGTTGTCACAGCCCACAATATTTATGTGATTATTGGTATCGAAATTTTAGATCGAATATATCGAATGATCCTGGTCCTGGTTGATATATTTTTTGCTGTCACAAAGATCAATCTCATCATCAAGTCAGCTATACTAATCAATAATGAAAAATAATAAGTTTACTAGCCTGAATTACTTTTGATATGCCCACATTAATCATGTTAGTTAACAGGGAGCTATCGATGTTCGTTTGCACATTGAATAGAGTGACTAGCGTATTCTTAATCACAGCAACTGCGCTGTTGTTTCTGAGCGCTTGTGATAAGCAGGCTGACCAGCAAGGTGGTGGAGGTTTCCCGCCGCCGTCGGTGAGCGTGGCTGAAGTCATTGTGCGCGATATTGTTCCGTGGGATGAGTTTAATGGTCGAATTGAGGCGCAAGAGATAATCGATATTCGCCCGCGGGTTGGCGGTGTGATTCAAAAAGTCGCTTATCGTGAGGGTGATGTCGTCAAGAAGGGCGACCTGCTATTTGCAATCGACCAGGAACCGTTTCGCGCTGAACTGGAAGTTGCCGAGGCAGAATTGGTGCGTGCCCGGGCACAGGCAAATCTTGCCCGTGTCGAAAGCGGACGTTCCAAAAATTTATTTGAACGCAACCTGGTCTCCGAGGGTGAATATGATCAAAGTGTCGCCACTGAGGCGCAATCGAATGCCAACGTTCGCTCAGCAGAAGCAAACCTTAGCCTGGCAAGGCTGAATTTGGATTACACAGAAATTCGTTCACCGATCACTGGCCGCACGGGTAGGGCGCTTGTCACCAAGGGCAATCTGGTCTCGTCCGATCCTACCCCTGATGTATTAATGAACATAGTCTCGCTCAATCCTATTTATGTCTATTTCGATAGTGATGAGCTGAGCTATTTGCGCTATTCCAAAAATGCTCAACAGTCAGCCGCCGCCGGTAATAAAAATGAAGCTTCAAGTGTTCTTGTAGGGCTCTCAGATGAAGAAGGATTTCCTCGCGAAGGAAATGTCGATTTCGTCAGTAATCAGGCCGACCCAAATACCGGTACGGTACGCCTGCGAGCGGTCTTGGATAACAAGGATAACCGGCTTATCCCCGGCCTTTTCGCGCGCGTTAAATTGCTTGGGCAGAATGCGGAACAAGTTGTCTTGATTGACGACAGGGCGATTCTTACCGACCAGGATAGGAAATTTGTTTATACCCTTGGGCCTGAAAATGCAGCTCTACGACGCGACATCTCACTAGGACGTTCTGTTGAAGGTTTGCGTATTGTCAGCGCTGGTTTGGCAAAGGGCGATCAGGTGATTGTGCACGGTGTACAGAAAGTATTTTTTCCCAACATGCCGGTCTCGCCACAGCCAATAACCATGGGTGATCCACCGCCCATGCCTGGCCCCCCGGGTCAACATTAATAACAAATCGTATCGGAAACGATGAAAAACTTTTCACACTTTTTTGTTGACCGCCCGATTTTCGCGGCAGTGCTCTCTATTCTGATATTTACAACCGGTCTGATTTCAATTCCGCTGTTACCGATTACAGAATATCCAGACGTAGTGCCACCGACAGTCACGGTGCGAGCAGTCTTTCCTGGTGCCAACCCGAAAGTGATTGCTGAAACTGTGGCGACGCCACTGGAAGAGGCGATCAATGGTGTCGAGGACATGATGTATATGAAATCAGTCGCCGGTAGTGATGGGGTGTTGGCCATGACCATCACCTTCAAGCCGGGTACTGATGTTAATTTCGCCCAGGTGCAAGTTCAGAATCGTGTAAGCCAGGCAACCGCACGTTTGCCCGAAGAAGTTCGCCGCTTGGGTGTTACCACGCAGAAACGTTCTATCAATCTAACCATGGTGGTGCATCTGCGTTCGCCAAATTCAACCTATGACACTACCTATTTGCGCAATTATGCGGTGTTGCATATTAAGGATGAGTTGGCACGCATCCCCGGTGTTGGAGATGCATTATTATTTGGCGCGGGTGATTATGCCATGCGTGTCTGGCTGAATCCGGCCAAGGTGGCAGCGCGTGGTCTTACTCCCGGTGATGTAGTCGATGCGGTACGTAGGCAGAACATTCAAGTCTCCGCCGGACAAATAGGGGCACCACCACAACCGGAAGTGTCAGCATTTACTTTGTCGATAAACGCCAAGGGTCGTTTGGTGACCGAACAGGAATTCGCCGACATCATCGTCAAGGCCGGCGCGAATGGCCAAATTACTCGACTCGGTGATGTAGCACGCCTGGAACTCGGTGCCTCAGAGTATGCACTGCGCTCCTTGTTGAATAATCAGCAGGCCGTTGCCATCCCAATCATGCAGGCACCCGGTGCCAATGCCATTGAGCTATCGGATAATGTGCGGGCCAAGATGGCCGAACTGTCACAACGATTCCCTGAAGATTTGACCTGGCAGGTGGTGTATGACCCGACCATATTTGTCCGTGGTTCGATTGAAGCGGTAATTACAACGCTGCTAGAAGCCGTGCTACTGGTTGTGCTAGTCGTGGTGCTGTTTCTGCAAACCTGGCGTGCTTCTATTATTCCACTGCTTGCCGTGCCCGTGTCTATTGTTGGCACTTTCGGTGTACTGCTATTGCTTGGCTTTTCCATCAATACACTAACGCTGTTTGCTCTGGTGTTGGCGATTGGTATTGTTGTTGATGACGCGATTGTGGTGGTTGAAAATGTGGAGCGTAATATTGCCGAAGGCTTATCATCCATCGCGGCGGCGCATCAAGCCATGCGCGAAGTTAGCGGGCCGATCATTGCCATCAGTCTGGTGTTGATCGCGGTATTTGTGCCAATGGCATTCCTGTCAGGCGTGACGGGGCAGTTCTATCGCCAGTTTGCAGTGACTATCGCGATTGCCACGGCCATTTCGGCCATTAACTCATTAACACTGTCGCCTGCGCTTGCTGCGGCAATACTCAAAGGGCATGACGAAAAACCTGATCGCTTGACGCGTATTATTAATTTTCTGTTTGGTTGGATATTTCGACCGTTTAATTATCTGTTTCAGCATAGCGCCGGTCTTTATTCGAGCACAGTGTCGGGCATTTTGCGCCACCGCGCTCCCATCTTCCTGGTTTATCTGTTATTGATTGGTTTGACCTACATGCTGTTCCAGGCAGTCCCCGGAGGCTTTATCCCAACCCAGGACAAGCTCTATCTGATTGGTGGCGTCAAACTTCCTGAAGGATCATCACTCGATCGCACCGAAGCAGTGGTCAACAAAATTAGCGAGATGGCACGCTCAACTGATGGCATTGCTGATGCTGTTGGTTTTCCGGGATTAAATACTCTGCAATTTACCAATACACCAAACACGGGAACCATCTTTTTCCCATTAAAGGGGTTTGATGAGCGTACACGGCCAGCGACTGAAATCGTGGGTGAACTTCAGGGTAAATTGTCTTCAATCCAAGAGGCGTTTGCGTTTGCCATTATGCCGCCACCGATACTTGGTTTAGGCACAGGATCAGGTTATTCACTCTATCTGCAAGACCGTGCCGGCCTGGGTTATGGTCAGCTGAATAATGCCTTGCAACAAATGACTGGTGCGATTATGCAGGTGCCAGGTCTTTCGTTCCCGGTGTCGTCCTACCAGGCCAATGTGCCGCAGCTTGATATTGATGTAAATCGTGTCAAGGCAGAAACGCAGGGCGTCCCCTTAAATACCCTGTTTGAAACCCTGCAGATCTACCTTGGTTCGCTTTACGTAAATGACTTCAATCGATTCGGTCGCACCTATCAGGTGATTGCCCAGGCTGATGCGCCGTTCCGGGATGACGCAAGCCAGATCGCCAACTTGCAAACGCGTAACCTGAACGGCGATATGGTGCCAATCGGGAGTCTGGTACAGGTCAGTAATAGCTTCGGTCCTGATCCAGTGATTCGCTATAACGGTTATCCGGCGGCAGATATGATTGGCCAGGCAGATCCGCGGGTGATGTCATCCACACAGGCATTAGCCGTAGTTGGCGGGCTTGCCTCGGAATTATTGCCCAATGGCATGGATTTCGAATGGACAGATCTTAGTTATCAACAGGTCACACAAGGAAATGCCGCATTAATTGTATTCCCATTGTCTGTGTTGCTTGTATTTCTGGTGCTGGCCGCACTGTATGAGAGCTGGACACTGCCGCTGGCGATTATCCTGATCGTGCCTATGTGTGTTTTGTTTGCATTGTTTGGTGTTTGGCTGTTGGGCGGGGACAACAATATATTTGTTCAAATTGGGCTGGCCGTACTCATGGGGCTCGCCTGTAAAAATGCGATTCTGATTGTCGAGTTTGCACGAGAAAAGGAATTGGATGGCGCTACTCCCATACAGGCAGCGATTGAAGCCTGCCGCCTGAGACTACGTCCGATCATCATGACCTCGGTGGCCTTCATCGCTGGTGTGCTACCAATGGTATTTGCCAGTGGCGCTGGGGCTGAAGTTCGCCATGTTATGGGTATTACCGTGTTCTCCGGCATGATTGGTGTGACTTTTTTTGGGCTGTTTTTGACACCAGTGTTTTATACCGCTTTGAGGATGCTGGTGTTGAAATGTCAAAGACGCACAGTGCCAGATGCTGCTTGATTTAATTTTGAATTACCTAAGCCTTATTTTGCAAGGGAGTAGTCATGTTTACACTGCCATTAACAATCCAGCGCTCAATCACTGTTTCGAAGTCAGCTGAAGAAGTGTGCGCCATTATCGCAAACTTCAGTACCTGGCGATTCTGGTCACCCTGGTTATGCCAGGAGCCAGAATGTCCGGTAAACATTGAGGGAGAGCCCGGTAAAGAAGGGCATGCCCAGAGCTGGGATGGCAAGCGCATCGGTAGCGGTGAAATGATGTTGACTACAATTGTCCCTGCCAAGCGCCTTGATTATCAAATCACGTTTATTAAGCCTTGGAAAAGTCAAAGTAAGGTGGTGTTTGATTTCACCGAGAACGACAGTAGCACAACGATCACCTGGTCCATGTTTGGTACGTTACCGATTTTTCTATTCTTTATGAAAAAGATGATGACGGCATTGGTCGGTAGCGATTATGAGCGTGGCTTAGCCATGTTAAAAGAATATGTCGAAACCGGAGAAGTGCTATCAAAGGTAAACGTCATCGGTGAAGAATCATGTGATGGTTTTTATTATCTTGGTAAGCGCCGTGCTTGCAGCTTGTCTGATATTGGCCCATCCATGGAAAAGGATTTTACCGAGCTAAATGCGCTTGTTGAAAAAGGCGATATTCCAAAACCTGATATGGCTGTATCGTTTTATCACCAATATGACATGATCAAGCAACGTTGCGAATACACGTCAGGCTTTGGTTATAAAACTGTGCCTGATGCAGCACCAGCAAATAATCTCGAATCTGGCCAGATCGAAAAGCATAAGGCATTACGTGTTGATCACCTGGGGCCCTATCGGCATCTTGGCAATGGCTGGGCTGCCGCACATGGATTGCTGCGCGCGAATAAACAAAAATCCTGCAAAGCCATTCCCATGTATGAAATATATGAAAACTTCCCTGGTGAAGTGGATGAGAAAGATTTGCTGACAAAGATTCATGTCCCGATTGTATAAATGTAGGGTGGGTTAGCCGTGTTTTTGTGTAACCCACCAAGCGTTGCGTAGCAACTTAAAATCAAATCATCTATTCGTTCTGTGCAATGTGTTCCACTTATTGCGCCGAATGTAAAGTAGTCGTCTTGAAGATTGTATATTAAAGGCATACTGGTGTTTAATTCGAGCGTGACACTGTTGGCATGTCAGGAATATAGCGTCGAACTCCGGAATCCGTTGCTTCTAGTATTATGCCTTGGTTGTAACTTGCGATTTAGTCGGAAGCACAATTTAAGATCTACGCGGGTTCTAAACGGACCAGGTCTGCCAGAAAGAAACGTTCTCTGAGTGTTAGGCCAACGACCAGTCAATCCTCATTTTGCTACTAGGCTCAGCCGTTAATCATGCTACCTATGCGAAAACAACGTACCAGCCGTGCCAAGATCAAACATGCGGCGCAATATGCTACGCATTGTGCCCTACGGTCCTGGCGTTTCCTCAATATTTTGCCGATTTCATAGTGTGTATGGAATTAATTTGCAAATTGTCGTGTTATGCAAACAATGTGGCGCGTATTGATTGTGATGAAATTCAACTAAAGGATTACGATGGTGTCATAAGCTAAGAGAGATATTAAGTCTGTTTAGTAAGTATGTCAGCTAATAACAGGAAGAAATCACCGTCATGAAAAAATCTACGCTATGGTCAGTTGTATTGTTGGTAATTGTGGTGTTTAGTATTCCAATCACAAATGCCAAATCGAATCCTGATAAGAAAAAATCCTTAGATAAGGATGTTGTTGTTTTGTTGCATGGATTTGCCCGTCATAACGCTGCCATGTCGAAGTTGGCGCGGAGGCTGGATGATGCTGGATTCCATGTTGAGCGTGTTGGCTACGGCTCGATAAACAAGACACCTGCTCAAATCGTTAAAGATATAAGCAAACAAATTGATGATTGTTGTGCGACACATAACCGCCCCGTTCATCTTGTCGGGCATTCGCTTGGCGGTCTGCTAATCCGTGCCTATCTTCAAGAAAATAGTATAGAGAATCTCGGCCGTGTAGTGTTGATAGGAACACCAAACCAAGGAAGTGAGTTGGTAGATCGATTCAGGAATAAGTGGTGGATGTTTGTTTTGGGTCCTACAGCAAAATCATTGGGTACTGATAGTGAGAGTTTCCCAAGTTCACTATTGGCACCATATTACCCTGTTGGTGTGATTGCAGGACAAACCACTCATGATAAAAATGAACATCTTCTGCCAGGCAAAGATGATGGCCTGATTTCGGTCGAGTCAACTAAATTAGAAGGTATGGATGATTTTATCGTTCTCGAGTCTGGGCATTCTATGATGCGAAATGACAAAGGTGTGGCAGAGCAGGCTATCACTTTTATAAAAAATGGCAGGTTTTCCAGGCCATAAATTAGCTATTCATATTTAGTGAACTAACCCTATTTTTGGGTAAAGTGGTAGGGCTTAGTTCGGATATCTTTCTTTGGCTAAAGATAACATTCTATGCACTACATTGGGTTATGCCGGCAGCCGGGAACTGGAGCTGTGGCTGATGCCGCAGGCCACGTTATGTAGGGTCATCACCATTAAAAAGTTTTAGTCGTTATTTGACCTTACAGACATTGTCCGATTGATCTTCCGACAACGACCCTTTGCAGACATCGGGGCTAGTTTTAGAAAGCATTTGCTACGATCTAGGCTCGACCATATGATCTCTCTGCTAATAAGCCCTGCTGATCGCTATATGTGGAAATCGGTTAGCTTTCAAAACATGTGTATAAATACCACCGAGTGCTTGAACGTTCGAACAAGCACTCGGTTTTGATCGAGTCCGCTAGTTTTCTTTAAGCTCCTTGTACATAGCTGGGCGCCAGTCCAGTTCCTGAAGGTTGTACTTTTTCATGTGGCGGTCGAGCATCTCATCCTGAGATTTAAATGCGGGTATCCAACGTCCATTATTGATGTCATTTGACATTGGATTCGGACGTCCTTTCTCTGGTGGAGGTTGCTGCGCAGTACCCGGAACAGACCATGCGTCGTCTGTTGAAACCGCCATACGTTCGGAAATCTTATCCTTGGTGATATTCCACACCATCATGTCAGTTGCCAACGAGAGCGGTCCATCATAGGTCGCACGTATTCCTTCATAGATATCGTAACGGGTCGCTTCTTCATTAAAGAAATGGAAGGCCACCGCATGCCGAGGCTTAAGCGTACTCATGATCTTACCGAACGCTTCCGGAGATGTGTGAAACTCGCAGCAAGCTCTCCAGGCGAGTTGTGGCGGCTGATTGTAGAAATCAACCAATTGTTGTGGTGACTGGAAACTTTCATGGATGGCCAGGTCAACGCCTTTCCCGTACTCAATAAACCATTTATTGGGCACAGTATCACCACTGAAAAAGACCTTCATGCCAGCATATTCGAACATATAGCTAACTGGACCATCACCAGTATGGATTGCAGGATATGAACGTATTGTGATTCCATTTTCCTGAAAGACAATCTGATCAGGAACTTTGTAATCGAACTCAGTTGTCTCAACTTGCCCTGGTATCGGGGTTATCTTGTATTCACGGGTAACCTTGTCCCAGTTGACGAACTGTAGGAAGTGCTCCATAGCGTGCTTGGTGCCCATCTCAGGTGTTGCGCCACTTGGCCCCCAAACCCGGAGAGCGTTTGGGCGACCCGCTGTCCATCCTCCGGCCCACAAGCCCAAGATGTCCCCCATATGGTCAGTGTGCAAATGCGATAGAAATACTTTGTCGAGATATTCGTATGGGATCATCAGACTAGCTAGATTAGCCATGGAGCCAGTGCCAATATCAAAGAGAAACTTGTCTCCGTTACCGGCTTCGATAAGAAAACAGGTGGCAGCCTGACTCCTGCGAGCAGCAGGTAGCCCCGTACCGCATGCAGTAACGCGGATTTCATCCTTGGCTAGTATCTCGGTGCCAGGGTAGTAAATATATCGATCAGGTGCTTCGACATTAGGGCCAGTGACGACACCACCTGCGGCTCCGACTGTAGGCAAAATTTCGTTTAATGCACGGTCTCCAACAAAGTGCCCAGCTATAGCGGCTATAGCCAAAGACGTTATCGCACCAAATGATTTTACTAGTTTATTCATCGTAATAATCCTTTTGTCTTGGCCTAAAATGGCTGAGTGAAAAGAACAATGAGATAATATTTATACCCTATCCAGGAGCGCCCAATCCTTACCATAAAAATAAAAATAACCATGCGCTACTGCATGGTATGCCAGTCAGTTTTGTATGGTTATTAGATTAGACCGCCGACACCTCTATTTCAACCACGCAATCAAATGCCGCCTAAAAATATCGAACAGAACAAGCGCTTAGACCGTGAAGAATGGCTCGTAAAATCATTACGAGCTCTGGCTAAAGATATGGTAGCAAGGTGTTATCCGTGGGATCACTTGTAAAGCATTTACGTGTCAGACGTGGTAGCTTCTACTATAGACTGTAACGAGACGATAACTGCCAGTTGGTCGATTCAAGTGAGTGTCCGTTATTGGCACATCTGAGCCGTTTAGAACCGGCGTTGATCTGACTGCGCACGTCAGATCAAATCACACCACTACAACTAAAATAGTGTTTACTGTCATAATTTAGAAACTAATCACTTCGGTTTAAGTTTCAAGTCAATGTAGCGAATAATATATTTATACTTCCAGTACATTTTTGTCATAACGTAATTTTAGCAATATAATGAAACACTGAAGCCTTATCCCAGAATAAGACAATGACTAAAGGCTGATGGATAAACTCAAACATCTGCTCGAACAAATCGACCACCACGGCTACAAGGCCTATAAACAGCTTCAGGGGGAGTATTACTTTCCTGATTTTCTTTTACGCATTGATCATGTGCAAGGTGATCCATTCGCAGATCCATCTCGCTGCCGAGTCTTTATCAAGAAAGCAATAATCAATCTCAATAAGGAACTTTATGGCAATCGCATTCGCCGCATCACCCTTGAAGATTATTTAGGACGACGTATTGAAGCCGCGATCAAACAGCATGTGCAGGGGAGTAGGGGGGCTGGCAAGAGTGGTGAGATGTTTATTGTGCGCTATGGTCAGCAGGTGCTGGAACGGAACAGTGTGCTGGTGCGTAATGGTGATGTGGAGGTACGCCTCCAAATAGGGCTTCCCGTGGACGGCCGATCCGTGAATGGCCGCCAGGCGAAAGTGATGTTGTTTGAGGAGTTGGTTAATGTTGTTCAGTCGGGACTGCTGCTGGTACAGGATGAACCTGATATCGTGCAGCGCCATGTCGATTCAGTAGAGGATCAACACCACTTACGGGAACAACTCCAGGCTAAAGAGCTGGTTGCGTTCATCGCTGATAGCTCAATGCTACCGCGTGTCAGTGGCGTCGATGATCGACCGCTTGAAGAGGCGGTAAGATTTTGTGCGCCAAATTCTCTGGCGGTTGAGTTGGATCGATTGCATGGTAGACCACTGCGGGGGCTTGGCGTATCCAAGGGAATAACATTGATCGTTGGTGGTGGTTATCACGGTAAGTCCACTCTGCTGCACGCGATAGAGCGAGGTGTATACAATCACATTCCAGGCGATGGCCGAGAATGTGTCGTTACTGATCCCAGCGCATTTAAAATACGCGCGGAGGATGGGCGCGCTATCACCGGTATCGATATCAGTCCTTTTATAAACAATCTTCCCCAAGGTAAAGATACCCGCCAGTTTTCTACTCAAAATGCCAGTGGCAGTACTTCGCAAGCAGCTAATATCATTGAGGCGTTGGCAAGCGGGGTGCAGACGCTGCTTATTGATGAGGATACTTCCGCCACTAATTTCATGATCCGTGACCAGCGTATGCAGGCGTTGGTAGCCAAGGACAAGGAGCCAATAACACCGTTAGTGCAACGCATTCAGGACTTGTATCAAAACGAAGACGTCTCAGTTGTTCTGGTGATGGGGGGTAGCGGAGATTACTTTGATGTGGCAGATACAGTGATCATGATGGATAACTACGCACCAAGGGATGTTACTGATGAGGCAAAAGCATTGGCGCAAGGGTCAGCGCCACGGGAAGCTGGTTCGCTTGTCATACACGCACATTTGCGTATTCCGCAACTTGAATGCCTAAACCCCAAGTTGCGTGAAGGTAAAGAGAAAATCCAGGCGTTTGAAATGCGTGCCCTGCGTTATGGCAGGCAGGAAATTGACCTTTCCAGAGTAGAACAGTTGGTCGATAGTGCACAGCTGCGCGCTATTGGATTCCTGATTCGTCATTATGCTAAACAATCCTCCCGGCAACATAAGGATCTTGTCTCTGGTTTAAGTGATGCGCTGGAGGAGGTTGAGTCACATGGACTGGATCAGATCACACCTTATATTATTGGCACTCTGGCAATACCGAGATTTCAGGAGTTGGTGGCGGTTGTCAATCGAATGCGTGGACTTGAATTAATTGGCATGGATGGCCAAATGACCAATTAATTTGAGGGCATTTAACATATTCTATTTAGATGCTAAGCTAATATTAAACACACGAAGTGTGCTAATAATTAATAAAGACATGGGGGTAGCATCATGCCAATATTCATTTGTGGGCTTGGCAATGCCAGGCTCCAATCCTTTTTGTAATGTAACGATGCTTGAAGGTACCACTAGTTAAGGTACTTGTTCCCAATTGGCTTCAACAGATGGTTAAACCTAATTGGAGTGTTGAAGAAAATATCAGCGCATTAGTGGAGAGGGATGTCCATGGCTAAGAACATTGTTTTTGTTGTACACGGAATTGGCGATTACGATCAAAGCTGGCTGCAAGCAGATTCAAGTGCAGCGCATCGGCTGCGCGAGGATGCGAAAAATTATGGCTTTTTCGAAGGTAAAAGCGTGGATACGTATGTCGAATTTGTGCCAATTCTTTACGACGATGTTTTCCTGCGGATTCTGACCCATTGGAATGATCTTGGTGAAGCGCTTGAGAGTGCTATCCCTGTGATGCCTGATGTTGCAAGTAAGGTGGTCGATCTATTAAAGCGATCTGATGACGGCGAATGGATAATTAATTATGCGGGTGATGCCGTTTTGTACTGGGGGTTTCGTTTATACCAGCAGCGCGTTGTGCTTCGTGTTATCGCGCAAATCACAAAAAAGATTGCTGAGACCATTACCTCATCCGATCAAGTGCCCGGTTACCATATTCTGGCCCATAGTTTGGGCACAGCAGTCACGCATGATACATTGCACCACCTCGGTACAGAAGATTGGCTAGGCGCATTAGATCATGCACCATTTAATGATTTAGACGGGCCGGATGGGGAAGCCGATCATATAGCCTATCGAAATAGCCTTGATTGGATGAAGGATGAACTGGGTGTGGCAAATCCTTTCCATCCCAGTTTGTTCCAGTTTGAGACGGTGACGATGTTATCCAATGTCAGTGGGCTGATACATCCATCTGAAAGTCCGTACCACTCTATTGTTCGTCCCGGCAGCGCAAGTTCAGAGGGCGCTTTCACAAAGAACTATTTGAACGTGAATCACAAGTTTGATCCTGTTTCAATTGCGTGTAATTTTAAAATGCCCAGGTCTTGGGAAATGCAAGGTGGGGTGGATATCTCCGTAGATCATGTGGTCGAAAAAAATATCCACTCGGCCAGCAATTATGTGGCACATCCAAATGTGCACTTGAGATTGCTACAGTCTTATGTTGACCCTTATTTTGCTTCTGATGATGACATCAAAGCTGTCACGACATTCCGGAGAAAGTACGGAATTAATAATATTGTAGATAACCAATTAAAGGATCGGATAAAGGGATTAGTTGATATTGATGGAGACGGGATTAACAAGCTGGTAGCTGCAATTAAAAAACTCGAACAAATGTTGTAAGTGAGGAGAGCAATAATGAAGCATCGTTTCGTCATCACATTTTTTGGTGTGATTGCTTTTTGGGTAGTAGGTTTTAGCCCTGCATTAGCCAATACTGTAATTGTCTGTGGTACGGATATAGATGATTCCAGTGGCACAATGAGTTGGTCTGCCTTCAGTCAGGGACCAGGAAAACCGTATATTGAACGTGGCGATGCAAAAGGTTTGTTTCACGAACTGCAGCAGCTCTTAACCGAGCAAGCAATTGCGTGGCCTAAAGAGGTCAAGTCTCCAGTTATGAATTCGATTACCGGACTCAATTCTGGTGAGGCTTCTCTTTCTGATTTTAAAGTTACAAAGGATGTTAGTGGCTTAAGAGCGAAGCAGGTTATTTTTCAAAACACGCCTAATGCGCTCGAAATACCCCCTAATTCTGATAATGAAAGTTGCCAGATGGCGCCGCAAAAAGAGGCCTTAATCGCAGCCACTCAATTCACTATCCTTGTAGAGCGCAGCGGTGCGGAAATTTTGAGTGACGCATTCAAGCGCACCGCAGAGGTCGCTCAAATGCTTGAAGGAATTTATGACAAATACCTCTATGAAGGATTTCCCATGTATCCGTGGGAGGCATTGGCTAATAGCTGGTTCCTCACCGACGAATCTATTGCCAATGGTCCACCACGTGATCAGATGGTCTTTCTGCACCTGGGTGCGGGTGTGGTTGGTGCGTTCGGATCAGGATCGAATACTGATATAGCCGCTGTGTTATCTCTGGAACCAATTGGTTGGGTGCATTACACCAGGGACTACGACACCTGGTATGGAGTATCATTGTTGACGGTTTTCCCTTTCGATCGCAATTTGGGTGTTGGTGTGGGGTTTATCATAAACAACTTCAAGCTTGGTATAACCTGGCATGATTATGGCAACAGTAATTACAAGGATCCAACCTATTTTATAGGATTTGAACTGTATCAGTTTGTTGATAAAAGCCATCGGAATTATAATGCCTACCAGAACAAGGCGGAAGGGATTTTAACTGAACTAAATTGATTGTAAGTTAGGCTGCTTTTTTAGTTTCATTAAAGCGGGTCTTGCAGTAGTAACCCTATGTTCTATAGTTATAATTAAGGGGGTCTCATGGATATTGAGAATAATAACAACAATTTGGAAATACCATCAGACCTTGCTGCTTACCATGATGAGATCAGATCGGCATCCATGCTGCTTGATTACGCTATTTCAGTCGGTCATCAAGTGCCCGATGATGTCATATTAGAGATCAGAAAAAGTGAACAATATCTGGATACAACTTCATCTCCTTCGGCTGAAATAAAAGCCTCTTTTGATAAATCCTACCGCGATCTTGCCAAAATGATGACGCCAGTAACGGCGCGAACATTAAAAGCGACGGATGATAAGTTAGGCAAGACTCATCTTTTACTTATGGCGCCAAAGCAGACACTATCAGATGGTCGGATATGGTCCCGCAAGCTTTGGTTGATGACGATTGTTTTTTTTCTTGCTGCATTTGTTGGTGAAAACCTCCAATATATAGTCAACCATCCATACTTTACGGTCGATTTTGATACCGGCAAAAGCGTCTTGGGGTTGTCTCTCGTTACGTGGCAGGTTCTTGCGGCTGGATTCAAAACCTTTGTACCATTCACTTATGGTGCTATCGGTTCCTGTGCCTTTTTGTTACGTACATGTCACAGATTCGTTCATGAGCGAAGTTTCGATACCAATAGAATCCCTGAGTACTATAGCCGCATACTGCTGGGTCTCGTCAGTGGGGGTGTGATCATTCTATTTATTGATCCTGATCAGACCACTATAAAAATTAGTGCGGTGGCCTTGGCATTTCTGGCTGGCTACAACAGTGATTTTCTATTTACTACGATTGAACGTGTTTCTGCCGCGATTTTTCCAAAAGTACCGGCGGAGACAGAAACGAACGAGGCACAACAATCACAAATAACAGAAATCTCTCTTGATAAAGTGATTGAAGAGTATGGCAAAGCGACTACACCGGAAGCAAAAAAGGTTTTAGAAGCAATTATTGAACGAATAAAAGAGCGTATCTAATTCGCCCGGCATTTGTGATTAAACGGGAAGGAGGTCATGTGCGATACAGGGTACTTATATTCTTAGGGATTCTTGGGCTGGCTCCACAAGCGTTCGCTGCTCAGGGACTGGATGGCTGCAAACAGCACGTGAAATATGGTGCCCCTAGCAGTAATCCGGTTATGCTTTGTCGTGTCGGTTATGCTTTGTCATATAATTCTGAGTACCGTGTACCTGATTGGGTTGCATATCACCTTACCCATGGAAAAGTTCATGCTACTCTCCCGGTCTCTGATGATTACCGGGCTGATCTGGATCTTGAGCCAGACGTGCGTGCTGAATTACAGCACTATCAAAATAGTGGCTATGATTTAGGTCAGATGGCGCCCTCAGCTGTGATGCGATGGGATAAACTGGCAATGAGCGAATCATTGCTGCTCTCAAATGTGGCGCCTCAAGTAGGGATTGGTTTCAAACGCCATATTTGGAGTGACCTGGAAGCTAAAGTAAGAGAATGGACGTTGAATCGCGGAGAGTTGTACGTGGTTACCGGGCCAATTGTTGAGACCGGCTCACCGAAGTATCTTGGTAACAATGCAATCACAGTGCCGACCCATTTCTACAAAGTGCTTTTTGACCCAGTAGCAGTTGAAGCTATTGCCTTTGTTCTTCCGAATAAAGCCTTGAACGCGCGTGAGCTTCCTACATTTATCGTTTCTGTTGATGAGGTTGAGGAAAAAACGGAGTTAGATTTTTTATCATCATTAAATGATGAAGTGGAATCACTTGTTGAAAGCACTGTCGCTGAATCAATGTGGTAAATCAAATCCACATGCTTGTATGACCCAGTATATAAAATGGATAACATGTATAAAATGGAATGGAGGAATAACTGATGCAAATTGATTTTCACCATGCAGCAACCTACGTAATCGCACGTCTGGCAGGATTATCTCATCCAAAAGCAAGTAAGGTCGCCTATTCAGCCCAGTATGTTGATGATGCCACAAATGCAGGTGTTATCCGCTTTGATAATGGAGCGATGTATAAGCGCATTAGCTCTGCCCATAAAATGCTCGATTACCGCAATTCCAAGGCATTAAAAAACAGGCAGGTTTGGATTCCTTATCATTTTCTTCCCGGCAATGGAGGCTTGCCAGCGGGTAAGGTACCACGTGGCGGTTTTCACAAACGCCTAATTTGTACTCCAGACAGCTATGTTGCCCAGGATATGCTGCGCGCCTGTATTGCGGATCGAGATAAACCCTATGGCTTACATCGCCTCGGTATTACCATGCATGTCTATGCCGATACTTGGGCACATCAAGGCTTTGCTGGTGTAAACCATAAGGTCAATGAAGCCAGCCATATCAGAAGTCGTGATACCAAAGCCGTTACTAAATTGAGAGACAAGTTGGTCAACTTCTTTATCAGCGAATCCTTTCCTCTAGGGCATGGCTCAGTGTTGAGCTTACCTGACCGGCCTTATCTCAGCTGGAGTTATAGAAATGGTACGGGGCAGAGTATAAAACGAAATAATCCTAAAAATTTCCTTACTGCTGCAGACAAGATGTGCATGGCTATGCAACGATGGCAAATTGGTGATCCCGACGCTGAAGTGGATGGATTGCCTGCAGCCGATAAGAAAAAAATCGCTACCCTCATAAATAGTATTAAATTCGAAGATGGTGATAAGCGCCATGATGCCTGGATGAAAAAAATTAAATCAGGCTATTTCAGTTTTGGTTCGGCGTCACCAACCTATATTCCTAAAGGCAAAGGTTCGTGGAAACACAAATCCATCGGTACTAAAGAGTGGTTCGATGACCCGAATGAAACCTTTGTTTATAAGGAGTCATTTCTTAGAAGTGACTGGAAAATGTTTCACGATGCACTTCAGGCGCACCGTTTTGATGTGATTCATGACGTTTTGCCAAAGTACGGGATTTGTGCGGCGTAGGTGGGGTGTTTGAATTGGCTAGCTCCTGAGTAGGGCTGTATTCGTTACTCCGGTAGGGTAAGGCCTTTGCTGGAAGTGGTTCTGTGTGTTTACAGCGCGCTTGATAGTATTAGGGCCTCGCGCCAGGGAAACCCCCGCCCCAACGATATTGCCAAGCGATGCCGAGTGCGTCGTAGTCTGTGCCGGTGCGGGTGCTGACACCACTGTTGCCAAATAGCTTGATGGATTGACTCAGACTGATTGGCAATGCCACAGTAAATCCGGTGCGCCAGTTCTGCTGCAGATCATTCTTAGTGACATCATTAATCGTTGTCCGCCCGCCGGTGAAATACGTGGCACTAACTGATGCCCATATGTTTCTGGGAAAGGAATAAATCAAATGACCCTGTACAGAATAGATGGGTTTCTGTTGGCGTGATTTGCCATTATCGAATTCATTATTGTCAGTGAATAAGGTTGCCGCCAATGCACCTTCTACCGTCCAGTGTCCGATTGCCTTAGAGACGCCAAGCTCAGGTTTAAAAGACCAACGGTTGTTGCCAATATTGAGAAGCTTGTCATTGTCGTAAACGCCAAGTGGCGCGGTCATCTTAAATGTAAAACCAACGATTGTATCTTGCTGGTAATCCTTGAACTCTTTGAATGAAAGAGCAGGGGCGCCAAAAAAATTAATCGTGAAATAAAAGGCGGGATCAGCGAGACCACTATCTGCTCGTGTGCGAAACACGCCATCCACATAGCCATCTGCGGAAAGATCAGCTACAGGTAGTAACACACCGGCTTTGGCGGATTTGTTGGCAATGCCCAGTGAACGTACATAGCCTAGCAGCATCATGTCCACATTGGCATTGGCATTGGTGATTGGTAAATTGGGAGAGAATATTAAGGCCCCCTCAGAATACTGGTAGCCTACTAGCAGAAAATTCATTCCCACTGGCGCATTGGAATAGGCGCGGGGTTCCAGTTCTTGGGCGTGGACACGATTTGCGCTAACCACCGTACAAAGTACCAACATGGCGATGACGTAAGCTAACCAGACTGTTAAGTTATTGCGCATCAATCACAGTATATGTCATGTAAAGGTAAGGTATTTTTTTATTACTCTTAATTAACATTATGGCGATCTTGGCTTAACTGTTCAAATCGTATTAAATTTACCAAATAAACACTAACCAGCCTTTTGCTAGTGCTACTCTCTAGTCAATTAATTTAAGCCCTGTAGGCAACGCTTCACCAAACACCCGTTTGGTTTCGGCTTCATCCAGTTGTTTGACTTCTGATACCATCTCGATCCAGATAGGGGGTGCTTTCATGGCGTTAAGTTTGTCTATGATGGCGTTACGATCTGGTTCATCAAGGTCGCGTGTGCGATCACCGCTCATGCGAGCGAGCATGACTGCGGCAAAGGCCTGGTTCTGGTTCTTTTTCCAGTTAGCTTTTAAGAGTTGAGGTAGCCAGCTGCTCACAGTCTCTTTTGGCAAGACATTGTGCGCACTGCCATGGAAAGGAACACGTGATGCGACTCTACCCAAGGCCCACCAGCTCGTTTGTGTTTCGCTGGTTTTCTCCAGGCGTTTCAAGAGCCACTCTGCGAGTTGGATTTTTGTTTCGACTGGAAGGTTCTCCAGGCTAGCAGCCAGTCGCACCATATCTTCATAGGATTTATTCTTATCCGCCGCGGATTTCAGGGTGCGTGCTTTGGCAGGGTCAATATAACGTGCAATATCATTAAAAATAACTTGTTGTTGTTCCTGATTTAGGCCACCCGCTGCACGGCGCCAACAAGTCCACCAATCACTCCACGATTGATTCTCTTTATTAAATTGCAGACCCTGTTGATAGAGCGGCCAGAGTTGTTGGATACGCCATTCATCGAGTGGATAGCCAAAACCAGGTCTTAATGTATAACCAAGCAGGTTGAACCAAACACGCTCATGCGTACTGGAGCGGCGGCGTTTTTTTTGCACTTCAATTAAACGATCATATAAGGCTCTGAGCAACGGTACTTCCCAGCTATCACGTTTGCCGAGTAACTTTTCCAGATCGTTGCGAAGTTGTTTGACTGCCTTTGGGTCAAATTCTTTTTTACTGTGTCCATAGACAGTTTGAATACTGTCGTTGGCTTCTTCAAATCGGGCTGGCAGGGGAGGTGCTGCTATGTCTGACTGGATGTGTTGTTGCTCACTGAGTTCCTTGCGCAGTTGAAACTCGACATCCCAACGTTGTTGCGTATCGCTCAGGCCGACACATTCAATTTTGAGTGTGCCGACTTCAGTCAGTGAGCTGACCAGTTCGACCTCCACTTCATCTTTATTATTAAGCTCTGCATCCAATACGGCGACCAGTGGTGGCAGGGTAATCATATGTTCTGAATCGATATCGTAGAGTTCCCCGGCCTTGCGTTCTGTGTCGTCGCTTGAAGAAACCAGATGGAATCGCACCGGCTGGCCGAGGCGCAGAGAAAATCTGCGTCCTGTTAACTGAACTTCTTTACCTTCTTCCGTGCCTTTTGGCATTAAACACACGCCACGCTGGTCTTGGCTGCTGTCATCTAGCAGTAAAAAATAACTGCGTGCAGAGCCCCCACCAATTTTAAGTTGGGCACCACGCCTGGCCAAACCATAGGCAACCGCACCATAGGCAACCGCTAAATCAGGATGGCTATTATCCAATTCGGAGACAGGCTGTCGGCGCCATTGCTCTAGCACGGTAAGCGCACGTTTACTTAAGGCAGGGCTGTTGAATACGCCGCCATTAAACAATACGGCATCAGGTATAGCAGCTTGCGTCGGCTCATCACCTAGCTGCAAGGCGTCACGGCAGGCAATATCGTGGCGCGCGAGAAAGGCGGCAATATGTTTGCTTACCGCCGGATCTTTCGCATAAGGTAAGCCGAATTCGACAATGGCACTGCGCCGCTTATCTGGGCTTTCAGTGAAAGAGGTGCAGGGGAAAAAGCCATCAAGGGCAATATCACGCACTTCATCTTGCGTTAAATCGCAACTTTTGGCGCCGCCAATCAGGCGTGCACCGCTACCCAATAGCGTGACTTTTGCGCTAGCGGGTGCGTGGTCTGATAGTAATAATTCTTTTGCCTTGCGTGTTTGCTGAATCAGCTGTGACAAGCTCGCGGCATTCAGTGCTTTGCCATCTTGTACAATGCGTTGCTCGGCGATGTGCGCCAGGGCCAGGTCAACATTGTCACCGCCCAGCATTAAGTGGTCGCCCACTCCTATCCGTGTCAGTGCCAGCTCGTCGTCATTCATGCCAACACGAATCAAACTGAGATCGGTGGTGCCTCCGCCGACATCGCATACCAATAATAACTTTACGTTTTCCAGCAGCTCATTGGCACTCTGCTGATTTTGTGAATGCCAGTCATAACATACTGCCTGTGGTTCTTCGAGCAACAATATGTTGTTTAAACCAGCCAACTTGGCCGCTGCCACTGTCAGGCTACGCGCCGCCTCATCGAAGGACGCAGGTACGGTAACAACAATCTCTTGTGCTTCTAATTGATCATTAGGATGCTCATGATTCCACGCCTGTTTGACGTGGCTAAGATAACTGGCACTGGCCAATACCGGAGAAACTTTGTCGACACCCTCAGCCGCCGCCCAGGGCAGTATGGCTGCACTTCTATCCACTTGGGGATGCGATAACCAACTTTTAGCGCTGGAAACCAGACGTCCCTCAACCTTGGAACCGAGTTCGCGGGCCCATTCACCCATAACAACTTGTGGCAACTCGCCAGGTAGTGGTGGCGCTGACCACGGCAGCAGCAACTCCTGTGGTGCCAGTTCGCCCGGCGCCGGATGATAGCGGAATGACGGCAGTAATGGTTTCCGGGCAACTTCGCCCGGAGCCACCAGTTGCTCAATTTCGAAAATTTTAGGTTGGGCCTGGTGATTGCCAGGCCCTAGCCCTTGAGAGAGATCGGTGTAAGCGACAACCGTGTTGGTGGTGCCAAGATCAATCCCGACGAGGTAGCGTGGGTTCATTTTACGCTGACTCAATTCCTGTTAACTCAGCTTATCTCGAATCAACTGGCTCTCACATCAAATTCGACCTGCCATTTAGCGCTGCCATCGAAAGGAATCGCTTCCAGACATAGCGTGCCGACTTCCGTCACACGCGAGGCCAGTTCGACGGGGACAATTTCCCCGGGTCTGCGGCCTTCAACAGGCAGGTTGGCCTGAATCTCGGGCAGCTCTTCCAGCTCTTCGGGGTCCCAATGGTCAAGCAAGGTGCCAGCTGCGTCCTCACGGCGCGTGGTCGAGCCAAAGAAACGAAAGCGTACCGGCTCGCCGACAATCAAACCAAATTCCTGATTGGGGCCTTTGGCAGCAGAGCCTTCTTCCATACCAAACGGCGCAACACATAAGGCTTGAATTGGCGGCGCCATACCGGGGATGGCAGGCATCGCACTTTCAATGCCAACATAGTAAGCACTGGCAATACCACCACGGATGCGTACGCCCTTGCCTTGACGTACCGAACCATAATAAGCAGCACCTTTGGCCACAGCCAGGTCGAGATCCGTGCCTGCCAATTGTTTGGCCTGCTCTGCACCGGCTTCGTTGAGCCAGTTATTAATCACCGTCATGACCCGTTCAGCCAGAACCGGTGCTTTTAATACACCGCCATTAAACAGGATGGCAGTTGGTTTGATGAAGTCGCTTTCATTTTGTCCTAACAGCTCATTGGCTGCGGCTTGTTGACGGCATAGAAACGCAGCCAGGTGGCGCAATATGGCCGGGTCTTGCGCATAAGGCAATCCTATTTGTTTCAACGCGCCACGCGCTTGTTGGGCTGGATGATCGTAGATGCCGACATGAGGAAAGAAGCCATCGACCAGACTAGCCATCACCTCATCCTTGGTGAGCTCCGTGCGTAAGGTAGCGCCCAACAGTTTAGAACCTCTGCTCGGTACCACAATCGGTACGTTATGGATGTCAGGGTCGGTAAGCAAGATCTCTTTAGCATCACGACAGCTATGGGTAATCGCCATAATCTGCCACGGTGCCAGGGTTTTGCCTTCCTGTTCCAGTTTTGCCTTCACTTGATAGGCGAGGGCCAGGTCCATGTTGTCGCCACCCAGCAAAATATGATCGCCCACGGCGACACGATTTAAACTTAAATTACCCTCATCTTCCGTCACGGCGACGAGCGAAAGGTCAGTGGTCCCGCCACCGATATCAACAACCAAAATGATATCGCCGACACTCACCTGGTTACGCCAGCTATCGCTACAGGATTCAAGCCAACTGTAGACAGCCGCCTGAGGTTCTTCCAACAGGGTCAGGTGTTTGAAGCCAATGCGTTGTGCGGCTTCAGCGGTGAGGTCTCTGGCGGCAGGATCAAATGATGCTGGCACCGTGATGGTTACATCCTGATCAATCAGAGGTGTGTCAGGGAAACGATGATCCCAGGCATTGCGCATATGCATCAGGTACTGAAATGTCGCTTCAATAGGCGAGACCTTTGCTACTTCTTCCGGGCTGTTCAGCGGCAGGAATGACTCATGACGATCAACGCCACCATGGCATAACCAGCTCTTGGCACTGGACACCAGGCGGATTGGCGTCTTACTGCCCAGCTCGCGCGCCAGTGTGCCGGCAATGGTATCGGGGTGTGCATTCCAGGGCAGCGCAACATCGCCTTCCGCCAATTCAGCTTCATGGGCCTGATAGATAAACGAGGGCAGTTGCGATTTTTCTTCTACACTGCCTGGCGTGGTTAATTGCGGAATAGGCATTACATAATGTGGTGCAGGCTCCTGATCCGAATGCAATTCGACATAAGACAAGACACAGTGCGTCGTGCCCAGATCGATACCCACTGCATAATGTGCTGTATGGTTGTATTCTTGATTCATTACAGTTCAACCTCCGCAGCAGCAACAATATGCGTGTCGTGCCCTTCGGCCAGTTTAGGTAGTTTGACCTCGGCCACTTTCCAGCCGCGATGTACCAGGGTGCCGTTAAACGGCGCTTGACCGACGACATTACCTGTCAGGCGAACCGTGGTGGCATCAAAGCCTTCCGGCAGAGTGATGCGGCTCTCTTCTTGTTCGTCCCGCACAGCCTCTAACGAAAAATACTCTTTCAAAACCTTTTGTCCGCCTTCATGCACCACGCGTGCTGCTGCGCCAACATCGGCATCTGAAAAACCAGTCAGGTCTTCCTGGACGAAATCAATGAATCTCGCTTCCTGTTGTAACAGGGCCAGCAGTTGCAATGCCGCATCCGGGCTGGTGCTTTTTAGTTGTGATACTGGTTGAGGTTTTGCCGCCGCTTCTGGTGCTGCCGGCATCTCAGCTTGTGTTTCCGCCGGCGCGGCTGTTTTGTTACCGCCCTTAACCAGAAACAGGATAAAGAATACCAGCGCGATTGCCCCCAGACCGGCATGGAGCAAATCAATAGTGGCCGGCATTGCCGTTAAATCAATGTTCATCGTTGCTTTCTCTTCGTTTTAATAGAATGTGTGGCACCGTATTGGTGCCTGCTAGTTGTTTGTAAATTAAGGTGCCTCTGAAATAAGCATTATTGAGTCATTTCAGCATGGTCCCGGTGTTTGCCGGGAGCGGTCCAGTTTTTTCATAATTTTACTGGATTCTGTTTTTCGCGTGTGCCCTTTGGGAGCCAGAATGACCTGCTCAGATCTCCCTTAATGAGGTCAAATTTGTGTTTTTCAAGCTGTAAGCTTGGCTGAGAATAAAAAAATATAATCTGCGTGACGTTAGCGCTAAAAGTTCATGGTTATTGAACGGCTGTTAGCTTCACATTTCTTCTTGATCTCTGGGGAATATTGCTGATACACCCGCCTACGCGACAGCAATAATGTCGCAAGCACGACAATATTAGCTTAACGCTGGTCGCCCACTGAGGCCTGCGGATCAATTCTCGGTCGTCTCATCCGTCACATCCTCAGGCGGTTGGGTTATGCCTTCCTCCTGGACTACATCTTCCTCAGATGGTGGTTTCTGTGCTTCAGCTTTCAGGCGCCGCTTTTCTTCCTTCTTTTGTTTCTTGGCGATATCTCTTTGACGCTTGGCGAATGCATAATTGGGTTTGGCCATTTGCAGTCCTTTATGGTTGGATTCGGGGTGAACGTTGATTATCAGAGTAACTCTTTTTGCTACGGATTGTCTTTACAACCTGCAACGCTCAGGAGTTGATCAAATGGAAACGCTGACACCTAATAGTTAATGCGGAGCCATCGGCCCTTTTTTACAAAAAACAAAGACAGTGTGACGGCAAGGCAAACCACTACCAATCAATGAGTTGCTGGCAAATCATGATTTACTGCTTCAATTGAATTGTCCACTGTCCAGCCAAAAAAAAGCCCTGCTTTACAGCAGGGCCTTATTCTAGACAAGAATTGCCTTATTGCGGAACAACGTTTACCGCGCTTGGACCTTTCTGACCAGCTTCTGTATCGAAAGATACAGTTTGTCCTTCGGCCAATGATTTGAAACCACTGCTTTGGATAGCGGAATGATGTACGAAAACATCGGCGCTACCATCTGCTGGCGTAATAAATCCAAAACCCTTGCTATCGTTGAACCACTTTACTGTACCTGTAGCCATTCTGGTTACCTCTATGATTAATGAAAAATGTATTAGCATGCAGGTTGCTACTGAGTAATCACGGAAGAGATGACGCTTGGTGCTGCGAGGAACTACCGGAAATGCTACGTGACAAAATCTGCAACTAGGGCAATCCTATACTATGCCAAACGAATAATCCAGGTGTTTTCTATTCTATTTCACAACTCGCGGGCGTGACATTCACATCAAAATCCGTACCCTAATGGACTATTAGAAAATCATTATTTATCACATCGGAGCACACCCCATGGGAAACTCACTATTCGACCAGCTTAAAAAGAGTGGCCTGGTTGATAAAAACAAGGCGCAAAAGGTCAAGCACAGCCAATATAAAAACAAAAAGCAGAAGACCAAAAAGGGCGCAGCCGCTGAGATAGACGAAGCCAAGTTACAGGCTCAAAAGGCCCATGCCGAAAAAGTCGAGCGCGACCGCCAGCTTAATCAGCAGCGACAACAAGAGGCGGAGCGCAAAGCCATCGCCGCCCAGATTAAACAGCTCATTGAGACCAGCAAAGTTGAAGATCGTGACGGCGAAGTTGTTTACAACTTTAGTGACGCCAATGTGGTTAAACGCATTTACGTCTCCGAACAGGTACACAAACACATCACTACCGGTCGTCTGGCAATTGCCAAACTGGGTGAAGGCTACGAACTGGTGCCTGCGCCCGTGGCGGAAAAAATCAAACAGCGCGATGAGCAGTGCATCATCATGTGTGAGCAGACATCTGAGCCAGAGCTGGACGCAGATGATCCATACGCTGACTATAAGATCCCGGATGATTTAATGTGGTAATGGGGGATAACTTCAAATCCAAGCGATAGAGTTCAGTCTCTTGTTTCATGCTACTTAAGCAATTTCTAAATAGCGACGCTTAATTTGAATCACCCTGGACGGGGAAAAACCCGTATTCAGGTAGTGAAGAATTAGTTGAAGATTAAGATGTCATATCTTCAATAGGTCAAAAAACGGAGGGTAGGACAATGATAAAAAGCTTGCTCATAAGTTTTATTCTGATGCTGATACCGCTCCAGTTTTGTCTGGCGAGTAGCTGGACATCACACCAACCGATGCCGACACCACGTTCGGAATTACCTGCCACAGTGATTAACGGAAAAATTTATCTGCCGGGTGGCTTTGGCGGTATGAATTTACTTGAGGTGTATGACCCCGGTACTGACCGTTGGCAAGCGTTATCGTCATTACCGTCAAGACGTCATCACGCCATGGCAACTGCGTATGATGGACACCTGTATATCTTCGGCGGTGCTAATTTTCTGTGGCGACCTACCAACACAGTGTGGTTGTATGATCCCGACACAAACAACTGGGATGAGCTGGCACCAATGCCGGAAAAACGGTATGCCGGTGCAGCAGTGACACTGGGTGATTCTATTTATATTGTCGGCGGCGTAGGTGGAACATCGCAGCTACTGCGCTATGATCCAGCAATTAACCAATGGCAAAAACTCGCGGCACTCAATGTAGCGCGCGAACATACCGCCGCAGTCGTATTCGATGATTTGATTTATGCGCTTGCCGGTCGCTGGGAAGGCGAGGGTGAACGTGCTTCAGTCGAGGTTTATGATCCCAACAAGAATCAATGGACAATTCGCGCCTCAATGCAAGCCATACGCGGCGGTCACGGTGCAGTGGCACATGGCGGCAGGATTTATGTATTCGGTGGTGAAGTTATCTCCTCAGGCATGGATACGCTCACCAGCGTCGAAGTGTATGATCCAGACACCGACACCTGGGCAAGCGGACCGGAGTTACCCGTGTCCTTACATGGTGTGCCTGCCGCCGTTGTTGGTCAGAGTATCTATGTTATTGGCGGATCAGATAAAGCAGCCGCGGCCGAAAACCACGGCCGCGTGCTAAGCTGGCAACCCTAAGTGGATTAGTGTTTTGTTACTCTTCCAGCACTGCCTCAGGGGCAAGGATACGGTCTTTGTACAACACGGCCAAAGGTGTCCATACCTCCTGGAATAACAAATCCTCTTTAACCGGATCAGAATCAGCTGATTCAATAATATCGATCGCACGACGGTAGAGATATTCTTCCTCTTCCAGTTTTGTGGCCATTTCAATTCCTCCGTTGAAGTTGAAAAGCGATACAGCAATTCTATTATTAAGTGTAGCAAAAGATAAAGATTGCTACCTGCTTAGAACAGCTGGCTGTCTGACTATATCTGCCTGACCCGAAACGAACGGCCTTTCAATTTGCCTTTGGATAATTTATTAAGCGCGGCTTTTTTCGCATCCCGACTCACCGCCACGTACGCCCAGTTATCAAAAATCTGAATCTTACCGACCTGTTTTCCGGCAATGCCGTTTTCCCCGGTGAGTGCGCCGAGAATGTCACCGGGCCTCACTTTTTGCTTTTTGCCACCGTCAATTTGCAGTGTGATCATGGGCGGTTGATAGGTGGCTTGTTCCAGTACGTTGTAGGGTGGCAGGGGTTGGCTATCAAAGGTCTGATCAAGGAAGGCCTCCAGCCGGGCAATTTTGTAATCTTCTTTTTCGTAATACAAGGTGCAGGCAATGCCCTTGCTGCCCGCTCGCCCGGTGCGCCCGATACGGTGAATATACACTTCAGAATCACGGGCGATGTCGTAGTTAATCACCGCATCCAGGGCATCAATGTCCAGGCCCCGGGAAGCCACATCAGTGGCGACCAATACGGACACACTTTTATTGGCAAACCGCACCAGGGTTTGATCGCGATCGCGTTGTTCCAGATCACCATGTAAACCCAGGGCACTAAAGCCGTGGTCGCCTAACGCGTTGGCCACGTCCTGGGTTTCCTGTTTGGTATTGCAGAACACCACTGCGGATTCGGGACGATAATGCATAAGCAGCAGGCGTAAGGCGGTCAGGCGCTCCACGTCGTCATCAAGTTTAAACAAATATTGCTGAATGCTGGTGTCGTCATGGGTCGCGGCCACTTGCACAATCACCGGTTTGACCATGATGCGATTGGCAATAGACTGTATCTGATCAGGAAAGGTGGCGCTGAATAACAGGGTTTGGCGCTGCTGCGGGATGTGCTCAATAATTGCATCCAGTGCTGGCTGAAACCCCATGTCGAGCATGCGATCCGCTTCATCAAGCACCAGCGTATTAACACTATCCAACTTCAGCGTGCCTCTGTTCAAGTGGTCTTCAACACGTCCTGGTGTGCCTACTATCACGTGCGCCCCATGTTCCAGCGAGCCAACTTGGGGCCCGAAAGGCACGCCACCGCAAATGGTGAGCACCTTGATGTTATGAATGGTGCGCGCCAGTTTACGAATTTCTTTGGCAACCTGATCAGCCAGCTCGCGCGTCGGGCACAGCACCAGCGATTGCACACGAAAGCGCTTAACATCGAGCTTTTCCAGCAGGCCAAGACTAAACGCCGCGGTTTTCCCCGACCCTGTCTTCCCCTGAGCAATCACATCCTTGCCCTCCAGAATAGGAGGCAAACTCTGCGCCTGAATCGGCGTCATGGCCTCGTAATCAAGCGAGGCAATATTCTCCAGCAACGCGGGGTGCAGCTTAAGGGATGAGAAGGGCGTTTGGCTCAAAGTGTGTGTCCTATAATTTCTGGGGGTATTTGATTGTAATGCATCATACGCTAACGGCTTTGATCTATCTGCAACAATAAAGCCTTGGCGGGTATTATTTGTCCAGTTTATATGTCATTTTTGCTGTTTGGATTTTGGGGCTATTCTAAATACTGTCGTCGGTAACAAATAAATCACAAGTCGGTGATGGAAGTTACCTTAGCCTGGAATCGCTAGTGATATAAAAATAAATCGCCAGAAACATTAGGGAGGATAGTGATGGAAAACGTGCTTGATACATCCATGGATAATAATGACACCAAAGCAGAAAGCACTGAATTGGCAGCAGCGATTAAGCGCTATGAAGATGCCTTGCATGTGGTGGAGAAAAACAAAGCTCGTAGCGACAAAAGTCAGATTTTAGCGCTGCTGGTAGCACGGGATGAGTTAGAAAATCTTTTTACCTTAAAAGAAAAACCCGACGATAAAGAATTTTCTCAATTGTTCACTATCGATCAACAAGTGGTTGAACTGGATATACGTTTACGCCGCCTGGAAGACGTGATCGCCTCAACGATCAGCATCGATAAATGGAAGCTGCGCCTTAATCGCGACGATGAAAAACATTGGTGGTGGCAGTTTGAACCCCCCCGCCATGTAGATACCTGGGACCGACTAGACTGGCTATGGGATATGCTTACCCTGGGCACGCTGGCCGTGGCCGCCAGTTTTATGGTGAGCATAATATCAGCATTGTCAGTGGGAAGTCTTACCGTGGCTTCGACATTATCCACCATCGCCCAGGTCGGTGGTTTGGCTATTGTCAGCCAAGGTGCACTCACTGAAAATGGGCAGCAAAAAGTGCGCGATTTTATGAATCGTTTTCGCATACCTTCACGCTTTCAAAGTGAATTCATGTTGCTGTTAGCATTATTGTTACTGGGGACAGTGTATGGCACCCATATGTCTCTGAATGATCTCTACCTTGAAGATGGCCGCGAGGCCTATCAACAAGGTGACTTGGGTGACGCCGAGACCATCTTTATGCGTGGCTTGGAAATTGAGCCCGACAATTCCACCTATAACGCAGAACTGGGGCGTATTTACGAATCCTTGGGTGCATTGGATAAGGCTATCGAACAGTATTATTACAACGCACAATCCGGCGGTGTGAAGGGTATTAACGATTTAGGTCGCGCCTATATTAATTGGGTTAATCCCGCGACCAAAAATAATGACCCTTCGCTGGCTGAAGCTTATTTGCTGCTGGCCTTGCAACGGGCAAATACGCAGGACCCACCTAATAATGACTTGCTTTACCAGGTCAACCGCAACCTCGGTTGGACACTGTTAAAACAGAAAAAATACGACGCGGCCGAACGCTATTTAAAAACGGCGATCACCCTGGATGAAAGTATTACCATGAATCAGATTGGTGGTGGCATGGCCTATTGCTTTCTCGGCATGGTCTACGAGCAACAGGGAAAACTGGCACAGGCGCGCAGCAATTGGTCGAATTGCGTACAAAAAGCCCGGCCCGAGACTATCCATGAGTATCGTTGGTTTAGCGAAGTGAATAAAAATGACATCGCCGCTTGTATTAATACCAGCAAGATTGTGTCGGGGTTAGATGAAACACAGTTTGAGGATAAGTTTCGAGCGGATTGCAGTGTGTTGATTACGGCCAGCTATCCGTTGGCTGAGGCTCGGGTGGCAGCACGGGAATAGGGCGGGTTAGCTTATTTCGAAAAGCTAATTCGGCCGGGATTTTTCATAGTGCGCCCTTGTGCGCATGGTGGCTGCCATTGGCCCAAAGGTCAGAGTTGCTTGATTCGTATCATCTCCCCCATAATTGCCGCACTTTTCCTCACAACCCGAGGCTCTCATGCCAAACAACAAAATCTATCTAAGTAACCTCAATAAGAGCGTGACGGACGCCCAGCTTAAAGAGCACTTTGCTGAGTACGGTGAAATCACCGCGGTACAACTGCCAACCGACCGGAAAAGCAACGAACCCAAAGGCTATGCCTTTATCGCCTTTGCCGAGGAGGTCTCAGCAAAAAAAGCCCTGGCACAAGACGGCAAGCCATTTCTTGGCAAAGCAATCACCGTGCAAATTGCCACCGAAAAACGCCAGAACAAATAGACACCACAATGACCAATAACGAAATCATCAAAAAACTGCGTATCGCCCTCGACCTGAAAGAACTCGACATGATTGAGATCTTTGAACACTCCGGTTATGAGATCAAAAAATCAGAGTTATCTGCCATCTTCCGAAAAGAAGGGCATAAAAACTATCGTGAATGCAGTGATCTGCTGCTCAACCATTTTTTGAATGGTTACATCATCTACAAACGGGGCATCGAAGAAGAGTAGATTCCAATGAGACCCTGGGAACTCATCGATAGCGCAGCCGTGCCCGACGAGGGCAAAGACTTGCGTCTTTACCGCCGCGGTGAAGAGTTCTCCATCAAAGCCGGTTACAGCGAATTGATGAACAGCCGCGTTCACGGTTCAGAAGACGCACTGGCAGAGCTGGCCTGCCAACGCATTGCTAATCGTCCACAAGCCCGGGTGCTAATCGGTGGCTTAGGTATGGGCTTCACCCTGGCCGCCGCATTGCAACAGCTCGGACCAAATGCTGAAATTATCGTGGCAGAATTGGTACCAGCGGTAGTGGCATGGAACCGTGGACCGTTGTCATCACTTGCCGGCCATCCGTTGGACGATGCACGGGTAACGGTGCATGAAGGCGACGTCGCTCAACTCATCCGCTCACAACGAGCAGCGTATGATGCCATCCTGCTCGATGTAGATAACGGCCCCGAAGGACTCACCTGCAAAGAAAATGACAGCCTTTACAGCCCGGCCGGGCTGGGCGCCGCCTCGGCAGCACTACGACCCGGGGGCGTGTTTGGGGTCTGGTCGATCAGCCCCGATCAGGCGTTTACCAAACGGCTGCGCCGCTCAGGTTTCACCGTGGAAGAGATTCGGGTTCGCGCCCGTGGCAGCCATGGTGGCGGGCGGCATATGATTTGGCTCGGTGTTAACTAATCATAATAAATCTCGGGCGCCATTGCACTGCTGGTGGCGCAAAGCGACCCAGCCCACAAAGTGCTGATGATCCACTTGATAATGAATTTGAAAAGGAATTAGATCGAACTTCTTCCCGCCCGAACACCACTCCGTCATACCGGACTTGATCCGGTATCCAGTAGGCGTGCAGCGCCACAACCAAAACAAGCAAGCACCACGCCGTCATACCGGACTTGATCCGGTATCCAGCAGGTGTGCAACGCCACAACCAAAACAAGCAAACACCCCGCTACAAAGTGCGCTGATTCCTTTTTACTATATATTTATAGACCGTTTCAGATCGATCAATAAGCCGTAGTTGATATTCTGTTATAATCGCCGGGCTTTTTTTCCTACCCCTGGATTAATCATGTCCCAAACCAAACAAACCACCACTCAACACCCCGTGACCGGCACAAGCGACAACCAGGATGTTGTTGATACCATTGAAGATGCCACTGCAGAACCTGTACAGACTCTATTAGAAATGAAGGCTGCTGCGGCTAAAAACCGTTACCAACCGCCGTCAAATCCCTGGGCCAGCCACAAAGGCAAAAAAATAGGGAATCCACCACGCGGTACGCGCAAATCCATGGGTAAGCGCTAAGGAAGTTCTGAACAAGTTGTCATTGCGAGGACGCCTACAGGGATGTAAGTGGTACGAGTCCATGGACGGATGAGGTAGACAATAGCTGGAACAAGCGGTCGAGCGCAGCGATGAAGTAATCTCATACCTTACTGTGGCAAAAAAGACAAAGATTGCTTCGCTTCACTCGCAATGACGCTTTGTTTTGACTTGCTCAGAGTTTCCTTGGTTTTAAAGAAAATTTATGGCCAAGGGTATTAGGTGCATTTCGTACCTCTTGGGGGGATGTGCTTATTGCAGCAGGCATATAGCCCCGGTATCTGCTTCCATTGTCGCTAGGATAGGAGCTAACTTATTGAATAAAGTTGGATGTCTCATAAACCAAGAAGCCCGCAAGAATGCGGGCTTTTGGATGTTTCTGGATGGTTTTGGACTAATAATTAGTGGGTCGCTTGTAACCTGACTTCACCCAGGGCCAGATTATGGGTGACACTTCCTAGCTTAGCGAGGTTCTACACCCAAGGCTTTAACAGTCTGAATATTCAAGTATTTATCTACCGGTAGCCCCTTGGTCTTCTGGAAGGAATTAACAGCCGCCATAGTTAGTGGCCCTATGCTGCCATCGATCGGACCAGGATTATAACCTGCGGTATCTAGAGCTGCTTGAATATCACGAATGCGGTCGACAGTCATATTGGTTTGACATAGGATAGAGCGCCACTCCATACGGCCTTCAGTTACCATCTCTCTGCGTGTCAGTGTTTGATACTTCGCAGGAATAACGATTTCCTTTTTAGTTTCCGGTTGAGCTAGTTTGGATACGGTAACGGTTTTGTATTCTGCCGGAATAGTCACAGTTTGTGTCGTCGGGGGTGTTTTTACGACTTTCTTTTTAATAGTACTATACTCCGCCGGAATCGCTACAGAGTTTGTCTTAGCCGGACTTTTCATCACACGCTTGGTAACAGTTTTATAGGTGGCTGGCACTTCGACCAAACACATGATTTCACCCGTTGCTGCATCTATTTTCTGGATTGGACCGGTACCTTTTTTCCATTCTGTATGGGCAGCCTTTACCAGCACTTTTTCTGTAACGGTCTCGTATTCAGCCGGCACTTCGACCAGACGAGTTGATGTGGGTTTGAGTACTACCTCTTCCGAGACCCACTCATAGCTAGCAGGAATCACTTTAAGCATTGAAGACTCTTCTTGCACCAATACCTGCTCTGTTACGCTTTTATATTTGGCAGGAATAATTTCATAACGAACCGACTCCGGGTGCACCAAAACGTTTTCGTTTATCGTTCTGTATGTGGGCTCTTCAAAAACACGCGCGTAACATTCACCTGATTTGGCGTTGGGTGGTAATAGTGGCTCCCCAGACATTGATGCCATAGAGATTGCGTTTTGCTTAGTTTGTGCACTTTGCATTGTCAACTGAGACTGTTCATCGAGTGCTCTTTGTTGCCTTAAGAGCTCTTGTTCTTTATGTGAAAGCGCGCTTTGTTTTTCCATTAGCTCTGCTTCACGTGCCTCAATTTCTGATAACTTCATATCATTCTTCTCTGCATCAGACGTGAGCAATGTACTCTCTGTCGCCGATGTGGATTCACCTATAGAACTGGTTTTCGTTCCAGTCGAACTACAGGCACCGAGTAATGATGTGATTAGTATTATGGAACTAATCTCGATTGTATTGGGCTTCCTCATACTATTTTCCTCCTTAGGGATTGTTTTTGTAGTGCATCTGCAGACCAGCTGATACACCTCGATTCGTTACAAGGCAACTGTACATCTAAATAGGATTGATTTAACCGGAAACACCGTCAACAATTGTAAATAACCTAACGCCTTAGACTATGTGTGTCTTTATTCAAAAAGGTTATTTATTGTCCCGTAACAACATCATATATAAACTGAGAGTTAAGTCGGGGATAGTGAGGGCTATAACATTTAGTACATGGAGCTAAAGAGTTGAAGCGCCATGCCGACTTTGGTTGGGTAAATGGAATTTGAGGTGTCTTGACTGGTGCGCTTATGAAAATCCCCAATGTATGTTTCCACAAAATGATAAGCGTTATGATCTTTACGCTTTTCATGAGTTTATCTTCTACTGCATTAGCAACTAAAAATATTCCATCAAATACATTTGTTTCTGGTTGGGCTGCGTATGAGTCGGGTGATTACACCGAAGCCTTGCTTATTTGGAAACCACTGGCTGAACAAGGGAATGCACGCGCACAGATCAACCTAGGATCATTGTACGACTACGGTATGGGTGTTGCCGAATCCCCTGACATCGCCGCCCAGTGGTATCAAGCAGCAGCACTGCAGGGTAATGCCACCGCTCAGTTCAATCTAGGACAAATGTATGCGAGTGGCCGTGGAGTCCCAAGAGACAAATCTGCGGCCTTCAAATGGTATCTACAGGCCGCAAATCAAGACCTGCCTTTAGCCCAATTTAATCTTGCGCTTATGTACTTGAATGGCCAAGGCGTCACACAGAACACAGAGTACGCTCTCGATTGGCTTTTCAAAGCGGGAAAAAACCACCTCGCTAACGAAGATATTGCCAATCTAATGAGTGTGATCAATGCCATTGAACAGACTGACATAGAAAACAAATATGCCCAGCAGCTGCGTAACGAAAGCGCAGCCTTAATAGCCACTCATTCCAGTGAAATTCTGACAGAAGAACGACCACTGTCAATTGGTACAGGATGGCCAACAAACTATGGCTATGTCGTAACCAATAATCATGTAGTAAGTACTAGCGACGAGGTCACTTTAGTCAATGTGCAAGGTAAATATTTAGCTGCCACTGTAATATTACGCGATATCGAAAATGATATAGCATTTATCAAGGTGGAAAACCCCAGCGAACTGCCACCGGCATTACCTCTTTCTGAGAAACATCAACGCTTGGGCAGCAGCGTATTCACCATCGGTTTTCCACGAATCGATGTGATGGGAAAAACACCAAAATTATCCGACGGTATCATCAGTTCTGTAAACGGGATAAATGACAATCCCTTTAGCTACCAGATCACAGTACCTATTCAACCAGGTAATAGCGGTGGACCATTAATTAACATGCATGGGGAGGTTGTCGGCATGGTTACATCGATGCTCGGCCTAAAAAACCCGGAAACCGGTTTTGAATACACGCTACAAAACGTCAATTATGCTGTGAAATCCGGTCTCATCAAACAGCTACTGAAACATGCGGACACCCAAGAAATGATTGAGGAATTGCCCAGGAATGAAGGTAGCTTGGAAGCTTTGGCAAACCGTGTAAAGGACTCAGTACTTATCGTAATGAGCAACTAGATCCATAGTGATAGCACCTCGTCCTCACAACTATTGAAATACCTTTAGTCAGCGAGGACACGATAGGTGAGAATACTCCCCAATACTGTGGATGGTGAATAAATAGGGTCAAACCCACAGCCCCCTTTTACACCTATCACACCCAACAAGCAGATATTCATAGCAGCCCATACTGCGATATAATCCCGATACCCTATCAGCAGACCGAATAAAGTGAAACTATACCTTGCCCCGATGGAAGGAGTCATCGATCACCATTTGCGTAACATCCTTACAAATATCGGTGCTTATCACCGTTGCGTCACCGAATTTGTCCGCGTAACAGACAAATTGCTACCCGAACAAGTATTTCATCGCATTTGTCCGGAATTAAAGCACGGTAGCCAAACAGCGTCTGGCACGCCCGTAACCATTCAATTACTGGGTGGGATAGCCGAAGCCATGGCTGAAAATGCACGGCTGGCTGTCGAACTGGGTGCTACCGCTATTGATATAAATTTCGGCTGTCCATCGCGTTTCGTCAACCGCAAGGCGGGTGGCGCTGTGTTATTAAAAGAGCCCGAGCGTATTTTTAAAATTGCCGCGGCTGTCCGCAAAGCAGTGCCTATGAGAGTGCCCGTCTCGGCAAAAATACGCCTGGGTTATGAATCTACTGACCTTGCCCTGGAGAATGCGTTGGCCGTAGAGGCAGCTAATGCCAGCTTTATCACCGTCCATGCTCGCACCAAGCTTGATGGCTATAACTATCCCGCCAGATGGGAATGGTTAGGCAAAATCAATGATGCGCTTTCAATCCCCGTGGTGGCTAATGGTGACATTAACAGCGTTGATGACTATGTACGTTGCCGGGAACTTAGTGCTTGCCAGGACTTCATGCTCGGACGTGGCGCCGTTGCCCAACCCGATCTGGCCAGACAAATAGCAGCCGCTCAATCACAAAACATCGCAACGCCTATGCGCTGGGATGAAGTCAACAGTCTGATTATAGGGCTGGCCAAAGCCATGCAAGCGCAACCACAAACCAACGCCATAAGAATCCTTGGCAGACTGAAACAGTGGCTGGTCTTTTTGAAGAAGCAATATCCAGAGGCGGCAGCCTTGTTCACTGAGTTTCGTCATGTGAAACAGATATCGCAGGCTGATGAGTTGCTGCTCAAGCACAGCTAAGCAATAGCGTAAAACGTCATTAAAGGCTTAACAGGCAGTTGAAAAAGCCTCATGCGGCACGATGCGGCGTTCACCCTCAGGGGGGGCCAAGGAAAATCCGGCTCAAAATGCTCATTTTAGGATGTCTTCGAGTGTTAAAGGAGGCAGAGCATTTACGCCACACAAAATCCATTCACAAACTTTCAACGAGTAGCCCGGATGGAGAGTTAACGTAATCCGGGGATGACATCAAAAACTTCTCGTTTCATCCAGTCTAGATTAATATCGAGTGTCCGCTTCGGGCTGCCTTCGACGCAGTCTTATTTTGATCTTCACATGAAGGTTTTCAGTGGTCTTAGCTAAATTATCGGGGGATACGATGGATAAGTCAGCCAAATTTTGGGACAAAATAGCAGAACGTTATTCGAAACAACCCATTGCTGATGAAGCGGCGTATCAGAAAAAACTACAAGTCACACGTGAATACTTTCAACCGGATATGGAGGTGCTGGAATTAGGCTGCGGGACAGGGTCGACTGCCATCACCCACGCACCTTATGTCAAGCATATTCACGCAATTGATATCTCATCAAAAATGATTGAAATTGCCCAAGGCAAAGCTGACGCAAAAAAAATCGAAAATATCACTTTTGAACGATCTACAGTCGATGATTTCAGCATGCCAGATCAAACCTTGGATGTTGTGTTAGCACTCAGTATTTTGCACTTGCTAGAAAACAAGGAAGAGGTAATCGCAAAGGTTTATAAAATGCTTAAACCGGGCGGTATTATCGTCACTAGTACGGTATGCCTTGGAGATACGATGAAGTTTATTAAGTTTGTAGTGCCGATTGGAAAATTCTTTGGTTTTATGCCGTTGGTCAAGGTCTTTACCAAGAAAGAGTTAGAAGCCTGTCTGACCGATGCTGGTTTTGAGATTGACTACTTTTGGCAATCGAGCAAAGGCAAGGCAGTGTTCATTGTGGCGAAGAAGGCTAAGTAGCAGCGATTAAGTCATTCATCCTACACTTGCCGAAGGGCGCCACGGAACAAATGTAGAATCGGTTGGATGGGAAGCGGAAGTATTAAAGTGTACGGCCCCCTTTATATTTTAAGAGTTCAGCCTGAGCTTGCATCTACAGTGGGTGGGAAAAACTTTTCCATTGCCTTGATAAGTGTCTTCATCTTTCTCGGCAGCGTCAGCGAGTAGACATCCAATTTGACCAGTGCATTGATTACAGACTCTTCTTTGCCTATCCCCTTGAGGCGCTTTGCCATAAAGAGATTCAATTTATGAATCTCTTTATATTTTTTCTCCAGATTTTCCAATGAAAAATCTACCGTTTCACCACGCTCATCAGCATAATATTGTGAGATCAGATATATTGAAACAACCCGAAAGAAGGTTTCCTCATTATCTGACAGCGGTAGATGAAAACGGACCAATGGCCTGAAAAAATGCGTGTATGGGCAACCACTGGAGGCAGCGATGATTCCCATCATTGAGCTCATCGCCTCTTGAGCGGTAGACGCTTTTGAGACCGTACGTTGTTGGGTGACTACGCGAAGATCTACCTCATCATGAGAACTCAGCTGTTGGCCAAACTCTAGTAGATCAACCAGATGCACTGCCAGGGGGCAATGAGGCTGAGCTTGTTCTGAGAGGGGGCAGTGGTCGCATTTATGATATTCGAGACGAGTCCATGAGGGAAGGTCAGCGGGCGCTGAGTTAGCTAAGCCCATGGTCTCATCATCAAGTTTGATAATAAAAACCTTCTCCTCCGTTTTTTTTGGTTTTATATGGTACCGAATTTCCATGGTGTGCCTTTTGATAGGGTGACGAATTTAAAATAATACCTGTAGTTTTACTTTCGGCTTCATTATCTAGATGATTAGCTATTTCTAATGTGTTTTTAGTGTTGTGGCCCTCTAGGGCCTGGCAGTATTTTAGTGAGTGGCCGCTGTAGCTCAGAGCCTTTTTCGTCACGTTCACCGACAGTCTCTCCGAAATATGCCCCATTCAGTCCAGTTGGCATTGGTTGATACAAAAAGAGAGTAGAGCAGAAGGCATTAAATTCCGGGTGGTAAATATTAAAGAACAATCTGTCGCAGGCCGAAATTATAATCAGAGGGCACAGTAGTTGCGTCTCTCCAAAATTCGTTTAATTGTTACTTGAAGAGATCTTCACCGCTATCGCATTAAAACTATTATGAGAACTTTTCGCCGCTATTCATCAGATATTCCTATCGAGATCATCGATGATGAGTCTCGTCTTAGGCCCTCGGGGCCGCTGCACGATGTCAGTTATGGCGGACTGGCTTGTGGTTCAGATATAGCATTTGAGTCTGGGGCCTTGGTAAAAGTGCGAATTTCTCAACTCAGCACACCTTTTGAAGCTGATGGTGTTGTCATCTGGTGTGAACCTAAGGGTGATGGCTTTGAAGTCGGAATTCAATTTCGGGAAGGGCGCGAGGCTTTTGCTGCGCGCATGGTGGCCCAGGTCTGCCAGATCGAGGACTATAAGAAAAAAGTATTAGAGACGGAAGGGCGCGAGCTTACAGGGGATGAGGCTGCCACGGAGTGGATAGCAAAAAATGCACATAAAAAAGAAGTGCAGGAGCGCTCTTTTATCCGGCATCCCTCCGACATACCTATTGAGATAGCGAAACTTGAAAAAGATAAGCTTGCGGATACTAAACTCAGCAACTTTAGTGTGGAGGGCGCTTGCATTGTCTCCAGCACTCCAGTGGAAGTCGGTCAGTATGTTTCTATCCGCCTTCCTGGCATGAACGACCAGCCAGATCATACCGCCGAAGGTATCGTGATGTGGTGTAGTCAAAAAGAGGGTCAGTATGAGGTTGGCGTGAAATTCAGAGAAAGTGATGAGGCTTATTACTCCGATCTGCTTAGGCAGATCAGCCAGATTGAGAACTTTAGAGAAGAAGTCCAGCAGCTTGAAGGGCGCGAGCTCAGCGGTGAGGATGCCGTGAGAGAGTACATGGCTTATATCGCCAGGAATAAAAACTAAGGAACCTCTGAACAAGTCATTCTGGCGCATACCCACAGGGCACAAGGGCCAGAATCTAGTAAAATTCTGAAAACACTGGACTCCTCCCGGCGAAGGCCGGGATCACGCCGGAGTGACGAATTGTTACTTATTCAGAGCTTCCCGAATTGGGATCTATTCCTTTTAACGCCTCCCTTTTTACCCTTATCGTATATCCGGTATCCATTTGGTATCACTGGAATATCTAAAATATTGCGCTAACTGAAATAGCGCCTTACACTATTTCAATATGGTTTGATTATTGAATTTATGATTAGAGTTATTCAATGATTGAAACAGGGTGCTGAAACGATCTCACTTGGGGCAATGCCTCGCAATCCCAACTCTAGACGTATCTGCCCAGGCCTCTGTGCCGAATCGAGCCCCTAATAGGTCACGACATAGTAAAAACCGATGCTTCAATTCCATCTATCTAAAGCGCTCTCCAGCGATATGAAAATGCATATTGCCGATCCAATTGAGATCAACCCCGGTGCTATGCAATGGTATGGCCATCGCGTCACGGTGATGCGGCGCAAGTGCGTGTTGATGATGGAATTCAAGAGCCGCTATTGCATGGTGTTTGCGGGGCTGACCAAGCCCGATTTTGAGAATTTTCCTGGTCTGTTTGTGGATCGTCTCTGGCGTGAGGCGGTTTCCATTTGTCAGCTTGATGATATGCAGTCAGAACATCTTGCAGCATTGGTGCATATTGTGGCTGAGCAACAGCATTACCAACTCGGTTCTGATCGTAGCGTGCAGGCGCATATGCGACAAGCGGCTGACGATCTCGATTACATGGTTAACTATCGGGTTGGCCGGTTACCGGAAGCGGGGGAAGAGGCATTTGGTTGCGGGGTTAAAATTAATGAAATGCTGCGTAAATGCAAAGGCGATAAAGATTATTTTGTACCTTTGGAAGAGTTTCGGGATTTTTGGTTGGGGATGCTTGAGTTTAGCGATACTAAGCAGGAACAGGATAATCACAATCTGCCGGATAATGTGGTACCGTTTCGCCAACATTAATCTTTTTGTGTCGATAAGACAGGCTCGGAGAGTATCATCAATGGTTTATATTAAATAAGAATAGTGATTATATGCAGATGATTACCAATGCTTGAGCACTCGACCGATAACAAAAGCAGGTTCATTCCATTCCGCAAGCATGATGTTGTCGAAATGTGCCTGCAGGACGACCTTCTGCCCGGGCAGGAAAAGCAGTTTCGTCATTTGTCTTACATGCTTGGCTGCATTTTTCATTTCGAATTTCACAAAATCATTGAATCCTTGAAGGATGCCTATGCACTCATCGATCCTGATGCTGACACGCGTGTATATGACAATGCGAAACTCCAGCCCGATCTCAATTTAATTGAATTGCTGGAGGAGCTACTGGAAAAAGCCAATTATAAACGTGTGTCGGAAGCTGATCTCAATCAGGCGATGAATAAATCTTCCCTGTTTAAGATCCGTCTGCACGTGGATTTTAATGATTTCTCGGAAGCCCTGCTGTTTTGTCGCGGTGAAACGCTCAGGCATGAAATGGTACCCCGTTGGTTTGGGTTGAGTTCAAAGGAAATAGAGTTCATCAACTATGACCGCGTAGTGGTGTACATCCGCTTCAGGGAAGATTACGAGAGAACAAAACATCAATTACCATCCTGCAAGCCCGGGTCCACCTTACTCAAGTTATTCCAGAACGTACCTAAAGCAGACCTTGAAATGTTGTTCCCTAATACGCGAGTACGCATGCGCACTATCGACAAATTGCTGATCGGCATACCCGCTGTCGTCAGTGGCGGTATCGTGCTGACCACCAAATTGGGTGCTTCCCTGGTGTTGCTCGGTTCATTGTTTGGGTTCTGGTTAGGGCTCAGCAGTCAGCCGGTGGAATTGAATAAAGCAGCACTCATAGTATTGCTCGCCGGGCTGGTTGCAGTTGGCGGTTACCTTTGGAAGCAGTTTAATAACTTCAAAAACCGCAAATTGAGATTCATGCAGGCACTCACCCAGAATCTTTATTTTAAGAACCTGGATAACAATGCCGGTGTCTTTTACCGCCTCGCCAATGATGCCGAGGAAGAAGAATGCAAAGAGGCTATCTTGGCTTATTATTTTCTGTTAATTAGTCAACGGCCGCTGTCGCGGCATGAGCTAGACGGCATGATAGAAAACTGGCTCACCACCAAATGGAATTGCGCAGTAAATTTTGAAATCGATGACGCCTTGGAGAAACTTATAACATTGGATTTGGTACAGGAATCGAACGGTAAACTGACGGCAATAACTATTGAAGAGGGAATTAACAATCTTGACCGGCGCTGGGATGATTATTTCGTGCCGTCTGAGATTAAATAAGTCAGAATAAGCCTTTTCGAAATATAAAGAATACTTAGGGTTATCGAGTTATGCTCTAATACTTTTGTGACCTATTCTGTGTGAAGCATGATTCACTTTATAATAAATAATGAAAACTACCATGTATTGGCTCATAGGGATTATCGTTGCATTCGGTTTGTTGGTATTTGTTATTGCCTTGATACCGAAAGGGCAGGCCAAGGTTGGGTTAACTAATGGTCAATTAAACCCATGTCCGGGTACGCCGAATTGTGTGTGCAGTGAAGACGGCTCGGCATCATTCTATATTTCTCCGCTTGCATTTAGTGACTCCGCGGAAAATGCCTGGCAATTAGCCAAGCAAGCTGTTGTCTCTTTGGGTGGTGTGATTCAAGCGGAAGAAGAGGATTATCTTTGGGCGAGCTACACTACGAAGTGGCTACGTTTTGTGGATGATGTGGAGCTGCGAATGGATGTTGATAATAATGTTATTCAAGTGCGCTCGGCGTCCAGGGTGGGGCGGTCGGATTTTGGTGTAAATAGAAAGCGGGTGGAAATGATTCGTTCATTATTAATCAATACTCGCTGAGTAAAACCTATGGACGCTCTGATTAATTCGTTTTTCGTCATTCCGGCGCATACCCAAAGGGCACAAGGGCCGGAATCTACTAAGGCATTGAATTAGAAGCACTGGATTCCGGGTCTCGACCCTATGTTCCTGACAGGGTCTACCTCGCCCATCCGTGGACTCGTACGCTACGCTTCGCCCGGAATGACGAATTAATCAGAGCGTCCCAATTTATAGTGTTACGGCACGGTTGATCATTTTGGTGCCACAGTTGATTAAAGGACCTCAGCCTTTTCCTCAGCAGGTATAGTACGACGAAATGAAAGGGCAAACGTGGTTAACGCGGGCAGGAAGGTCAATGTGACTATCGCGGTACCCACCAGTCCAAACAGCACAATCACGCCGACACCGCGATAGAGTTCGGTACCTTCACCAGGGATCAACACCAGCGGCGCCAATCCGCAGACAGTGGTCAATGTAGACATGGCAATGGGGCGCAGGCGTGTTTCGACGGCTTTACGTACGGCTTGTTGTGCCGCCATGTTATGGTCGCGAACGTTGATCATGGCTTGATGCACGATCAAGATCGGATTGTTAACGACTGTGCCCATGAGTATTAAAAAACCAAGCATGGTAATCATATCGAACGACTGGCTAATTGCCGGGTAACCAACGACGGGTAGCCACGAGCCAAACACGTTCAATAACCAAAGCCCAACAATGCCTGAAGCAATGCCCAGGGGAATTGTTGTCATGATTAACAGGGGATAACCCCAGTGCGAGAAGATGGCAACCAGTATTAAATATATAATTACCAGGGCTACTAAATAGTTGCTGGTAAGTGATTCGCGTGTTGCTTGCAGCTGATCGCTGGCGCCGGAGATGAGAACTTTTACATTACTGGGGATGGCGCCGCTGTCTTGCAGGTAGGAAACTACATCGTGTTTGACAATTTCCACCCCGGTTTCCAGGGCGATATTATCCGGAGGGATGACATTCAAGGTTACGGTGCGTTTACCATCGACGCGCCGGATGTTGCTGCTATCAACCGTTTCCACGATCGTGGCGAGTGATGCCAACGGTACAACGGCATTTGCGGGTGTATAAATGGGTAAGTTGTTGAGGGTTTCCAGTGTGGCGTTGTTGCCTGCACTGCTGTAGAGATAAATATCGATTTTATCATCGTCAAGAAAGAACTCGTCGACAAACGCACCATCAGTCAATGCAGCAATGGTAAAACCCATGTCAGCATTGCTCATGCCTGTTTGCGCCAGGTGTTCCCAGTTCGGTCTTATCTCCACCAACGGTTGTGACAAGGTCAATGATGAGGGATTGGCTCGCACTCGCGGCCGATCGAAGACTTCTTTGGCACGGCGTTCAGCCAACAAGGCAACCTCGTAGATGGCTTCTAATGAAGGCCCGGAGATGTCCAGGTTGATGCTGCGTGTGCCGCCACTGTTACTGGTGATAATGGATCCGCGCGATACAAACGAGCGCATGCCCACGTAGGTTTCGTATTTTCGATCGATGGAATCCATCAGTGGTTTAATGTGTTTGGGATCTTTCGGTTGCGCGATAATACGCACGCGTGTGGCCTGAATACTTAGATTGAAATACGCCATGGCTGGCACGTCAGTCTCGCCACGGTCGAATTGATCGGGGCTGTGATCCAAAAACTGTAGAAAATAGTCTTGCACTTCGTTGCCGATGCGCATCATGGTCTCGATATTGTAACCTGTGGGCGGACTCATGCTGGCAAATACCTTTGGCTCTTCACCTTCAGGCAGGTATTCAGCAGGAGGAGTGAGAAAAATAATAATCGCAGCACACATGCTAACCACCACAGCAATAACACCCACTTGATGTAAACGCGAATTTGTTAACCAGCTGACGAGTTTGACCACGTTTGCTCTCCAGCCTGTTGTACCCACATCGTTGTGATGTTGTTTACCGCTAAAACCGAAGTGTGCCGCTGTTGCCGGGACTACAGCAATGGCTACTAGCATGGACGCAATAATCGAGGCGGAGATGGCGATGGCGACATCGGAATAGAGCTGTCCTGCCTCTTCTGCGATAAACACGATGGGCACAAACACCAGCACTGTCGTTAAGGTCGAGGCGAGCACCGCCGGCCATACCTTGCGCACGCCATCAATTGCAGCCTGCCAGCGATCGAGCCCTTTGCGCCAGGCGTGTTCAATGCTCTCCAGCACGACAATACTGTTATCCAGGGTCATACCGATGGCGAAGGCCACGCCAGCCAATGAAATAACATTGATGGTGCGGCCAGCCATAAGCAATCCAATAAACGCGGCGATAGTACAAATCGGTATTCCCATTATCCCAATCAGTGTGGTTTTGCCGGAACGTAAAAACAGGAACATGACAATGCTGGCCAGCACGGCACCGATTAATAAGTTTGTCCAGACATTAAAGATGGACGCTTTCACATAGCCCACGTCATCGGCCACCAGCCGCATATGCATGCCTGCTGGTTTAAGAACCTCTTCGTTGATGGTAGCAACTTCCTGCATCATCGCTTGTTTAATGTCGATGACGTTGGACCCGGCCTGACGCCGCACCGACATGCCGATCACGGGATTGCCGTCGGTATACGAATAGCGGCTGATTTCAAAGTGGCCGAGACGGACGTCGGCAAGCTCGCCAAGGCGAATCAGGGCGTCGCCGCGGCGCTCAATGATCACGTTTTTTAAATCGTCGATGTCGCGGAAGCGGCCAATGGTGCGCAGTAGGTAACGGCGCTTGCCGGATTCGATTTCGCCACCGGATATATCGCGGTTGCGCTGTAGGATGGCCTGGCGCACCTGGTCCACGGTGAGATTACGTTCTGCGAGCCGAGTCGGATCCACCAGTATTTGTATTTGTCTTTCGGCACCACCGTAAACAGATATTTCCGAGACGCCAGACACCGTCTCCATGCGCGAGGCGACATGATCGCGAATAAAATCTTGCATGGGGATCATGTCTAGGTTGCGTGGATTAGTCGGCAAAGGCATGACGCGGAAGTACATAAAGGAGTTGGCCGAAAAGGAGGTGGCATAAATACGCGGTTCATTGACGTTGTTAGGATAAGAGGGCACACGACTGAGTGCATTGACCACTTGAATCATGGTGTCGTTAAGGTTGATTCCGAATGGAAACTCCAGCTCGACCTGGGCCCGACCAAACGATGCAGAGGAGACAATGCGTTGCAAGCCGGGCACGCTGCGCAGATGTTCTTCCTGCTCGATCAGAATTTCTTTTTCCACATCTTGTGGTGTGGCGCCGGGCCAGGTGGTGCGAATGGAGATGATACGCACTTCCAGGTCGGGGATCATTTGTACCGGTATTTTCAGCGCGGCCACTATACCCAGCACGGCAATGATAAGTGTGCATACAGCGATTAAAATACCGCGTTTTACCATTGCTTCGAACACGATGCTAATTATTCGCCGCGTTTTACGCTGACGGCTTGACCGTCGCGTAATGATTCATTGCCCTGCACAACAACGATGGTGTCGGGCGTTAGACCACTGGTAATTGTGACCTTACCGTTAAAGCTTAACCCTGTTTGTACTTGCTGTTCTGACACTGAGGTGTTGTCACTGTGTTGCTTGACCACCCAAACAGTGACACGGCCATCCGGGTAACGCATCAAAGCATCACGTGGAACCACAACCCCCTTGGTGCCGGTTTTTAAGCGTAGTACTGCGCTGGCTGACATGCCTGCCATCAGCTTGACCTTGGGATCACTGAGTGCCACACGGATCAGAAAGGTGCGGGTGGTTGGGTCGCTTACCGGAATAACGGTTTCAATATTGCCGGTAAGAGTTTGTCCGGGCAAGGCATCTAATTTGATATTGATCTCCGTTGTATTATCCAGTTTTGCAAATACGGATTGGGGGACTTGAAAGTCAACGCGTAAACCCGTGATTGCAACTAATTCAACGACGGCATCGCCCGGTTGAATCCACTCACCTTGTTCGACCAACTTGCGACTGATGACGCCGGTGAAGGGGGCGTTAAGCGTATGGCGGCGTAATAGTGCGGCCTGTCCTTGTTGCTCCGCGCGGAAGCGTTGCACTGTCGCTCCGTCAATGCGTACTTCTGCCGAGAGCGACTTGAGTTCGTTGGCGGATACGGTCTGCTGCTTGGCCAAGGCCTCAGCGTCACTGAGGCGGCGTTTGGTATCTTCCAGTTCCTGTGTGGCTTGTTCCGTCATGGCGCGCGCCGCGGCAAGAGAAAGTTCGTCCAGCTCTGAATTAAGGCGCAGGATGACATCTCCGGCTTTCACGCGATCGCCAATCTCAACATTCATGGCTTCCACAATGCCACTGACCTCCGTCGACAATTTAGCCACGCGCGGTGAGATGACGGACCCTGATAAGGGCACTTCTTCGATTAAGGTGACCTGTTCCGCTTTGCCCACGATGACCGCCGGCGCACTTTGTTGTGCTAACGCTAGGGGCGCGGAGAAGGGCGCGACGATCACTGAAAATAATAATAAGGTGAGGCGCGTTTGGCGCCGAATCTGTGTAGGGTTATGCATATGGCCTCAGTCACATGATCGGGTTTATACATTGTCGAGTATATCCTATCTGAAGGCATGTGAGAGCGGCTGGCCCTGACTCACCGTGGTCCTAAAAACCATATTAAAATGTTGAGTAAATTATTGGTGGATTCTTGATACTATGTTTTGTCGGTTTAAAGTAAACATTCATTGCTCTTGCTGGAGGGTAT